>DAIRES010000247.1:0-4391 GCA_036795465.1 Hyphomonadaceae bacterium
CAACAGTCAGGCCAAGCGCGAGGATATGGTGCGCGTGATCCGCGAGGCGTGGCGGACACGGCCGATGTCGAGCGCGGCGTCGGGTACGATGCAGGTACAGTATGGCGGCGACCTGACAGCGGAAGATCACTTCGCGCGGGCCGACATGTTCCTGTGGCGGGGCGACACGCAGAGCGCGCAGGCTCTGTTTTCCAAGATGAGCGCAGGACGGAAGAAGCTGATCGAGGCGCGGATCGCGCTGATGAAGAACAGCAAGAACGTCGACAAGACAGTGAACGCCGTGCCGGTCGAGTACATGGACGATGCGGGCCTGCTGTATGACCGCGCGCGCTGGGCGGAGCGGAAGGGACGGCAATCCGATGAGCTGAGCTATCTGCTGCGCATCAATGGCGAGCACGCGCCGGCCGTGGGGCGCGAGGATATCTGGAGCGAGAAGCAGTCCGTGATGCGCCGCATGATCCGCGAGCGCGATTACCAGAAGGCGTATCAGCTGGCGGCGGGACATGGCCTGCTGACGGGCGAGGCGTTTCGCGACGCCGAGTGGATGGCGGGCTGGCTGGCCCTGGAAAAGCTGGGAGATGCCGCGAAGGCCGAGAACCACTTCCGCGTGTTTGGCGCCGGTGTGGCGACGCCGATCTCCGTCAGCCGGGCGCAGTACTGGCTGGGCGAGGCGCTGACCAAGCTGGGACGCGTGCCCGAGGCGCAGGAAGCGTATATCGCCGCATCGAAATATCCGTACGTGTTCTATGGCCAGCTGGCGGCCGAGAAGGTGCGCCAGCAGATGCCGGAGGCGATCAAGATCTCCTTCGCCCTGCCCGCGCAGCCGACCGACGAAGAGCGCGCGGCGTTTGCGAAGCGCACGCCGGTGCGCGCCGCCATCCTGCTGGCGGAGACGGGCCGGCTGGCCAGCTTCGAGCGGTTCTCGTTCGCGCTGGATGACGTGATGGAAACGCCGAACGAGCACCAGATGCTGTTCGACGTCGCCGCCGGCTATCTGGAAATGCGGGCCGCTGTGCGTGGCGCCAAGGCGGGGCTGGGCCGCGGACTTGTGGCGCCGGATGCGGTGTTCCCGCTGATGTCGTTGCCGACAAGCCCACGGACAGGGTCGGCGGAACCGGCGCTGGTTCTGGCGCTGTCGCGACAGGAGAGCGAGTTCAATGCGCGGGCTATCTCCGGCGCGGATGCGCGGGGGCTGATGCAGATGATCCCGCGCTATGCACAGGCGGAAGCGAAGAAGGTGGGCCTGCCGTTCAAGCAGAGCTGGCTGACCGATGACCCGCAATACAATCTGCGGCTGGGGCGCGGCTTCCTCGACGATCTGGTCGATAACTTCGGCGGCTCGTACATTCTTGCGGCGGCGGCGTACAACGCCGGACCAAGCCGGGCGCGGCAGTGGATCAACGATTTCGGCGATCCGCGTGGCGGCGTCGATCCGGTGGACTGGATCGAGAGCATTCCGTTTGCTGAAACACGCAACTATGTGCAGCGGGTGCTGGAGAATACGCAGGTCTATCGCCACAGGCTGGCTGGCGGGCCGGTTGACATCCAGCTGTCGGATGACCTGAAGCGCGGAAGGCCGAGGTAGAGAGCGGTTAGTCGAAATATCTGGCGGCGATTGCGTTGGTCAGGCCCATCACAGAGCGGCCGTGGGGTTCTTCGTAACCGTTCGAGAGCAGAATGATCCCGACGCGGTCTTCGGGGAACCATGCGTAGGACGAGGCAAAGCCCGGCGCAGCGCCGTTATGACCCACGCGCTTGTGCCCTTCGTAAGGTGTTACGCCAAAGCCAAATGCGTAAGGGGTGTTTCCGGTGCGGACCGGAGGCGCAGTCCATCCCAACGCCCAGGTTTTCGCGGTCAACAATTGCGTATCGCCGAGAGCGAGGATGAACTTCGCCATGTCGCCAGCCGTGGAAATCACGCCGCCGGCGCCGGCTTCGACAGCCGGGTCCATGTCGGCGACATTCACGTGCGCCTGGCCGGTCCAGAAATAGCCCTTGGCACGATTGGGAATGATCGTGCGATAGTCGACCATGCGTGTGCTGCTCATGCCGAGCGGCGTGAAGATCGTATCGGCGAAGACCTGGCCGAGGGGCTGGCCGGTCACGCGCTCGATCAGGAGGCTGAGCAGCAGGAAGTTGGTGTTGGAGTAGCTGAAGCGTTCGCCCGGCTGGAACATCAGTGGAAGGCAGGCGGCTTCGCGTACGGCGTCCATCGTCGTGTAATCGGCGGAGGCCTGGATGCCGCACGGACTATCGACGATGTCCGGTATGCCAGAGGTGTTGGCGAGCAGATGGACGACGGTGACGGACTTCCACGTATCGGGCGCGGCAGGTACGTGGACGAGAATGGAATCGGACAGATTCACCCGCCCGGCTTCGACGAGTTTCAGCGTTGCAATTGCCGTCATGGATTTTGTGATCGAACCGATCGCGTAAACGGTGTCGCTCCTCGCTGGCGCGTTCAATTCGAGATTGGCGCTTCCGTATGACCGCGTATCGACTATCGCGCCATCCCTGACGATTGCGAAGGTGAGGCCCGGAATATGTCGCGCCGCCATTTCGCTGCGAACGAGATCGTCGATCGGGTCGGCGCAGACTGCGGGCGCGGCGAACAGGACGGAGGCGACAAGGAAAAGGATTTTCCACATGCTCGCCTCCCGATCAATGCTGCGCACCGACATTCAACCGTCTTCCGAAAGCGCGCAAGGGAGCATGGAGCGAGCAGGCCAATGCGGGGTTGGGCTGCGCAAATGCTGTGTTACGATCTCCCCGGGAGGACTCATTCATGAAGCTCATTGGCCTTTCAGCGCTTGCCCTGCTTGCTGCGTCGTGCGCGACGGCGCCTGCTCCCGCAGGTGGCGCGAAGCTCTACGCCCTGGATTGCGGCGCGTTCGAGATGAAGAGCACGGGGATGTTCTCGCCGAACCACGAGTATGACGGGAAGCCGGGGAAGCTTTCGGATCCTTGCTTCCTGATCCGTCATCCGCAGGGCGATATGGTATGGGACGCTGGCATCCCGCCTTCGATGGCGACAGCACCGGGCCAGACGCTCGCGATCATGACGTATCGTGCGAAGCTGCTGGAGCCGCAATTGGCGGAGCTGGGCCTCAAGCCGGCGGACATCGAGTATTTCGCGATCTCACATAGCCATTACGACCATGTCGGCGAGGCCAACCTGTTCGCGGGATCGACATGGATCGTGGATCGGGAGGAGCGTGACTGGATGTTCAGGCCGGACGCACGCAAGGCCCCAGCCTTCCAGTTCTATTCGCAATTGGAGAACGCGAAGACGCAACTGATCGAGGACGGGAAGGACTTTGACGTGTTCGGTGATGGCAGCGTTACGATGATTGCCGCGCACGGTCACACGCCGGGTCATCGCGTGCTTCTGCTGGAACTGAAGAACACGGGCAATGTGCTGCTCGCAGGCGACATGTGGCATCTGGCTGACGCTCAGAAGCTGCGCACCGTTCCGGCGAACAATACGGACAAGGCGGAAACGCTGCGCTCGATGGACAAGGTAGAAGCGCTGCAGCGCGACAATAACGCGAAGCTGGTTCGCCAACACGTTCCCGAAGACGTCGCCGCCCTGCCCGCGTTTCCGGCGGGACTGGACTGATCGTCTAGGCCGGCGGGGTTCTGGCTATGGCTTGTGAGAACATATCCGCATCGACATTGCCGCCGCTGAGAACGACGAGGATCGGGCCGCGGCTGGCGAAGTGGGCGCGATTGTTGAGCAGGGCGGCGAGCGAACACGCGCCGCCGGGCTCGGCCACCAGCTTGAGGTGGTGGAAGGCGAAGCTCATTGCATCCAGCAGCTGGTCGTTGGTGGCGGTGAACCCGCCCTTGAGACGCTTCTTGTGGACCTCAAAGGGCAGGATGCCGGGTTCGGCCGTGAGCAGAGCATCTGCGATGGAGCGGTAGCCGGGATCGTTCGAGACGATGTGCCCTGCGGCCAGCGAGCGGATGGTGTCGTCATGTCCAGCGGGCTCGGCGGCCCAGACTTCGGTGGCGGGTGAGCGCGCCTCGAAAGCCGTTGCGATGCCGGAGAGAAGACCGCCGCCGGAAGCGTTGCAGATTAGGCTACCGAATGTGACGCCGAGCGTTGCCGCATCGTTGATAGCTTCGAGGCCGGTTGTGCCCTGCCCGGCCATGATCCAGCCATCGTCGAACGGGCGGATCGTGGTGGCGCCCGTCTTCTCGGCAATTTCAGCGGCGATGGCTTCGCGGCTTTCATTGACGCGATCGTAGAGGCGCACGGTTGCGCCACGACGGCGGGTGCTTTCGATTTTTGCGGTGGGCGCATCCGCCGGCATGACGATGGTGGCCTTCAGGCCGAGTATGTTCGCGCTTTCGGCGACGCCTTGCGCGTGGTTGCCGGACGAGAAGGC
>DAIRES010000248.1:0-4365 GCA_036795465.1 Hyphomonadaceae bacterium
CGGCGTTCCCCCGTAGCCTCGCTCATTCAGCCGCCTGGATCGACGGCAGCTTGTGGTCCTTGAACGTCGCACGCAGCGCGAGCTTGTTGATCTTGCCGGTTGCGCCCAGCGGGATCTTGTCGGTGAACACCACGTCGTCCGGCATCCACCACTTCGCGATCTTGCCGTTCAGGTAGTTCAGCAGGTCTTCGCGCGAAGCCGATTGTCCCGGCTTCAGCTCGATGATCAGCAGCGGACGCTCATCCCACTTCGGATGCGGCAGGCCGATGGCTGCAGCGTTCGCCACGGCCGGGTGGCCAACCGCGAAGTTCTCGATGTCGATCGACGAGATCCACTCCCCGCCGGACTTGATGACGTCCTTCGCGCGGTCGGTGATCTGCATGTAGCCAAGCTCGTCGATGTTCGCGACGTCGCCCGTGTCGAAGAAGCCTTCCTTGTCGAGAATCTCGCCGCCGGCATTCTTGAAGTAGGCTTTGGAAATCGCCGGTCCGCGCACGACCAGGCGTCCCGCCGACTTGCCATCGTGCGGCAACTCCTTGCCCTCATCGTCGATGATCTTCATCTCGACGCCGAACGGCGGACGGCCCTGCTTCAGCTTGTACTTGATGATGGTGTCGTGGTCCTGCTCGAGAACACCAGCCGTCATGGAGCCAAGCGAACCCAGCGGGCTCATCTCGGTCATGCCCCAGGCATGCACCACTTCGACCTGATAGTTCTCTTCGAACGCGCGCAGGATGCGCTCGGGCACAGCCGAACCGCCGATCACGACGCGATTGAGGTGCGGCAGCTTCTTGTTGGTGGACTCAAGATACTGCAGCAGCATCAGCCAGACGGTCGGCACAGCCGCCGTGAACGTGACCTTCTCGTTCTCCAGCAGCTCATAGATCGACTCGCCGTCCATCTTCGCGCCGGGCAGAACCAGCTTCGAGCCGGTCGCCGGGCCGGAGAAGGCAAGGCCCCATGCGTTGGCGTGGAACATCGGCACCACCGGCAGCGTCGTGTCGGCCGCGCCGATCCCGATCGCATCCTTCTGCAGGCCGATCATCGTGTGCATGACGTTGGAGCGGTGCGAGTACAGCACGCCCTTCGGATCGCCCGTCGTGCCCGACGTGTAGCAGAGGCCGCACGCCGTCTCTTCCGGGAAGTCGCCCCACACAACGTCGGTCGACTGGCCGCCAATGTATTCCTCATACGTGCGCAGGTTCGCGATACCGGACTGCGGCTTGTGCGCCGCATCTGTCAGCACGATCCAATGCTTGACGCTCGGCACCTTGTCCTTGATCGCCTCGATGATCGGCTGGAACGTGATGTCGTAGAAGACGTGCGTGTCTTCGGCGTGGTTGATGATCCAGGCGATCTGTTCCGGGAACAGGCGCGGGTTCAGCGTGTGCAGGACGGCGCCGATGCACATCGTGCCATACCAGGTCTCGATATGGCGCTGCGTGTTCCAGGCCAGCGTGGCGATCCGGTCACCCTTCTGAACGCCGTCGGCCAGAAGCGCGTTCGAGCACTTGCGGGCGCGCCAGTAGAGCTCCGAATAATTCGAACGAACGATCGGGCCTTCGACCGAACGCGTCACAACTTCGCGCGAGCCGTGGTTGATATGAGCGTGCTCGATCACCTTGTTGACGGTGAACTTCCAGTCTTGCATCTGGCCCGGCATCCAGCCGCGCTGGATCGACGAAGCAGCGGCAGGCGCAGCAGAAGCAACCCCGGGCGCAACCGGCTTGGCCGCCGCCTGAACGGGGGCCGGGGTGGGCGCGGGCGCCGCTGCCTTGGTTTCCTGCTTGCCCTTGCCAAATCCAAACACCATCGACCGCCTCCCGTTCGCGCTTCAGTTGCGCTATTGGCGACAGTTCTAGACGCCGTCACGTGCGGCGGCAATTCTTTCAAGGTTCAGAAACATGAGAGCAGCGTTTGTAATGCCGGTTCTCACTGGGTTTTTTGTCGCAACCGGCTGCGGCGAACCGGCCGACCCCACCGCCTCCGCCTCAACCGAGGCGCCCGCCGCCAGCCCAGCTCCAACCACCCTTTCGCCCGCCCTACCAGCGACCGCCTCCTCGGGCGCCGCGCTCTCCGCCCGGCTTGACTGCGTGCGGCAATCCGGCGGCGTCCTGCTCATCGGCCATCGCGGCGGCCCCACCCGCGACTACCCCGAAAACGCCATCGAAACCTTCGCCCGCACCTACGCTGCCGGCACCAGAGTGCTGGAAGTCGACATCGCAGAAACCAAGGACGGCAAGCTCGTCCTGATGCACGACGACGACCTCAACCGCACCACCACCGGCACGGGCCTCGTCATCGATCACACGCTCAAGGATATCCAGTCGCTCAAGCTCGAAACCGGCACGAAGCTAACCACCTTCAGCCCGCCCACGCTTGAGGCCGCGCTGGAATGGGCCGTGAAAACCGGCGCGATCCTCGAGCTCGACAAGAAGCGCTCCGCCTCGTTCGCCCCCGTCATCGCCGCCGTCCGCGCCGCGAAAGCCGAGAACAACGTCTTCCTCATCACCTACACCGACGACCAGGCCGCCGACGTCCACCGCCAGAACTCCGATCTCGTCATCACCGCCACCATCGACAGCGCGGCCCGCCTGGATCGCCTGATCGCCGCCGGCGTCAAACCCGAAAACCTCATCGCGTGGACGGGTATCGAACAGCCCGACCCGCAACTCTGGCGGGCCCTCGCCGCTCGCGGCGTCGAAAGCGCCTTCGGAACCAATGGCCCCCGCGCCACCAGCCTCGACACGGTTTACTGGGAAGACCGTGACGGCGCCGAGTACAACGACCTCGTCGCCGACGGCCTGTCGATTCTCGTCACCGGCCTCACCGACAAGACCGGCCGCCAGCTTGCCGCCGCGCGGCAAAAATCCGGGGACTGCGGTCTGTGATCATTGATCTGTGAAAAGTCACGGTCGCCTGCTGCGGCGCAACAATTCTAAACTGTCGCGTCAAACGGGAATGTGTGTTCCGCAAGGTCACGCTAATTGCGCTGAAACCGCCCGGAATTCGCTCGCCAAGCGGTGATAAAGACCGTGTCAGTGCTGCGGCGCGGCGACACGGGCGCATAGATTTCACTCGACGACGCAAGCCTTGGCTGGGTAATTGGGCACGGCTGCGAACACCTCGCATGGGGGATGCCAAGTGGCGCGTCCGGGAGTAGATTTTTTGTTAACAAGGGTTCGCCGGCATCCCTGTCTTAGCGCGTCCGGCTCGCGCACTCTTCTGGCCCCGGGAATCGTGGTCCAGAACGCGCAGGTAAGGGCGTCAGGTTGGCACAAGTCCTGCTGATGGAATGAAGTTTTCGTAGGGCGGCGCATCGCGTCGCTCGCAGCGGATTCGGAGGCAGGGCCGTCGAGCCCCTTCCCCGGGTCCATGGATTGGGCGGGTAGTTGTGGGAATTGCTGAGATGAAGACGAGCGAAGCTCTGGTACGGGCTGCCAAGGACCTCGGCGAACAAGGTTCGGCGATCCCGGGCCTCGAACCCGCGCCGACGAAACACGCGAAACTCGTCGCGTGGGTCAAGGAGATCGCCGCGCTCACCAAGCCGGATCGCATTCACTGGTGCGATGGCTCGGATGCCGAGTTCGAACAACTCACGGCTGAACTCATCGCCCTCGGCACGCTCAAGCGCCTCAATCCGGCCAAGCGCCCCAACTCCTTCTACGCCGCCTCGGATCCGAAAGACGTCGCCCGCGTCGAAAGCCGCACCTTCATCTGCTCGGAAAAGCAGATCGACGCCGGCCCGATGAACAACTGGGCCGACCCGACCGAAATGCGCGCCAAGCTCGCCGGCCTGTTCGATGGCTGCATGAAGGGCCGCACGATGTACGTCGTGCCGTTCTGCATGGGCCCGCTCGGCTCGAAGATTTCCGCCCTCGGCGTCGAGATCACGGACTCTGGCTACGTCGCCATCTCGATGCGCGTCATGACCCGCATGGGCCGCGCCGCTCTTGAACAGATGGGCGATGACGGCTTCTTCGTTCCCGCCGTCCACACGCTCGGCGCGCCGCTTGCCGCTGGCCAGAAGGACGTTCCGTGGCCCTGCAACGAAGACAAGTACATCGTCCACTATCCCGAAACCCGCGAGATCTGGTCGTACGGTTCGGGCTATGGCGGCAACGCTCTCCTCGGCAAGAAATGCTACGCTCTCCGCATCGCCTCCGTGATGGCGCGCGATGAGGGTTGGCTGGCCGAGCACATGCTCATCCTCAAGCTCACCTCGCCCGAAAACGAAGTGAAATACATCACCGCCGCCTTCCCGTCGGCCTGCGGCAAGACCAACCTCGCCATGCTCGAACCGACGCTCAAGGGCTGGAAAGCCGAGACGATCGGCGACGACATCGCCTGGATGCGCTTCGGCGA
>DAIRES010000249.1:0-2776 GCA_036795465.1 Hyphomonadaceae bacterium
TGATCTCCGGCGACAATCAGAACGTGGCGGATGCGGTCGCGCGGAGCGTCGGCCTTGACGAAGCCTGGGGCAATCTTCTGCCGGAAGACAAAGTTGCCGCGATCACCAAGATTCGTGACCAGGAGAAAGTTGCGATGGTCGGGGATGGCGTCAACGACGCGCCGGCCATGGCGACCGCGACCGTTGGCGTCGCAATGGGCGCCGCCGGGTCTGACGTTGCTCTGGAGACCGCCGGCGTCGCACTGATGGCTGACGATCTGGCGCACCTTCCATTTGCAGTTGGACTGAGCCGGCAAACCAGCCGGATCATAAGGCAAAATCTCTATGTCAGCCTCGGCGTCGTCGGCGTGCTGGTTCCGGCGACAATCTTCGGCTTGGGGATTGGGCCCGCCGTCCTCGCCCATGAAGGCTCGACACTGGTCGTTGTTTTCAACGCGCTTCGTCTGCTTGGCTACCGAGATATCGGGTCCACATGAAGGACAGGTCGCTTTCCCACCTTGGCTGCGGTCCAGCTCAACTCGCCGAAGCATTGCGCGAAGCTGAAGACCTCTGCCGCAAGCGAGGCGGCGCCCTGACGCCGCTTCGCAAGATGGTGCTGACCTTCCTGCTTGAGGCTGATCGCCCGATCAAGGCCTATGACATGTTGCAGAAGCTGCGCGATGACCGATCGGCTAATCCTCCAACGATCTATCGCACCCTGGAGTTTTTGATCGAGACAGGACTCGCCCACAGGATTGAAAGTCTCAACGCATATGTGGCTTGCGGGCACTGGGATCATGGCCACGCAGCGGTGTTCCTGCTGTGCGAAGGGTGCGGCTCTGCTGGTGAACTCCATGCTGGTGAGGCCTACAAGAAGCTGGCTCAAGAAGTCTCGGGTGTGAATTTCAAGATGCGCAGCGCCGTCATCGAAGTGCGCGGGTTATGCCAAGCATGCGCCGCGTGAGTTGAGATCATGGCGGAGATATCGATAGAGATCGATCTAGCAGCACCGCCCGAACGCGTGTGGTCGGTCCTGACGGAGTTTGCGAGCTACCCGGATTGGAATCCCTATCAGAGCATCGAAGGGAAGGCCGAACCGCTGGCGGTTGTAAGAGTATCTTCGCGTCGCCTTGACGGTAGCGCCTTTCCGACTGCGCGTGCCGGGGTCTGGAAGTTCGAGCCTAATGTCAGACTGGAGTTCCTGAGCGGCATCCCGCTGTGGTTCACCTCCACCCGCTTCTTCCATCTGTCTCCTTCGCCTCAGGGCACGCTGCTTAAGCATGGCGCCCGTTTCGCTGGCATATGGGCCGGGTGGCAGTTCTCGCACGGACATAAAATAGAAAGACTGAAGCCGATCTACGAAGCCTTTCAGCAGGCGCTTATACAGAGGCTGGCAGGCCGCAAGGCGCCTCAACCATTTTCAAGAAACAGACACGCGCGACGCGCCCAGAAAGCCAAACGCGGGTAGGTGTCGAGACAAACTGACGCCCGCCCGCGCCTCCGGAACCTCAATCGTCGGCAAACTCTTCGTCACCGACAGGGTCAGCGGCATCGGATTCCTGGTAGCGCGAGTTGCTCATCTTCCGGTCGACGGGCCACATGGTCATCAGACCGGACGGGTAGGGGTTGAGCATCCCCTTGAGATCGGCAGGGTTTGTAGGTGTTTCGCCCAGCCAGGCGGCGTACTGCGCCTCGTGCAGGATAACCGGCATCCGGTCATGGATCAGACCGACCATCGTGTTGGCGGGGCAGGTGATGACGCAGAAGGTTCGGCGCCACGTGTCGGTCACCGGGTCCTTCCAGTTCTCCCACAGGCCGGCGACCGCGAATGGTTTGTGGTCCCGGCGCGCTAGCGCGTGAGGTTGCTTATGGCCGGGCTTGTCGCCTTTCCACTCGTAGAACGCATCGACTGGGACCAGGCATCGGCGATCCTTGAAAGCGGCGCGGAAGCTGGGGAGCGTGTCGACAGTTTCCGCTTTCGCATTGATCCGCTTGTAGGCCGATTTCGAGTCCTTCTCCCATGAGGGAAGCAGTCCCCATTCCAGCATGTCGAGCCGACGCTCCCGCATCTCGGGATTGAATCGGATGACCATGAAACGCTGGGATGGCGAACCGTTGTAGCGCGGCTCGGCGTTGGGGAGGGGCGGGGCGCACCCGAAATGCGCGGCCATTTCTTCCGGTGTCGAAACTTGAAGGATGCGTCCGCACATGTGGATTGCCCTTTCGAACTCCTTCTACGTCACGGCCATGGAACGCGCGAGACCGCGAAGTCAGTCGCCTCCGGATCGCTCCGGGAGCGACCAGATCAGCGTTTAGTCTTCGGCATCGGCATCGACCGCAGCATCGATGGCTTCCATGACGATGAAAGACTCGAACAGGGAGAGCGCGTAATCGGTGTCGATGGGCAGCATGTCCGGCGTGAGGACTCTGTCGACATAGGCTTCCGCGTCCCAGGTCCGTCTGGCGTCCCGCGGGTTGCGGGCCTCCATTCGGCCCAGCGCCCGCGCGAAGGCCTCGTTGGCGGTCGACACAGCTTCCTTTCGGAGGAAACCGGTGAGCGGCAGCTCGGTGATCGTCTTGGGCAGCTCTTGGCGCTGAGCCGCCTCGTGCTCCTCGAACTTCCGCGCCAGAAGGCTCCAGCTGTCGAACCCCTCGCGCTTGGCGATGTGATTCAAAGCTTCGGCGAGAAGAATGCCGTCCTCCTTGGCCTTACGCTTGGCTTGAGATTTCAGTTTTGGGATCGATGCAGACAGTTTCATTGTGAACTTTCCATTCGAGCATGATTTTCACAGTCCCT
>DAIRES010000249.1:2876-4349 GCA_036795465.1 Hyphomonadaceae bacterium
GATGCAGACAGTTTCATTGTGAACTTTCCATTCGAGCATGATTTTCACAGTCCCTCCTTTTGCGAATGTTCGGATGGTGAGTTCGCTGTCGTTGAGCCCTGCACGTTAAGTGCTTTCCCGTTGGAGGGGGGAAGCGTGGGTACGCATGCGAGAAAGTTCTCAGATTTCGCGAGAGCAGGCAAGACAGGTCTGGCGACCCCGCTTCGCGGGCCGGGCTTTAGGCTTCGCCCCGAGCCAAGTGGTCTCGGCCCTTCGGGTTACAATCCCTGTCGCAAGCGACGGGCTTCCGCCTCACTCGCTCACCGCATTCAGCACTTTATTCAGTAGGGTGAGAGGGTGGTGATCCGTGAAGAGAAGCGCCGGTGTCTGCTCGAGGACTATGTCGGTCCATGTGTATCCCTTTGAGCGCATTCCGCCGGTGATGTTCGGATAGTTCGCAAACAGGGTTTCGTTATAAGACGGTTGCAAGCTCCGTATGAGCAGCGCTTCCAGTTCGCGCGTGAGCGCCGCATCACGATGCGAAACGAACTGCTGAGTCACGAAAGTAACGACGGCGTCGTCATCATCCAGGCGATGTCGGATGGGCGCGTAGCCCGGGCGATCCAAATGGCCCGTATGTGGGAACTCGCATGCCTCCGTCAGCCCGACGATATCGAGCAACATCAGGGAGATCTCAAATGGCGCGCGCGCTTCTGCTGAGGCGCCGATCGGTCCTTCCCGTGTGAGGATGCTTTGCATCTTTTCATGGCCGGTCAGTCGCTTCCAGACTTTCTGAGAGAAGGCTTGGCCGATGTAGTGGACACGAAAATCCAAGAAGCCGTATGCGTCCCCGACGACATCTGCGGTCAGCCGGTTGACCATTACTTCGTAGAGAAATTTCTGCGGCGTCCACCAGACAAGGAATGTCCCGTCTGCCTTTTTGACGCGAAGTCCGCCCACGTCCCGATAAGGTTGCGCTGTGTCCGGGTTCGCCTTGTAGAACTGAACTTCAACTTCAACCTCTTCGCCCGGCCCGCACAATCCGATCTCGGTCAGCCCAACACGGCATTGGACGGGAGTATGAAGTCCGTCCGCGATCTCGAATCTTAGCTCTCCGTCCTCCGCGACGACGTTGTCGAAATAGGTGAGCCGACGCTGGACGATCAGATAGACCGTGCAATTGTCGATCCGTTCGCGAACGACTTCCTCCTGCTTGAGGAACTCGAACTCGTACGCAGAGACAATCGGATACCGAAGGGCGGCATGAATCTGCGCACCTTTTACGCCGTACCAGTTCTCGTCGTCATTTTCTGCCATCCGCTATCGTAAGCGACGCCCTCCGGCTCGGCAAATCCGTTTCCACATGTCTGCCTCCTGAAACGGTGAAGGCGCCGGCATCTCCCAATGCATCTCGCGGGTGGCGTCGCCGGCGCTACGTCTGCTTGTGACGCCCATCACGCGTCCGGCGCATGCCCGCTCAAGGGGCCGAGGCTT
>DAIRES010000250.1:0-4330 GCA_036795465.1 Hyphomonadaceae bacterium
GACTTCCGCCAGCAGGTCGCCAACGGCGCCAAGCTGGACGATATCCTTCCCGAGGCATTCGCGACCGTCCGTGAGGCGTCAAAACGCACCCTCGGCCTGCGTCATTTCGACGTCCAGCTGATCGGCGGCATGGTCCTGCACAAGGGCGGGATTTCCGAGATGCGCACCGGCGAGGGCAAGACGCTTGTCGCAACGGCGCCCGTCTATCTGAACGCCCTGGAAGGCCGGGGCGTCCACGTCATCACCGTCAACGACTACCTGGCCAGCCGCGACGCGGACTGGATGGGTCAGGTCTATCGCTTCCTCGGCATGTCGGTCGGCAAGATCGTTCACGGCCTCGACGACGCCCAACGCCGCGCGTCATACGCCTGTGACATCACCTACGGCACCAACAACGAATTCGGCTTCGACTATCTGCGCGACAACATGAAGTACTCGCTGGCCGACATGGTGCAGCGCGGCCACCGCTTCGCGATGGTCGACGAGGTCGACTCCATTCTCGTCGACGAAAGCCGCACGCCGCTCATCATCTCGGGCCCGACGGACGACCGCTCGGAACTCTACCAGCAGATCGACGCGATCATCCCGCAGCTCGACAAGGAAGACTACACGCTCGACGAGAAGCAGCGCTCGGTCGTGTATTCGGAAAGCGGCAACGAGAAGATCGAAGAACTGATGGTGCAGGCCGGCATCCTGCAGGGCTCGCTGTACGAGCCCGCCAACATCACCCTCGTCCACCATGCGAACCAGGCGCTGCGCGCCCACAAGCTGTTCCAGAAGGACAAGGACTACATCGTCAAGAACGGCGAAGTGATGCTCATCGACGAGTTCACCGGCCGCATGATGCAGGGCCGCCGCCTCTCCGAAGGTCTCCACCAGGCGATCGAGGCGAAAGAGAAAACCAAGATCCAGCCCGAGAACCAGACACTCGCCTCGATCACCTTCCAGAACTACTTCCGCCTGTACGACAAGCTGTCGGGCATGACCGGCACGGCCTCGACCGAGGCGGCCGAATTCCAGGACATCTACAAGCTGGAAGTCACCGAGATTCCGACCAACCGCCCGATCAAGCGGATCGACGAGGACGACGTCGTCTATCGGACCGGCAAAGAGAAATACAAGGCGATCATCGCCGACATCCGCGACTGCGTGCGCCGCAAGCAGCCGGTGCTCGTCGGCACGGTGTCGATCGAGAAATCGGAAGTCCTCTCGAACCTCCTCTCGGTCGAGAAGATTCCGCACCAGGTTCTCAACGCCCGTCACCACGAGCGTGAAGCCCACATTATCGCGCAGGCCGGCGTGCCGGGCGCCGTGACGGTCGCGACGAACATGGCCGGCCGCGGCACTGACATCCAGCTCGGCGGCAACCTCGACATGCGTATCGAGGAAGAAACTGCAGCGAAGGTCCAGCAGCTCGGTCGTGAACTGACCGAGGAAGAAACCAAGACCCTGCACGATGCAATCTCGGCCGACATCGCTGCGAAGCGCGCCGAAGCGCTGGCCGCCGGCGGTCTCTACGTGCTCGCCACCGAGCGCCACGAAAGCCGCCGCATCGACAACCAGCTGCGCGGCCGTACCGGCCGTCAGGGCGACCCGGGCCGCTCCAAATTCTACATCTGCCTTGAAGACGACCTGCTCCGCATCTTCGCCGCCGAACGCCTCGACAGCATCATGCGCAGCCTCGGCATCAAGGAAGACGAGGCCATCACCCACAAGTGGATGAACAAGGCGCTCGAAACCTCGCAGAAGCGCGTCGAACAGCGCAACTTCGACATCCGCAAGAACCTGCTGAAGTTCGACGACGTCACCAACGACCAGCGCAAGGCCATCTTCGAACAGCGCATCGAGTTCATGCGTGCTTCCAGCGTGGCCGACACCGTCAAGGAAATGCGCCACCAGCTGATCAACGACATGTGCCTGCGCCACATGCCGGAGAAGGCCTACCAGGATCAGTGGAACATCGCCGAACTCTCCGAAGAGATCGCCGACGTGCTTGGCCTCGCCCTGCCGGTGAAGGAATGGGCCGCCGAGGAAGGCGCCGCCACGCAGGAAGTCGCGAACAAGCTGATCGAGACGACCGACGAATACTACGCCCGCAAGACTGCCGCCGTCGGCGAGGAGCGGATGCGCTGGCTCGAGAAGCAGGTCCTGCTGCAGGAAGTCGACACGCGCTGGCGTGAACACCTCTGGCATCTCGACCAGCTGCGTTCGGTCATCCACCTGCGCGGCTACGCCCAGCGCGACCCGCTGAACGAGTTCAAGAACGAAGCCTTCACGCTGTTCGAACGCCTGCTCGCCGATCTTCGCTCGGGCGTCACCCGCGTGCTGATGCGCGGCCAGTTCGTCACCGAAGCGCCTCCGGGCGCCAATGCCGGCGACGCCAACCAGCCGCCCCCGCAACAGATGGCCTCGCGCCCGCAAGCAGCGCCGGCACAAGCCGCGCCGCCGCAACAGCAGGCGGGCGCACCGCCCGCCGCCTGGGCCTCGACGCCGCGCAACGCCCCCTGCCCCTGCGGCTCGGGCAAGCGCTACAAGAACTGCCATGGCGACGTCACCGCGGTTGCGCGCGCCTAGGCTCTCTCAGACTTTGAAAATGAAAGGCCCGGAAGATTTCTCTTCCGGGCCTTTTTCAATCCGCCGCCAGTGCAGCGCCCGCCTCATCCTGCCCGGCCGGCTCTTCCCGGATCGACAGGAGATGCGGCGTCAGCAGCGGCGCGATGCCGAGCACGGCAATACCCGCGCCCAGCATCACGGTGTTTGAAACGCCGATCGTCTCCGCGACCCAGCCGGCAATCAGGATGGCGAGCGTCATCCCCACACCATTGACCACCTGGTTGAAGCCATTGGCGCGCGCCAGCTCCTCCTCCGGCAACAGCTTCTGTTGCAGGCTGACCGCAAGGATCGTGTAGATCATGATCCCGAAGTCGCCGAAGAATTGCTGCGCCACAAGGAACAGCAACGCCCACTCCTTGAACGCCGCAGCCGGGATCAGCATCAGCAGGCCGACGACGCTGAAGCAGAAGCCCGCGATGATCGCCGGCCCATATCCGATCGCCTTCGCCAGCGGCCGTGCACACAGCGACCCCAGCAGCGCGCTGAACCCGCCGACGGAAATCATCACGCCGATCACCGACGGCGCCATGTGCAGATCGCGCAGCAGGAACACCATCAGCGTGGCGAAGAAAAAGCCCGCCGAGATGTACCAGAAGAAGTTGCCCGTGATGATCGCCCGCATCGGGCGGCATCGCCAGATCGCGAAGAAGCCCACCACGATATCGGCCTTCAACGTGGCCCACACGGATGGCTGCGCCACCGCTTCGGCCTTCGCTTCCTCTGTCGCCTGCCCCTGCTGCTTTGGAATGCGCCACAGCCAGAACGCCGACCAGATGAAGGTCAGCGCATCGACCACCATCGCGATCGGCGCTGTCAGCAGGTCGATCAGGATGCCGGCCGCACCCGGCCCGGTCAGCTCGGCGATCGACTCCGTCGCCTGCAGCCGCGAGTTCGCCTCGACCAGATGGTCCTTGCCCACCAGCCTTGGCAGGATGGCGACATCGGCGTTCTGGAACAGCGCGCTTGCTCCGCCCACGCCCGCCGCCAGAAGGCATAGCAGCGGGAAACTCAGCAGGTCGAAATACCACGCCAGCGGCACGGCGATGACGAGCCCGAAGCGGACAAGGTCCATCGCCACCATCAGCCGCGTCTTGTTGGCCCGCTCGACGAAACCGCCGCCGAGCAGTCCGGCCAGTACGTAAGGCGCATAGCTCAACGCGGAGAGGACAGCCGCCTCCCATGGCGTCACCATCAGCACGCTTACCGCGATGATGGGTATGGCAGTGCGCGTAACCCGGCTGCCGAACGCAGACAGGATCTGCGCGGCCCAGAGCCGGTTGAAGTCAGCGTGTCGCCATAGCGGCGAGAAACGCCTCAGAAATTTAAACATTGGATGCTTCCGAAAATGAGCGTCAGACGCACGTCAGCGACGCGCGCACGATTGGCATGAATGCCAGGCCAGGCAGGTCCCTGGCGCGAACTAGAGGCTGACGACACTCATAGGCGGCTCTCTTGAAGCAAGCGGGCGAGCTTCTGATCCTCTTCCGCACCCAAGTCAATCCGACGGAACGAACCGGGCGCGAACCCGTTCGCCTTCCACACCCCGAAACAAGGAGCGAAGCCCCATGGGCCATACCCGCAAGACCGAGCAACAACCCGAGCAACAGCTGTGGGAACAGCTCGACAAGGTGCGCGCAGGCATGCTCGGCATCGAAGGCTCACACAGCCACATGCAGCCCATGGCGCATATGGCCGACAAGGATGGCGCAGCTCGCCT
>DAIRES010000051.1:0-13690 GCA_036795465.1 Hyphomonadaceae bacterium
CGCCGGTAACGCCTTCGCGCCTCTTCGCGGCCAGCGCCACGCCCGCAGCTTTCGAATCGGGAACGACGGACGCGGTCAACTACGAACTCGGTACGAAGTTCACGGCGGCCCAGGCCGGTCAGATCACATCGCTTCAGTACTACCGCGGCGCTGCGGATGCGGATGATACGGATGTCCGTGCTCTGTCGCTGTGGAACTCCGCAGGCGTCAAGATCGGCACTGTCACGGTGACATCCGCAGCCGGCGCAACCGGCTGGCAGGTCGGAACGCTGTCGTCTGCAATCTCGATCGTCGCGGGCCAGACCTACACGGTCTCCTACAGCTACGTTTTCAACAACGGGCAGGGCGCCGTCGAGAGCTACGCCAATACGGGCAGCTATCATGCAGCCGCCCGCCCGAGCTCTGATGGGTTGCTGACCGCGCCCGTCAACGCCGGCGTCTATGCAGAGGGAACAGGCCTGTTCCCGACCGCTTCCTGGAATGCCGCAAGCTACTTCGTAGATGTGCTCTTCCAGCCGCAAAGCGCTGCAGCTCCGATCATCTTGGATCTGGGCGGAGACGGTCTGAATCTCGCCTCGAACGTTTCGTTCGACTTCGATGATGATGGCGTGCTCGAGCTGGGCAGCTGGGCAGGCGTCGGTGACGCGTTCCTGGCGCTGGATAGAAATGGTGATGGCGCAATCAACGGCATTTCCGAAATCTCATTCGTTTCGGATCTGCCTGGCGCATCCACCGACCTCGAAGGGCTCAAGGCGTTCGACTCAAACGGCGATGGTATCCTGTCGGCCGATGACGATGCGTTTGGTGATTTCCTCGTCTGGGAAGACGCCAACCAGGATGGCGTTTCGCAAGCGTCCGAGCTTCGGTCGCTTGCCGAGTCTTCAATTCACGTGATTGGTCTCACCGCGGCCGGGGAGTCCTACACCGATGCCCAAGGCAACATCATCCACGGCAGCACCGAAGTCGTCCTTGCGCCTGGCGTCAGGATCGCAGCGTTCGACGTCGAGCTGAGCTACGGAGAAGCTGGAGCTGCCGACGATGCAGCGACGGACACGATCTCTACCCTGCCGAACAGCATCGCGCCTGTCAGCGAGCAGCCTGTGGCGTCGAATTCCACCTCTCCGCAAGTGTCGCTGAGTTTCCTGTTGGCCAAGCTCGATTTGGCTTCGTTCTTTGGAAACGAGTTCCATGCAGTAGGCAGTGATGTACTTGAAGCCTACGACAACTCGCAAATCAACGCACCGCACCCGTTGTTCGATGCGATCGCCCATGGTTCGGATTTTCTGATCTAAGCCATTAGTCACGCCTTGCAGCGACGCCACTCTGGCGTGGCTGGACGGGATCGGTAGCTACAACATCGAAGCGACCAGCCCGGCTGGTCGCTTCGCTTTTTTTGTGGCGTGCGGCGGCAGAGATCTCACCTGCCTTTTAACCGTCCGGTCTGACCGATCCTGTCGCGTCTGGAACAGATGACCCGCCATCTTTGAAGCAGTCCATCCTAGGTATGCTCTTGGATGGGCTAGAGAAGGCAGATGGCAGGGAATCGCTGCAAGCGGGAATAGATCGTCGCGAGGCTTCGGCAGATTGATGCGCTGATCTCGTGGGGCCAGTCGATGGATGGTGCAATACGGTCGCCGCTGTTATCGGGGGCTGGCTGGGCTGTGAATCACAACCAGGCTGAGTGGATGTGGCGCCACGAGGGGTTGAAGGTTCCTCAGAAGCCGACAAAGCGCTTCACGCGATCCACTTCCCAACGGCGAGAACTCCCACTTCCTCTCAAAACAGGCTTGCGTGACAATCGAGGCGCGGCGGAGGCGCTTCAACGCGGTGCGGCCTCGCGCCTGGTTTGGATATTGTGCTCCGGCTAGCGCCAGAAAGCAGTGTGAAGGCTACGTCGTTGCAACACTTGGCTACAGCTGCGGCGCGCCTCTCACTTGGCGCACCATCATCGTTTCGCACAGAGCAAGCCATCGACTCGCGATCCACGAACGGAAGTCCGACATGGCAGGCACAAAACCGTTGGGCGCGTATTCGCCATGGATATCAGCGCGCGAATTATGTTGAAGTGCAGGGGCCCCCGCGTTGGATGCAACGTGGCCTGCAGGTTCCATCATGAAAAAGGCCTGGCGCTGCGGACCAAACGGCCACGCTGGCGGAAGATGATCGCTCATCGACGCAGCGCCCGCACTCCTTGCGCACGAATGAGGTCTGGTGCCTCGACTTCGTTCACGATCAACTCAACAACGGCGCCCGGAAACGGATACTGGCGAGGCTCGCTCGATCGATGTCGGCGATCGACTTGCAGTGGACATGTCGCGGCGGTGCTGAACCGGCTTGTCTGCCATCGTGGTGCGTCGGCATATCAATTCCGCGACGAGTGGCCGAACCTCAACTGGCTCGCTTTTCCCGACGAGGCGCAAACGGCGATCAAGGTCTGGCGCTGGCTGCAATGAGAGCCGACCTCACACGGCTCTCCATGGGATTGCGCCAGCGGAATACGCCGGAGGACGGGATCGTATGATGAGGGATCAGCGCAAACGTACGACGAATTCCAGAGTCTGAGGTGGACCAAAAGATCCAACCGTTTCAGCTGATGACGGACCAACAAGCGGCTTGAGCCGTTCGGTAGGAACCGATCAATCTGCGCTGCGACAAAGGCCGGCGCCCGGGTGCGGTTCCTGCCGTCCTACACCTCTGACATCAACCCGATCGAGCAGATCGTCGTCAGGCTCAAGCGCTTGCCGCTAAAGGCGCAGGATCGCGCCAGCGCCTGTTTTTCAAGGGGCAACCGGCCACTTTCCAATGATTTCCATATGCGACGGCAGCCAACCCGTATGGAGCGGCTGAGCATCAGGAAGGTTCGGGTTCCAGATTTTCTGCGCCCGGCGAAGAAGCTGCCACAACTTCGGGCCTGCCAGTTTTCGTGCTGCCAATCGGCGAGATCGCTTCGGCCGGTTCAATTTTGCGACCATCTCCTCAGCGAATCCAAGCCAGGCTTCATATGCGGCGCTGTCGCCGTAATCGAATGCGTTTATCGCTTTTTGCTCGGCCTCGATAAGCAGGCGCGTGTACATCGAAGATATCCAGTTTCGCGCATCTGCGTCGGTATCAAGAATTGGACTGAGTGCATCGAGACATGTGAGCACCAGTTCGTGCCTGTCGCTCAGAACGCGCGCGTAATACTGAGCCGACATATTGCTACCGTGAATGCGATACTCGGCCTGGACCGACCGCACGATGCCCACGGACCCGTGACGCGCAAATCGCATCCACATTTCCATGTCGCCGGTATGCGGGAGGTCTTTTCGGTAGCCTCCCAGGTTTTGCTGCAAAGCAGTCCTGACGATCGCTGTTGGCGTGGGGACCGGGTTGCCTTCTTCGCAGCAGATTCTGAGAAACTCCTTGCCCGTTATGGTCTGCGTTGACACGAAATCATTGCCAGCCGGAAACTGGAATTCGCCCTCATTCGTAACGATGCACGCCAGTCCATAGACCAGCCCGACATCATTCGAGGCTTCGAAGACTTTCAGCGCGCGTGCAAACGCACCCGGGCACAAGGCATCATCGGCGGAAAGCAGCATGCAATAATCTGCCTTCGCCCAGCCGATCAGGCCTTCATTGTAGGTGGCAATATGCCCCTGGTTCTGCTCATGCCTGCGAAACTCCACTCTTGAGTCTTCTTTGGCGAGCCTTTGACCAACGACCGCTGAGTCATCGCTCGAGCAGTCGTCAATGATCAAAACGCGCACATCGGCGCCTTCCTGATTCAGCGCGCTCTTTACACAATACTCCAGAAATCTGGAGTAGTTGTAGCAGGGCACAACGACATCGAATGTCGGCATCAGCTCTCTCCAGAAGGCGACGTCGTAGCTGTTTCGACAGTCGTGGTGATACTCGAGGAATGTGATGACAGCGCACGGGCCGGTACGCCGACCCACGTCTCACCCGCAGGCGCATTTGTCAGAAGCACAGAGCCCATTCCAAGTGTCGCACGTGGCCCA
The DNA here is from genome assembly GCA_036795465.1 of Hyphomonadaceae bacterium. GTDB lineage: Bacteria > Pseudomonadota > Alphaproteobacteria > Caulobacterales > Hyphomonadaceae > UBA7672. Next base: position 4,002 of record DAIRES010000051.1, read on the forward strand.
ACGGTCAGACCCTCACGCACCGATGAGTTCATACCTAGGTAAGCTGCGCGCTCAATGACAACGCTTCCACCCAGCGCCGTTCCGGCGCACACGGTTGCGTAGTCATGAAGCGCACAATCATGCGTTAGCGTGACATTCGGCATGATCACAACATGCTCGCCGATTGAGACGGCGGTTGTCAGCACAACGCCAGCTAGAATGATTGATCCCGCTCCCAGTTCGCATCCTTGCGGTACTTCCACAGATGGGTGCACAACAGCCGCAAACCGTGATGACGAAATGCCAAGATTCGCGAGGCGTGTGACGATCCGGTCTCGCACCGCGCCGTGCCCTGCGCACACAATCATTCTCGCCGAGGGATATGCCGCTATGGTGTCCAGCGCGCCCAACACAGGCACGCCGTCAATCTTTGCGCCGGCTAGTGATGGGGCGTCGTCGAGAAAACCGATAACATCGTAGAGGCCATGCCCGCGCACGACGGCTAACACTTCACGCGCCAGGCCGCTGGCGGCGATCAAGATCAGTGGTTCAGCGAAGGCTGCCATTAGACCACTGCGCCTGCTGGTGGAATACGCCAAACCCTGCTGCATCGAAGACATCGTGACGGAGATGGAATGTGGCGCCGGATTGAGCGGTTATGATGGAGCCGGTTTGCTTCTCGCGCACCAGGACCTCTACGGAATACTGGTCCGACACAAGGCTGAGCGGCGGCGTCAGCATATCGATCACGCCTTCACCGTCTATGACATTGAAGGGAGCTCCATCACTCCAGCTGCTGTAATTGCAGCACATGACGTCGTCCGAACGCCGGATCGCGCAAACGAAGTGAGGCGCCTCGATGGGCCGCGTCGCTTGATACGAGATGCGCATCCTCATCCGCTCGCCATAGTTGAACATCGTTCTCGCCTGTCCATCCTCAGTGAGAAGTTCGACATTCGTGATGTTGAGTGGCGGGCTGTCTGGCGAGCGGAACCAAGGCAACGCCGCGAGCTTGCTGTCGTTTTCGTAGAGACGAAGGGCTTGGTCGGTGGGGCCGTCAAATACCACTTGGCCCTTCTGCAGGTAGATCACACGGGGGCACATCGTCTTGATCGAGAACATGTTGTGCGACACGAACAGGATCGTAGAGCCCCGTTTTTGCAGGGCTTTTGCGAAATCGATGCACTTTTTCTGGAAGCTGAAATCCCCCACTGCGAGCACTTCATCAAGCAACAGAATATCCGGATCGAGGTGCGCGGCGACCGCAAAAGCCAGGCGCACATACATGCCGCTTGAGTAACGTTTGACCGGCGTGTCGATGAACTTGCCGATTTCAGAGAACTCGACGATGGCGTCGAACTTCTTGGCGACTTCCTGGCGGTCCATGCCGAGGATCGAGCCATAGAGGAAGACGTTCTCCCGGCCCGTGAGTTCGCGGTGGAAGCCCGTGCCGACTTCAAGCAGCGCGCCAAGGCGGCCGGTGATTTCGGCAGAACCTGTCGTCGGCGTAACGATCTGCGAGAGGATCTTGAGCAGCGTCGACTTGCCCGCGCCGTTCAGGCCGACAATGCCGACATTCTCGCCGCGGCCGATTTCGAAGCTGGCGTCCTTCAGAGCCCAGAACTCCCCGGACTCCTTTTCCTTCTTCGCGAAGACGGACTGCAGCGCATCGCGCAGCGAGTCATGCTTGGAGCCGAGCGCTCCGAGCTGATACTTCTTCCCGAGACCTTCGGCTTTGATGGCGAGGGTGTTCATCAGATTACATCCGGGAACGTGCGTTCAAGTTTCCGGAAGAAAACAAGGCCGCCAAAAAGCAGGGGAGCGACGATCAGGGCGCCGATCGCCAGCGAGTTCAGCGTCAGGACTTCGCTGCCGAAAATCACCCATCGGAAGCCGTCGATCACGCCAACCATCGGATTGACCGCGAAAACCCATTTCCAGGCTTCGGGGACGATCGTCGACGAATAGACGACGGGCGAACCATACATCCAGATCTGCAGGAGGAAGGGCAGAGTGTGGCGCACGTCGCGATAGCGGACGTTGATCGGCGCCAGCCAGAGCGAGACCGTCAGTGCGGTCATGCCGGCAAACGCGATCAGGAACGGGATGGCGATGAAGCGCCAGCTGGGCCAGATGCCGAAGAACGCCATCATGATGACCAGCACGCACAGGCCGATCAGGAAATCGATGATCGGCGTCAGGACGCCGCTGAGCGGGAGCACGAGGCGCGGGAAGAAGACCTTCTTCACCAGCTCTTCTTCCTGCACGAGGCTGGTTGAAGCGCGGCGCACGCTGTCGGCAAAATAGTTCCACGGCAGAACGGCTGCAAAAGCGAAAATCGGATAGGGGATGTTGCCCGGGATCGGCAGCTTCGCGAACAGCGAGAAGATGATCGTGAAGATGATCACGGCGAAGATCGGCTGGATGACAGCCCAGCCGGCGCCCAGAGCAGCCTGCTTGTACTGAACGCTCACATCGCGGCGGACCAGCGTGAACAGAAGATGCCGATAGCTCCAGACCTGGTCGAGCCCGAGGTCGAGAAGACCGCGGCTGGGCCGGATGTGGATGACGCGATCGCTTGTCCTGCCGCGCATGCCCGGATCGCCGGATGCAGCCACGACTTCAGCTGGCGCTGTTTCGGCGATTGTCGAGGTCATGGCTTGGTCGCCTTGATCAGCGTATCGGCAACCATGCGGATATCGTCGTCAGTCATCTGCGGATAGAGCGGCAGGACGATCGTGCGGTCCTGGCAGCCCTCTGAATGCGGAAGCGGCGGGTGCGGGCTGTTCTTGTAGCCATCCTCGCGATGCGAACACATGATGCCGCGGCGCGTAGAGATTCCGGCGTCGAGCATCGCCTGCATCACGCCGCGCTGGTCAGCGTGTTCAGGCAGGCGCACGGCAAACGATTGCCAGTTGGAGCGGGCCCAGGACGGTTCCTGCGGCAGGCCGATCCATTGGGCCGGAGCGAGCAGCTGCTTGTACATCTCGCCGATCTCGCGGCGGCGCGCCACGATGCCGGGCAGGCGGCGCAGCTGTTCGCGGCCAACGGCGGCCTGGATGTCGGTCATGCGATAATTGTAGCCGAGCACTGGGTGCGTTTCGAAGATCACCTGGTTGGAGCCGTGGCGGACGGTATCGGGAACCGACATGCCGTGCTGGCGCAGCAGCTTGAACCTGGCGTTCCAGTCGGCGTGCGGCGTGGTGAGCATGCCGCCATCGCCCGTCGACATGATCTTCCGCGGGTGGAAGGAGAACACGGCGACGTCGCCACGGACGCGGCCGATCTTTTCCCACTGGCCTTCCCAGAGGATTTCGGAGCCGGCGGCGCAGGCAGCGTCTTCGATCACGGGCAGATTGTGTTTCTTGCCGATGGCGACGATGGCCGAGAGATCGGCCGGCATGCCCATCTGGTGGACGAGCAGGATGGCTTTCGTCTTCGGCGTGATCGCAGCTTCGATCAGCGCGGGATCCATGTTGTGGGTCGCGGGATCGACGTCGATGAACACCGGCTCGGCGCCGCAATAGCGGATCGAGTTGGCGGTTGCGATATAGGAGTGCGAAACGGTGATGACTTCATCGCCCTGGCCGACGCCGGCGACGAGGAGGGCGAGGTGAAGGCCGGTCGTGCAGTTAGAGACGGCGGTCGCGTGACCGGCGCCGACGAATTCGGCGAACTCTTTCTCGAAGGCCGCGACTTCGGGGCCCTGCGTGATCCAGCCGGACAGGATCACGCGCGATGCGGCATCCGCCTCGCGCTGGTCCATCACAGGTTTGATGATCGGGATCATTAGTTGAACCTGTCCTTGTTGGCTTCCCACCAAGCGACGAAGCGACGGACGCCTTCCTCGAGGCTGACTTCAGCCTTGAAGCCGAGGAGGCGTTCGGCCTTTTCGGTCGACGAGAGGCGGCGCGAGACAGCGTTCACTTTGCGCTCGGGGCCGTATTCGGGAACCATGTCCTTCGGCGCGCCCATGACTTTCATCGTGGTGGCGGCGAGTTCGCTGAGCGAGGTTTCGACGCCCGAAGCGATGTGGAAGACTTCGTCGGTGGCGTCAGACTTGAGGCCGAGCACGTTCGCGCGGGCGAGGTCTTCGATGTAGATGAAGTCCATCGACGTCTTGCCGTCGCCGAGGATCAGCGGGGGCGTGCCGGCGCTGATGCGCTGGACCCAGCGGACGAGCACTTCGGTGTACTTGCCTTCCACGTCCATGCGCGGGCCGTAAACGTTGAAGTAGCGCATCGCGACATAGTTCAGGCCGTACATGTCGTTGTAGGACCGCAGCAGGCCCTCGAGCATGATCTTCGAGGCGCCGTACCAGGTGCGGTTGTTGTAGGGGTGGTGATCTTCGGTCGTCGGGAATGAGTCAGCGAGGCCGAGGATCGAGGCGGAGGAGGCGGCGAGCACCTTTTTCACGCCGGCCTTGTGGGCGGCGTCGATGACGTTGAACGTGCCATCGTTCATCACTTCCATGGCTTCGCGCGGATCGGCGGCGCAGGCCGTGATGCGGATGGCGGCCATGTGGATGACCGCGTCCATGCCTTCGGTGACCTTGTAAACAAGGTCCTTGTCGCGGATGTCGCCCTGGATGAGTTTCACGCGCTCGTCCTTGAGCGCGTTCTCTAGGTTGCGGGTCGTGCCGCGCGACATGTTGTCAAGGATGACGATCTCGCCCGGCTTCTCGTTGGCGAGCAGCTGATCGATGGTGGTGGAGCCGATGAGGCCGGCCCCGCCGGTCACCAGGATTTTTGCGCCTTCGATCTTCATTGTCCCATCACCCGAAATCTACGTATGCTTTTGTTTGAAGTCTGCAGGGCCGCCGCATCGCGACGGCCCCTTATTCAGTCCTACGCCGTTTGCAGCGCGTCCTTTTGAAGTGCGGCCACCGCGGCGACCACTTCTTCCTGCTGCACGGCGTTCAGTTCCGGATACATCGGGAGCGACAGCACTTCGGCCGCAGCTTTTTCCGAATGCGGGAACTGGCCCTGCTTGTAGCCGAGGAAGTCGAAAGCCTTCAGGGTGTGCAGCGGGAAGGGGTAGTGGATCCCCGTCTGGATGCCCTTCTTGTTCAGCTCCTCGATCCAGCGCGCGCGATCGTTCGTGCGGATGGCATAGATGTGATAGACGTGGCGGCGGTTATCGAGCGCCACCGGCGTGGCGACGCCCGTGCCTTCGAACATCGACTTGTAGCGGGCGGCCGCGTCGCGGCGCATCTCGGTCCACTTCTCGATGTATTTCAGTTTCACGCGCAGCACCGCGCCCTGGATGCCTTCCAGGCGCATGTTGTAGCCGATGATCTCGTGATGATATTTCTTCTCCGCGCCCCAGTCGCGCAGCATGCGGACCTTGCGGTTGATTTCGGCGTGCGGGGTGACGGTCATGCCGCCTTCGCCCGCGGCGCCCATGTTCTTGCCCGGATAGAACGAGAAGCCGGTGGCGTCGCCGAAGGAGCCGGCGCGCTTGCCGTTGTATTCGGCGCCGTGAGCCTGGGCTGCGTCTTCCAGCACGAACAGGTTGTGCTTCTTCGCGATCGCCATGATCGGCTCCATGTCGGCCATCTGGCCGAACAGGTGAACCGGGACGATAGCCTTGGTGCGCGGCGTGATGGCGGCTTCGATCGCGGCCGGGTCCATCGTGAAGGTGACGGGGTCGATGTCCACGAACACCGGTTTTGCGCCCGTGTAGTGGATGGCCGAGGCCGAGGCGATGAAGGTGAAGGGGACCGTGATCACTTCGTCGCCCGGGCCGACGCCGGCGGCGAGAAGAGCAAGGTGCAGGGCGGACGTGCCGTTGTTGACGCCGGCGGCGAAGTTCGTGCCGGCATAAACTGCGAAGTCTTTCTCGAGCGCGGCGACTTCCGGCCCAAGCGTGAAGGCGCACGATTCCATCGTGCCGATCAGGGCGGCGTCAATCTCCGCCTTGATGGAGTGGTACTGTGCTTTGAGATCGACGAACGGGACGCCCATGGTGGCCTAGCTCACTTGCTCGATTTACGGGGGAGGTGGATGGTTTCGCCGCGGCCCCGCATGGAGGCAGTGGCGGCTTCGATCAGCTCGACCATGCGGAACCCGAACTCGCCATTCGAGATCGGGGTCTTGCCGGTGCGGATGCAGTCGACGAAGTGCTTGCCCTCGACGAGCAGCGCTTCGGAGCCGTCGACTTTCGGCGCCCACATGTCGCCGGCGCGATAGCCGACGCGCATTTCGTTGATCTTTGCCGGGTCATCCGTGAACGATACGCCCTTGTCGTAGATTTTCAGTTTCTCGGACGGTTGAAGTTCGTCGAAAGTGATCATCTTTTCGGTGCCGCCGATCAGGATTGAGCGCACTTTGACGGGCGCCAGCCACGAGACGTTAACGTGGGCGATGAAGCCGGTTTCATAGAACAGAGTGATGAAGGCCAGGTTTTCCGGCGTTCCCGGGTAGTGATTGATGCCCGAGGCGGAAACGGCGACGGGGTGCTGCTCGAACACGTAGTCCAGGATCGAGAAGTCGTGGACGGCGAGGTCCGCGATCACGTTAACGTCTCGCTGGAAGAGGCCGAGATTGATGCGGGTTGAGTCGTAGTAGAGCGTCTTGCCGAGATCGCCGTTCTGGACCATCTCGCGCATCTTCTTCACCGGGCCGGTGTAAACGAAAGTGTGGTCGACGTGCAGGGTGAGGCCACGCTTGTTGGCTTCCTCGATCAGCGCGCGGGCCTGCATAGAGGTTTCCGTCATCGGCTTTTCGAGCCAGACGTGCTTGCCGGCTTTCAGGGCGGCCATGGCGAGCGAGAAGTGGGTCGAGACCGGGGTCGCGATGGCGACGGCGTCGATTTCCGGGTCGCGGATCATCGCCTGCGCGTCGGTCGTGACGTTCGTGGCGGGGAAGCGCTTCTTGACGACTTCCAGCGATTTCGGGTTCAGGTCGGCGACGGTGTGGACGCGGGCGTCCGAGAGTTCCGCGAAGTTGCGGACCAGGTTGGGGCCCCAGTAGCCGTAGCCGATGACGCCGATGTTCAGGGTCTCGCGCTTCGGTTCGACGCGCGGGCCCGACAGGACCTCGGTCGCCGGACCGTTCGCGGCGATCGTCTTCTTGCGGGGTTTGGCCGCTTTCTTTTCAGTATTGGCGGTCATTAGCCCACTACCTTTTCAACAACGCCATTCAAAGCTTGAGTTTTCTTGTCGGCCGCCATGGTGCGGACATCGCCCAGCACCTTGGCCGGGCAACCCGCGACGACCGCGAAATCGGGAACGTCTTTCGTCACCACCGCGCCGGCCGCGATCAGGGCGCCTTCGCCGATCGTGATGCCGCAGACGATGGTTGCGTTTGAGCCGATGGAGACCTGACGCTTCACGCGCGTCAGTTCGAGGGTCCAGTCAGCGTCAGACTGCGGCGAGCCATCCGGGTTGGTGGCGCGCGGGAAGCGGTCATTGGTAAACATGACGCCGTGACCGATGAAGCACTCGTCCTCGATCGTCACGCCTTCGCAGACGAAGGTGTGCGAGGAAATCTTGCAGCGTTCGCCGATGAAGGCGCCCTTCTGGATCTCGACAAAGGCGCCGATGCGCGAGCCGTCACCGACCTCGCACCCGTAAAGGTTCACCAGGGTCGGATGGAAGATGGTTACCTTCCCATGCAGCTTCACGCTGTCCGAAATTGGCATTTGATGGTCTCCAAGCGTCCGTTTGCGGTTACGGTCAGCAAGGAAAGGGCCGGGTTCCGCCCGGAGCCGATTGAGGTGCGGCGCCGCAATTCCCCCGTCGCGCGATCAATTTTATGGTTAACGGCCCTTAACCCTTGGGAAAGGCACGGCACAGCCTTTTCGCCTGATGTGCGAAACCGAGACGCACGAGGCGCCTGGAAGGGGAATCCGGGATCGACCGGACCCCGGGGGCAGGCCAGCCCGAGAGCCTACTGAATCCGTTCCGCGCGGTAACCCAGCGGCTCCAGCATGGCGATGACGCTGTCCTTGCCAATCAGGTGGGCCGCACCAACGGCGATCAGGAATGTGCCCGTCTCCGATTTCATCAGGGCGTCGATTTCAGGCGTCCAGTTGGCGTTCCGGTGCTTCAGCAGAGCATCATACAGTTCTGGAATGACGGCGAGGTCGTCGTCGATCAGCAGCCGGGTGAGCGCATCGACATCACCGGCCTTCCACGCGTTAACCAGATTGCCCAGCTCCTCGGTCGCGCTGTCGATCTGCTCGATGCCTCCGGTAAGGAAGCGCACCTGAACATTCTCGGGCAGGGTGGCGAATGAGGCCATCTGCTCCTCGATCGTCTCCAGGAAGCGGATCTCCTTGCCCTCGGCTTCAGCCGCAGGCCGCAGCACGCTTTCAACGCCGGACGTCACATCATATCCGGCGCGGCGAACCACCGCTTCGCTGATGACGATGCCGGCATACCAGGGGCGCATCGATTCCAGCGCGATCAGCGGCAGATCAAGCTTGCCGAGCGCAGCCTTGAGCTTTTCGAGGTCTTCAAGGCTCAGCCGGTCGGACAGGCGCTGCGACGGTTCATACTTGCCGAGCCGTTCCACGATCTCGCGGAACATCATCGGATCGCCCTCGGTATCCGTCTCGAAGTAAACAGCCTTCGCTTCCTCCATCGCCTTGTCGACGGCCGGCGAATGCCAAGTCAGCGTCGGCGGCAGGACGTGGACGGTGCCGAACATGTAAACGGTGGTGTCGGCGTCCGAGATCTTCCAGATGGCCGGCTTCGGCGGGGCTTCGACCTGCGGCGTTGCGGTCTGGGCGGCCGGCTTCTCATCGCTGCAAGCCGTCAAAGTCGCAAAGGCAAGGACGGCAGCTTTCCAGTAAGTCATCGCGCAATCCAGTTGGCGGCCCGGCCCGGGCGCGTCGTTATAACTCGCAGATCGCGCAGGCGCCGTCACGCCGTCAAATTCATGGGTTTCGGGGAAGGCTGGCGCACTCGACAGGAGTCGAACCTGTGACCTCTGCCTTCGGAGGGCAGCGCTCTATCCAGCTGAGCTACGAGTGCAAGCTGGCCCCTCATGTATCAGGGGGCCTGAAAAGGCAAGGTTTAGCGGCTGTCAGGCCTTTAAACCGAGCTGCGCCTTGAGTTTTGCGATGTCATCGAGCCAGGGCGCGGGGCTGGAATCGCTGGGCATTCGCCAGTCGCCGCGGGGGGAGAGGGAGCCGCCGGAGGTGACTTTGGGGCCGTTCGGGACGGCCGAACGCTTGAACTGGCTGGTCTGGAAGAAGCGTTTTGCGAACACCTCCAGCCATTTGACGATGGTCGCCATTTCGTAGGCCACGCGGTCTTTCTCAGCGACATGGGCGGGCCAGTCGCCGGACTTCGCATCACCCCAGGCAGCATAAGCGAGGAAGCCAATGCGGGTGGGGGAGGCGCCCCAGCGGATCGTCTGGTTCAGGAAGAAGTCGTGGAGGTTGTAGGGGCCGATCGTGTCTTCGGTTGACTGGATCTTGCCGTCCGCGCCGGCGGGCACGAGTTCGGGCGAGATTTCCTGATCGAGGATGGCGCGCATCACGTCAGCCGCGCCGGCCGAATAAAGGCCGCTTGCAGCGCTCCAGCGGATCAGGTGCTGGATCAGCGTCTTCGCCACTGCGCCGTTGACGTTGTAGTGGCTCATGTGATCGCCGACACCATAGGTGCACCAGCCGAGCGCCAGCTCCGACAGGTCGCCCGTGCCGACGACAAGGCCGCCTTCCTTGTTGGCGAGGCGGAAGAGGTAGTCGGTGCGCAGGCC
>DAIRES010000051.1:13790-16088 GCA_036795465.1 Hyphomonadaceae bacterium
TGACGCCCGAGGATTCGAGACGGCGGCGAAGGCCCTGAACCTGTATGTTATAAGCCTCGAAGCAGTCCTGATCGAGCAGGGCTTCATCATCCGGCACGAACGGAAAACGGTCGACCTTGCGTGAAAGCGGAAGCTTCGCGTTCAGGTCCGGCGCGGCGGCGAAGCTGATGCGGCGGCGTTTCAGGTCGTCGCGGTGATTGCGCGCCGTATCGCGGAAAGTGCCGTTGCGGATGCGGTCCTGGCCGATCCGGCCGACATCCATGTCGGCGAGGAGAAGCGCGGATTCATCTGCAAACCTGTCGGACTCGGCAATCTTGCTGCCGAGCTCATAGACTGCCAGCTGGCCGTCCCAGGCGGTGTCGGTCGTGGACTCGCCATAGCCGGCGGCGGCGTAGATGTAGCCGCATGATGCCCGCGCCGATTGCGACAGGCACAGCATGTCGCGCTCTGCCGCCTTGCCGATCGTGATGTTGGAAGCCGAAAGGTTCGCGATGATGTTGGCGCCTGCGAGGGCGGCGTAGGTCGAAGGCGGGATCGGGGCCCACATGTCCTCGCAGATCTCGACGGCGAGGGTGAAGCCAGGGACATCGCTGGCTTCGAAGGAGAGATCGGCGCCGAACGGCACGGTTTCGCCGGCAAGCGTGATCTGGTCGACCACCGCGTCGGTCGACATGGCGAACTGACGCTTCTCGTAGAACTCGCGATAGTTGGGCAGGTAGGTCTTGGGCACGACGCCGAGGATGGCGCCGCGATGCATCACCACCGCGCAACCGTGAACGGACGGCCCGACCTGGATCGGCGCGCCGACCACGACCACGGGCGCCAGCGACTTGCTGGCGTCCTTCACGCGGGTGATGGCGTCGAGAACGGCTGAGAGGAGGGTGGATTGCAGGTGCAGGTCGTCGATCGTGTAGCCCGACAACCCGAGTTCCGGGAAAATGACGAGCGCCGCGCCGGCCTTGTCGGCCTTGCGCATCAGCTCGATCGTCTCGCGAGCGTTGGAGGCGGGGTCGGCAAGATGCACGCGCGGGCTGGCTGCCGCCGCCCTGACAAAGCCGTGCATGTATATGTTGTCGAACTCGGCCATCGCCTCTAGCGCCTATCACTGCCGCCAACACGTCTCAATGCAGGCTCTACGCCGTCTTAGGTAATTATCCGGAAACTGCCTTTCCAGCCGCCTTTCGGCGGCGTCGAACTTGCTTGACCCATGCGGCGCTCAGGGAGCCAAAGGTTAATGGACGTTGATGTCCTTGTCATAGGCGCCGGCGCGGTAGGGCTGGCGATAGCCGCCGAGTTCGCTCGCTCGGGGCGGGATGTCATCGTGCTCGAAGCCTGCGACGGGATCGGCACGCAGACATCCTCGCGCAATTCCGAGGTCATCCATGGCGGCATGTATTACCCGACCGACAGCCTGCGCCATCGCATGTGCGTCGAGGGCAGGCGGAAGCTTTATGATTATCTCGAGGCGCGGGGCGTGCCACATCTCAAGCGCGGCAAGCTGATCGTCGCGACATCCGACAGCGAGACGCGGAAGATCGAAGCCATTCATGCGACCGGCCTGACCAATGGCGTCGAGAAGCTTGAGCTTGTCTCTGGCGCCAAGGCGATGGCGTGGGAGCCCGCGCTGACATGCACGGCGGCTCTGTGGTCGCCGGAAACAGGTGTGGTCGACAGCCATGGCTACATGCTCGCCCTGCAGGGCGAGATCGAGGATCATGGCGGCATGCTGGCGTTCAACACGCCGGTCGTTCGCATTGAGACGCTAGACGCTGGCGGGTTTCGCGTGAGGACCGGCGGGGTCGAAGCCAGCGTCATCACATGCCGGCGGCTGGTGAACAGCGCCGGCCTGTATGCGCAGCGTGTCGCTGGCGGCATTGAGGGCTATCGCGCCGATCTGATCCCGAAGCTGGTTCTTGCGAAGGGGAATTATTTCGGCTGTTCCGGGAAGCCGGCCTTCAGTCGCCTGATCTATCCGGCGCCTATCGATGGCGGTCTTGGTGTTCACGTCACGCTCGATCTGGCCGGGCGGATGCGGTTCGGCCCCGATGTGGAATGGCTGTCGAACGCAGATCCGGACGCTATCGACTATCGCGTCGATCCCGCTCGGTCGGCTGCGTTCTATGACGCTATTCGGCGCTACTGGCCGGGCTTGCCGGACGACGCCATCACGCCGGACTATTCGGGCTGCCGCCCCAAGATTTCAGGGCCGGGCGAGCCGGCGGCGGATTTCCGTATCGATGGGCCTGAGCTGCATGGGCATGCGGGGCTGGTGAACCTGTTCGGCATTGAATCTCCCGG
>DAIRES010000051.1:16188-20717 GCA_036795465.1 Hyphomonadaceae bacterium
TCGTGCCAGAAGCCTTCGCCGCCGCTGACGCGCATGTGCGTCTCGATATAGTCCAGCGTGCGATGCATCCAGTCGCGGGTGTTCTGGTCGCCGCTTGCCTTGTGATGCCATGCGAGCGCGAACAGGACGAAGGCGTGGTCATACAGATCCGGGGTCGGATCGAGCGCGCCGCCATCGAGGGTCAGTTTGCGGGCGAAACCATTGGCCGGGCCATTCCATGTTTTTCCCAGAAGGAAATCGACGCCATGCCCCGCAAGGGCGAGGCCGGGTTTGAAGCCCAGCATGTGAGCGTGCGAAAACACGTAGATCTGTCGCGCCGTGACGCGCGTGCGTTTGAACGCGATGCCGGCATCCGCTCCATCCGGCGTCACCTGTTCCACGAAGCCGCCATTCACGCGATCGACGCCGTGCTCCGCCCACCAGGGCAGGGCCGCGTTGAACATCCAGTCGTGAATCTGGCCGCTGTGGGAAAACGCCAAGCCGGTCTCCGTTACTCGTTAAGGAGCTTCCGGAAATAGGCGATGGTTTCGCCAAGACCATCCTCAAGCTGAACTTTCGGCTCCCAGCCCAGCGTATTGCGCGCGCGGGTGATGTCCGGCTTGCGCTGCTTGGGGTCGTCAGCGGGCAGGGGCTGGCGAACGAGTTTGGATTTCGAGCCGACCAGCTTGAGGACCGTTTCGGCCAGTTCGATCATCGTGAACTCGCCCGGATTGCCGACATTGATCGGGCCGGTCACGTCGTCCGGCGAATCCATCAGCCGGATCATTCCATCCACCAGATCATCGACGTAGCAGAAGGAGCGCGTCTGCAGCCCGTCTCCATAGATGGTGATGTCCTGCCCCTTCAACGCCTGCACGATGAAGTTGGACACCACGCGCCCGTCATTCGGATGCATGCGCGGGCCATAGGTGTTGAAGATGCGGATCACCTTGATGCGCAGGCTGTGCTGCCGGTAGTAGTCGAAGAACAGCGTCTCTGCGCAGCGCTTGCCCTCGTCATAGCAGGAGCGTGGCCCGATCGGATTGACGTTGCCCCAGTATTCTTCGGTCTGCGGATGCACGGCGGGGTCGCCATAAACTTCCGAGGTGGAAGCCTGAAGGATTTTGGCGCCAAGGCGTTTGGCGAGGCCGAGCATGTTGATCGCGCCATGCACTGACGTCTTCGTCGTCTGCACGGGATCGTGCTGATAGTGGATCGGGCTGGCGGGGCAGGCGAGATTCCAGATCTGGTCGACCTCGACGAACAGCGGGAACGTCACGTCGTGGCGCAGGAACTCGAATTTAGGGTTGCCGTGCAAGTGGGCAACGTTCCGCTTCTGGCCGGTGAACAGGTTGTCGACGCAGAGCACTTCCTGTCCGCGCGCAAGCAGCCGGTCGCAGAGGTGAGAGCCGAGGAAGCCGGACCCGCCGGAAACAAGCGCCCGGTTCTCGAGAAGAGAGCTAGCTCTGGCCATTGTCCCTCGCGCGGTTGATCGCCCTGCGCGAGTGATGCGGGGGGTTGCCCGTATTGTAAAGCTTGGCGGCCCTAGGGGCGTCCGACGCTGGTATAGTTGAAGCCGCGCTTCTGCATGTCAGCAGGCTGATAGACGTTGCGGAGATCGATTACGGTGGGGGTCTTCAGCAGTTTCTTGACCCGGCCGAAATCGATCGCGCGGAACTGGTCCCATTCCGTGATGAGGACCATGGCGTCGGCGCCATCGACGGCGTGATAGGGGCCGTCGCAGAAATCCACCCCGGTCAGCATCTTGCCGGCTTCATGCATGCTTTCCGGGTCGTAGGCCTTTACGCGCGCGCCTGCCGCTTGCAGTGCCGGGATGATGTCCAGCGAGGGCGCGTCGCGCATGTCGTCGGTGTTGGGTTTGAAGGCGAGGCCGAGGATGCCGATGGTCTTGCCTTTCACGTCGCCGCCCATCGCCTTGATGATGCGGTCCGCCATCGCCTTCTTGCGGGCGTCGTTTACCTGCACGACCGTATCCACTATGCGCACCGGGCTGCCGACATCATTCGCGGTCTTGGTCAGCGCCAGCGTGTCCTTCGGGAAGCACGAGCCGCCATACCCGGGACCTGCATGCAGGAATTTTTTCCCGATGCGATTGTCGAGGCCGATGCCTTTCGAGACGTCCTGCACGTTGGCGCCGACTTTTTCGCAGAGGTCGGCCATCTCGTTGATGAAGGTGATCTTCACGGCGAGGAAGGCGTTCGCGGCATACTTGATCAGTTCCGACGTGCGCCGCTCGGTGAAGAGCATCGGCGTCTCGTTCAGGAAGAGCGGGCGATAGAGTTCGCGCATGCGCTCGCGCGCTTCTTCATTGTCGGTGCCGACCACCACGCGGTCGGGCCGCTTGAAGTCGCTGATGGCGGCGCCTTCGCGCAGGAATTCCGGGTTTGAAACGACGGCGAATTTTGCATCCGGATTGGTCTTGCGGATGATTTCTTCGACCTCGTCGCCAGTGCCAACCGGAACGGTCGACTTGGTCACCACGACGGTGAAGCCGTCCATGTGCTCGGCGATCTCCTTCGCCGCGGCATAGACATAGGAGAGATCCGCATGACCGTCGCCACGGCGCGACGGCGTACCAACAGCAATGAAGATCGCGTCCGCCTGCCGGATGGCTTCACGCGCATCGAGCGAGAAGAACAGGCGGCCTTCCTTCACGTTGGTCGCCACCAGTTCGGCGAGGCCCGGTTCGAAGATGGGCATCACGCCCTTTTCCAGGCGTTCGATCTTGCCGGGATCCTTGTCCACGCAGGTGACCGTATGGCCGAAGTCCGCGAAGCAGGCTCCTGACACCAGGCCGACATAGCCGGCCCCGATCATTGTCACGCGCATGGCGAACCTCTTGTCGTTCCGAACGGAGAGTCTTGTCAGGGTTGGTTAGCGCGGGGAGGGGCCTCAAAGTCAAGTCGATTGCCGCAATGGAACTTCAGGATTGTCGCAACCGGGCGCCGAAGCCGCATCCCAGGCTCAGCCTTTTGACGGCTTGCGCGATTTTTCGATGACCTTGGTGGTCGATTGGCCGTCGACCAGCGTCACCCGGAGGATGCGCCCCCCGCGTGCGCGGACAAGGTCTGCGCCGACGATCTGGTCTTCGCTGTAATCGGCGCCCTTGATCAGCACGTCCGGCTGGAGTTCGCGGATGACTTCGAGCGGCGTCTGTTCGCCAAAGAGGATCACGGCGTCGACGCCTTTTATGGACGCCATGACCGAGGCGCGCACGTCTTCCGACTGGACGGGCCGCTCGGGTCCCTTCAGCACACGCACGGATGCATCCGTATTCAACGCAACGATCAGACGGTCACATCCTTCTGCCGCCTGGCGTAGCAGCGAGATGTGGCCGGCGTGGAGGATATCGAAACAGCCGTTCGTGAAGCCGACCGTCATGCCCTGGCGGCCCCAGTCTTCGCGCAGCTTGCGGGCCTCTGCGAGGGGCAGGGCGCCGGGGGCGCTGCCTGCGCCCCGCCTGCCTGCGCCGATCTCTGCCAGCAATTCCGCCGGAGTTGCGATCGCGGTGCCCCGCTTGGCCACGACGATGCCGGCCGCAATATTTGCGAGCTGCATGGCGGTTTCGATCGGCAGTCCGCTTGCGACGCCAAGCGACACCGCTGCTGCGACCGTATCGCCGGCGCCCGAAACGTCGAACACTTCTCGCGCCTTGGCAGCGAGATGAAGCGGCTGTGCACCGGCGCGGAACAGCGACATGCCGTGCTCCGACCGCGTGAGCAGGATGGCGGCGCCGACCGTCGAGATGGCCTGATCCGCAGCATTCGCGCATTCGGCATCGGACCCGCAGGATGCATGTGTCGCAAGCTGCAGTTCCTTGCGGTTCGGCGTGATGATGGCGGCGCCACGATAGGCCAGCCAGTCGTTGCGCTTGGGGTCAACGATGACGGGAACACCGGCTTTCCGGCCGGCTGCGAATACGGCAGCGAGCACGCGATCGGTCAGCACGCCCTTGGCATAGTCAGAGATCATGATCGCATCGCAGTCGCCTGCGAGCATGTCGACGGCGGCCATGATCCTGTCTTCGGTCGCCTTACCGATCGCGCCGGGATGTTCGCGGTCCACGCGCACAATCTGGTGCTGACCGCCCATGTAACGTGTCTTGATCGTCGTCGGCCGGCCCGGTTCGGTCACCAGATGCGTCTCGATCGAGCGGGACAGGTCCGACAGGATGCCGGCGAGCGTCGAAGCGGCTGCATCGCCCCCCGTGACGCCGACCAGCATCGCCTTGCCGCCGAGCGCTGCAACGTTGGCGGCCACGTTGGCTGCGCCCCCTGCCGTCCACCGTTCATCGGCGACGTGGATGATCGGCACCGGCGCTTCGTCGGACACACGCGAGACGCGGCCCGACACATAATGATCGACCATGACATCGCCGACCACCAGAACGCGGCCGGCGGCGAGTTGTGCGATCTGGTCCTTGGTGGGGCTCACAGGGTCTTTCCGTTGGGCCGGCAGGCGGGCCGCGCATCTCTGTAGCCAAAGGTTGGCATCGCGTCAGGCCCCCCGGAATGCAAACCGCGATTCCA
>DAIRES010000251.1:0-4305 GCA_036795465.1 Hyphomonadaceae bacterium
CATCGAGCAACGTAAAGCGCCCCGCTTCAAATCCGGCGCGCGCCAGCTCAAGCGCCTCGTTTGCTGCGGGCACAGCAGATGTCTCGAGTGTTGTCACCCGCGCTTGCGCCGCGCGTAGCAGGCTGTCGGCCTCGTTCATGCCCCGAACTGCTTCCGCCAGGGCGCGCAAGCGGCGAGCGTTGGCGGCATTCACGTCAGCCGAGGCCGCAGCAATGTTCCCCTGATTGCGGTCAAAGATCGGGATCGGCATTGAGAGCCCAAACACCACAGCCGTGTCGCGGCTATCTTCGAAACGCTTGGCCCCCAACTCCACCGTAATGTCGGTGGCGGCCGAGGCGCGTTCGCGCGAGACGACGGCCCGCGCCGACTCGGCTTCGGCGAGCGCCAGTCTGACATCCAAAGTCTCGGTCGGATCGACCAACCGTGGTGTGTCCGTCAGCGCCTCGAACGTCCCGATAATGGCGGTTGGCGCGACGGTGTCGCCAAGCAACGCGGCGAGCGCCGCGCGAGACGCGCTATCCTCGGCGGAAATGCGTTGCAATTCGGCCTCGGCTTCCGCCGCAGCTGAACGTGCGCGCAGGGCGCGCAGCGGCGGCTCACGGCCAGCATCAACCAGCGTCTGCGCGACCCGCGAAAGGTCGCGTGCGCGGTCCAAGGCGCCTTGGGCAAGCGCTGCTTGTTCACGGCTGGCCAGTGCATTTGCAAAGAGGCGCCGGACTTCGAGATTCAAATCGGCGCGCGCGATCGTTTGACGGGTCTCGGCGGCAATCACCTCCGCATTGCCCGCAGCAATCCTGCTTTCGCGTTTTCCGCCCATCTCGATGGTCTGCCCAATGGCAAGCGTCGTCTCGGCGAGATCGAGGCCACTATAAAGGCCCGAGCCGGAGAAATTCTCGACCTCAAGCCGCGCTTCGGGATTGGGAATGAAGCCTGCCTGCTGTGTCCTGCCACGCGCCGCATCGACGGCGGCTTTCGCCTCAGCAAGGGCAGGCGCCTGGGCTTCCGCCCGCGCCAGCGCTTCCGGCAACGTTAGAACACTACCAGCCTGCGCCCATGCCGGGCCGACAAACGATATGACAAGCGCTACGCCGGCAACGGCGCGCAATAACCCGCGAGGGGAAGGCATGGATAGACTCCGCATCTGAGACTGACGACAGCCCGCGCAAGCGGGCGACGGCGTCTCAGACGAGCGGCGGTCGGGTGGGAGGTTCTGTCAGGAACGCGGCGACTTCACTGTCAGCAAGGACATAGGCCTGACAATCAACGAGCGCCTGTTCGACCGAAGCCGCCTCATCGCCAATGCAAGCGTGATGGAGCACATGACACACGCAGCCGGAGTTGCACGTCATGCCGCCGTCGGTCTTGCCGGAGGGGTCTTCGCCATGGTCGGCGACCAGCATCACAGTTGCCGAGTCCGCCCCGCCAAAAGCTTGCGAATGATCAATAGCCGCGTCAGCTGTCTGGACGGTCCAGAGCAGCATCGCGAGCATGATCGTGAGCAGGCGGCGGATCAAACTATCAGCTTTCGGGTTGCAGTTGGCGGCAGACGTACACGAATTCTATTGCCCGTCGATGAACAAATTGGCGAGCTGCTGGGCCCGTCAATTACCCCTGGGGTTACTGTATAGCGTACACCAACTCATGCCTTGCCCCATGCCCCAGCTACCGTGGCCGCAATGCAGCCGATCACCACTGCGAGAACCGTGCCCACGACAAAGCCGCGGACATGATCCGAGACGTTGAGGCGGAACACCACCGCCTCCGTGCCTGGGATCATTGCCCAGGACGGCCGCAGGACCCCGAGCCACAGCAGGTCGAGCAAGAGCAGATCGACGAGATTGAAGACCATGGACACGCCGAAGCCGTGCAAGGCGGCGTCCAGGAATGTTGCGCCAGGATAAAGTCCTACGAGTGACGCGACTGACCAGATCGGTATGCCGACAAGGGCAGCAAGAAACGGTAGCCCCACAAGACGGCTTGCGACCCGTTCATTCTTTGTCAGCGGAGGCGCCGCCGCCCTCACCTCTTCTGGGTAGTGACGGAGGAACCAGCGCGGGTTGGCGCGCAATGACCCCATGACCCAGACCGAGGCGACGACCGCGAGGATCGTGCCATCGCGAAGCAGAAGCGGTAAGTCCAGCATCTACTCGGCCGCCACGATTTGTGAGGGCGTCGCCAAGCGTATTTCGCCCCGCGCCTGACGTATGATTGTGATGCCGCCGGTGATGCCCAGACCCGCCATGACGATGGCCACGACGACGTCCGGCCAAAGCGTTCCCGTGCCGAATACGCCAAGCGCCGCCAGCATGACGGCGACATTGCCGATCGCGTCGTTGCGCGAGCAGATCCAGACGGATCGCATGTTGCTGTCACCGCGACGATAGCGAAACAGCATCAACGCGACGCCGGCATTGGCGACCAGCGCCGCAAAGCCCACGACACCCATGGTGGCGGCATGAGGCGGTGCATCCCCTATCCACGCGCGCCACCCGGCTGATCCGAGCACAAAAAGGCCAAGCGCCAGCAGCGTGACACCCTTCAGCAATGCGGCACGCGCCCGCGTCGCCAGCGCAAGGCCGGCCACCCCAAGGCTGATTGCGTAATTGGCTGCGTCACCGAGAAAGTCGAGCGCGTCAGCTTGCAAAGCCGATGAATCCGCCGCGAACCCCGCCGCCACTTCAGCCGCAAACATGCCGGCGTTTACGACAAGAGCAATCCATAAGGCGCGCCGCCACGCGGCGTCCGCCTTCAATCCCGCGCTTGAGGCGCAAGCGTCGTGTTCGCAGCATCCGGACATGGCCTGACCTCGACTCTCTGGTTTCGTCATGTAGTCTGCACCCTGTAGTCACTACAGGGTCAAGTGATGCCAAAACCCAGCTATTCGATAGGTGCGCTCGCCGAGGCGACCGCCACAAAGGTCGAGACGGTCCGCTACTACGAGCGAATTGGGCTGCTCCCCGAGCCCGGCCGGACGGCTGGAAACTACCGCAGTTATGGCGAGACACACCTGGGCCGCCTCAGCTTCATAAGGCGCGCGCGCGATCTTGGATTCACGCTCGACCAGGTCCGAACGCTGCTTGGCCTTGCCGAGAGCCGGGACAGCGACTGCTGTACGGTGGATGCGATCGCGCAAGACCATCTGACGGACATTGAGCGAAAGATCGCTGACCTGAAGGCGCTTCGGCGCGAACTGCGCGACCTCATCGGTCAATGTCAGAAAGGCGCCATCTCCGAGTGCCGGATCATTGGCGCACTCTCCCCACGGTAAGAGAGCCGTATGGAAATGAAACCCCGCAGCACAATCACGCAGTTGCGATGGCTTCGCCTGCGCATTGCGGGCGAAGCCATCAATCTACTCAGCTGCGACTAAAGCTGTACTGCAGACAGCCAATGATCCCGCTGCAAGCGGCGTGATCAGCAGTTCGGGCAGATAGCCGTGCCCGCGCCAAGCATCATCGACGCGAAGCGCCAGATCGTCCTTCTTCATCTTCGACGCCGACGTAACTTTTTCCAACCGCGCTCTATCTGACAGCTGCTGCATGCCAGGCGCCTGCTCATACTCCTCCAGAAGTCGCGCTTTCGAGAGTCGAAGCCAATACTCCATGTGTGCGGACCAATGAGCGGTCATGTCCAACGCAAGCGCGGTTGCAAGAATATCTGCAGTTGTTTGGCGATCCTTGTCGGCAGGGCTGGCATCCTCATGAGCGAGGTCTAAACCGCGGGCCACAAAACCAGCCATCAGGGTAAGTAGCGCCTCGCAATCTTGCGCGAGGCACCAGGCCAGGATGTCAGCAGGCGCGTCAGGTAGGACGCTTTCCAACTGCGCCGTCGAATTCGTCTCGCCGTCGGACGGCCCGAACGTGTCGCTCACACTGATGCCGATCCCTGCGGAGTTAGCGTGGCGCACCAACCGCGAACCCAACGCCGCCACACAGATTGCGAGCGCTATTCGCGGCTCACCGGCAATAATCGACCGGATGGCTTCAGTTCTGTTCGACGTGAGTTCTCGCGCAAGCGCCTTCGGAAGCGCCGTAGCCGATCTGCTTTCGAGTGACGTGTCGATATCGGACGCACCCTCCGTTGACTCATTCGCCTGCCGCCGCATTGCGTCGAGCACCTTTTGATCAGCTTTGCGCACAAGTCCTTCCGTTGCGATCAACGCGCCACCGTGATCGACACCCAGCAAGACGCCGGCATGTTTCATCATCTCCGCGTTCCAGCCGCGAGCGTTCTGGCGTATTGTTTCGTATGCGCCTTCCAGATCGTCGCGGTCTGACCAGCGCGGATCATCGTCGATGCTGGATT
>DAIRES010000252.1:0-2188 GCA_036795465.1 Hyphomonadaceae bacterium
CCCAAGCCTGTCATGGTGAAGCCGCCATCGCCGGATGTCGCCATGCTGGTCACGGCAGGCGCTCCGGACACCGGGATCACGCTTCGCTGGTTCGAGCCCTATTCCAGTCGCCCGCCCACCAAGGCAGAGGTGCGCAAGAACCTCGTCGAGCAGCTCGGCGCAGGTATCGTCTCCCGCCGCATGGCTGGTCTCAACGAAGCCGCCGGCAAGCCCGCCGCCGTCATCGGTAGTGCGTCGCCCGCAGCCATTGGTGGCGTCTGGAACGGCGAGATGGCGACATCCGCCCGCGTGACTGATGTCGCAAAGACCATCGACGTGATGGTGAAGGCCCATCGTCAGGCCGTGGAATACGGCGTGACGCAGGAAGAGCTGGATCGCCAGATTTCCCTGCGGATCGACGCGGTAAAACGCGAAGCCGAGCGTGGCCGCACGGGCACGTCCGTTTCGCAGATCGAAACAGCAATCGACTACATCGACGCCGATGTGCCGTTCGTTTCGCTGCAACAGTCGTATGCGCTGCTGCTCGAGCAGGCGCCGACGATCACGCTCGCCGAGGTGAATGCCGCGCTCAAGGCGCGTTTCACCGACACGCCTATGCTAACCTATCGCGGCAGTGAACCGCCCAAGGGCGGGGAGAAAGCACTTCGCGACGCCTTCAAGGCAGCGATGGCTGCGCCGGTCTCGGCCTACAAGCCGGATGCGATCAAGCCCTGGCCATACACCGATTTCGGCACGCCTGGCGTGGTTGCGACGCGTGAGCTCGTGGCCGACCTCAACGTCACCAAGGTGACGTTCGAGAACGGCGTGAAACTCACGATCAAGCCGCTGCCCAGCAACAAGGACCTTATCAGCGTCCGCGTCCGCATGGGCTGGGGCAGGTTGCAGATGCCGCTCAACGTTATCGATGCGTCGGACATGGGCCTGTCGCTCTGGTCATCCGGCGGGTTGAAGAAGCTCACCGTGACGGAACAGGCGCGCACGCTCGCCGGCCGCCGCGCAGCCGCTGTGGGCCGCACGCTCGACGACGCCTACGCGCTCGACAACATGAACGTCACCACGCGCGAGGACTTCCCCCTGCAGATGCAGATCATGACCGCCATGATCACGGATTCCGCCTATCGCGCGGATGATTGGGCGTCGTGGATGCAGGCGTCTGACGCTTCCGACGCTTCGCTCAAACTCACGCCCAGCGGCGTGCTGGAACGGGAGCTGGATCAGCTCCTGCACTCCGGCGACCTACGCTGGACGATCAATACAAAGGCCGCCCGCGATACGTGGAAGCCGGCGGACTCGATCAAGTACATCAAACCGATCGTCGACAAGTCGCCCATCGAAGTTGTCGTGGTCGGCGACGTCAGCGTCGACGCCATCATCGCGGAAGTCGGCAAGACCGTCGGCGCGCTGCCGGCCCGCAAGCCGATACCCGAGCCCAAGGGCATGCGCGACGTGAAGTTCCCGAAACCGGGCACGACGACGATGCCGCACAAGGGCCGCCCGGACCAGGGCTACGCCCTGATTGGCTGGCCCACCTATGCCGGCGCCTTCAAGAACATCCGCGACGAGCGGATCGGCATGGTGCTCGCGCAGATGCTGCGCGACAACGCCACCCGCTTGTTCCGCAGCGAGGGGGGCGCCACTTATTCGCCGATGGAAACGGTCGACTTCTCGACCTTCCTGCCGGACTACGGCTTCATCGGCGTCGCCATCGAGGTCGCTCCGGACACGATCGACGAAGTGCAGAGCAAGATCCAGGGCATCGCCACGGATCTGGCCACCACGCCTGTTCCTGAGTCCGAGATCAAGCGCATCGTCGCCCCCAAGCTGGAGCAATACCGCCGCGCGGTCACGACCAGTGTCGGCTACTGGATGGAAATGCTGGGTAACGCACACGACGGCGGCGCCGGCCTCGAATACATCCGCACCGAAGGCACGGATTACGCGACCATCACGCCAGCCGATATTCAGGCAGCCGCAAAGAAATGGCTCAAACCTGAGACGGCGTGGAAGCTGAAAGTGGTTCCGGAATAAGCTCGGCCCACACCACGTAACGCATCGCGCCGGGCGTCTTCGCATCCAGCGGCCAGCACGTCACCAGCGCGATGCGGGGCGCCCCGCCATCATGCGTCTGGATGCCGGAAGCATCCCACCGCACGACCTGTGCCCCCGTAACGCGGAAGCGGCGCGAGCC
>DAIRES010000252.1:2288-4298 GCA_036795465.1 Hyphomonadaceae bacterium
GTATCGAGCTTCTCGCCAGCCGGACGCGCCGGCGTCTTGTCGACGGCGACCAGGCTGGTGAGGCGCGAGACGAGGTGGAAGTCGAGCGCGGTCTTGAGAACGCCCGCATCGATCTGTTCCATCGTCATGCCGGAATAGCGGCTCTCCTCGAAGTTCGCGATCTTGGCGCGTGCCCACAGTTGGGAAACGCCAGTCGTCTCTCCCGCGGCAGAAACCGGCAGCGTCATCGACCACGTCTTGCCGTTGAGCTTGCCGGAGAAAGTAAGATCGCCGGTCACGTCTTTTGCACGCATGACCATGGTGACAGGCTCGCCGGAGTAAAGGTCGGGCAGAGGCGCGGGATAGGCGCCGGCGGTTCCGGCGGGGAGTTTCACTTCCAGATCCGTCATCACCGGGTTTTCGAGCGCGGCGAAAAGTTTCGCGGATTGCTCGGCGACCTTGGTGACATCGTCCATGAAGGTGAACGTGCCCCGGCCCTGACGGGCGGCGTTCGACATGAAGTAGGCGTTGGGCGCCGAGCCGATGCCAACCGTGAACAGGCGGGAGCGGCCAAGGCCGTCATGGATGGCGGCGAAGAGCTGGTCCTCGTTGCCGATCGCGCCGTCCGTGATGAACACGACCTGGCGGACTTCCTCGGTGTTCCTGCGGTCATTGTCGACCAGGGCGGCCTGCAGAGCGGGGAGCATTTCCGTGCCGCCGTTGGCCTCGAGGTTCGAAACGAAGCGGCGGGCGCGGGCGAGGTTCTGTTCGTTCGCGGGTACGGCAGTCTGGAAGACCAGCTCCATCGTGTCGTCGAAGCGGATGATGTTGAACTCATCCGTCGGGGCAAGGCGGTCGAGCGCCAGCAACAGGCCCTGCTTGGCCTGCGTCATCGACTCGCCGGACATGGAGCCGGAGTTGTCGATCACGAAGATGGTCTCGCGGTCGCGGCGCTGAGCCGTGGTTTTGATCGCGGGCGGGTTCACGACGGCGAGCAGGTAGTCCTCGCCATTGCGGGTTTCGCGGAACAGGCTGGCAGTAGGCGCGGTGGCGGGCTCGGGTTTCCAAGACAGGATGAAGTCGCGGTCAGCCGGGACTTCGCCGTCCTTGAGATGGATGCGCGCGCCGTCAGCGCCTGACTTGTCGATGACAAGGCCATGGCTCTGCGACGAGATATCGGCCAGCGGCACGCCGGCTTCGAGCGAGATGTCGAAGTTGACGGGCAGGCGCAGGCCTTCGACGCCACCGGGCTCATGTGCGGGATGCAGGACCGGCGGCGTGATGCGGTCGCGATCCGGCACGGGATCAGTAACGGACAGGCTACGGCCGGTGCGGTCAGCCGTCAGGCCGAAAGTCGGCTTCGGGCTGTAACGCGGGCCGATCACCAGCGGGAAGCGGGTCGACCAGAGGCCATTGTCGAGGCGGGCCTTGTCCTGAAACTCGATCTGGATCGCCACCGTCTCGCCCGGGCCGATATTGGCCAGCGAGGTGGTAAAGAGGTTCGGGCGCTCTTCTTCCACAAGACCTGCGCGCTGGCCGCTGGCGGCGGCCTGCTCATAGATCACGCGGGCTTCCTGGCGTTCCTTGATGTCGCCTTCGATGAAGCGATCACCAATGATGATCTTCAGCGTATCCACCGCCGCGCCTTCCGGTAGCGGGAAGGCATAGACGCCCTCAACCCATTGCTGGGTCGGGTTGGTAAAGCGCTGGGTCAGCTTGGTTCGGATGATGGGGCCGGCAATGTCCATCTTCACGTCAGCGGCGACCAGCGGCGCTTCGACATAGCGTCCCGGCATCGACGACTGGAGAAGGAGAGAGCCAGAGGAGACTTCAGCCTTGCTAACCGTTCCATCGCGCGTTTGCTGCGCGTGGGCGGCAGGCACAAGGCACGTAGCAGCCAGCAGCGCGCCTGCCAGAGCCGGGCGCGTGCGCAGTCCATATGTTGTGAGGGTGATCATCTGTTCCATCGGGGGTCCCAGCCCCTTCGAAGCAGACAAAACAATGTGACCGCGTTCGCCTGTTGATCGCGCC
>DAIRES010000052.1:0-20508 GCA_036795465.1 Hyphomonadaceae bacterium
GGCGGCGAGAACGTCTTCCCGCGCGAGATCGAGGAATACCTCTTCCGCCATCCGAAGATCGAGGATGTGCAGGTCATCGGCGTGCCCGATCCGAAGTTCGGTGAGGAAATCTGCGCGTGGGTGAAGCTGCGCGCGGGCGAGGCTTCATCGCGCGAAGAGATCGTGGCCTTCTGCAAAGGCCAGATCGCCCACTACAAGATCCCCCGCTATGTGAAGTTCGTGGACTCCTTCCCGATGACCGTCACCGGCAAGATCCAGAAGTTCGAAATGCGCAAGGCGATGATCGCCGAGCTGAATCTGGCGGAGGCGAAAACGGCCTAGGGCCCCGCCGGGCTGTTGTGCAGGCGTGCGGAGTTTGCTTCTTCGTTTGCCAGCGCCGCATCCTCTGCAACCGGACATCCCGGTTTCGGAAGCGCATGTGCGGGATTGGTGATGAAGCCCTGATCCGTCAGCGTCTCAAGAAACGCGATCAGCTCCGCCATCTCCGCGCCGCTGATCGTCTGCTTCAATCGCGGATCGCCAGCGTTGGGATCAACCGAATGATGCCGGATCGCCTCGGCCAGAGTCGCGATCTCCCCATTGTGCATGTACGGCGCTGACAGCGCGACATTGCGAAGGCCCGGCGTACGGAATTTTCCGATGTCGGCTTCAACCTGCGTGATGTCGCCGAGCCCATAATCCTCGCCTTCCTCCGTCGGCCAGGCGAGGCGGTGAAATGCTTCGATCGGCTTGCGCTCCGGCAGTGCAGCATCGGTGAAATGCGGCCCTGCATGGCAGCTCGCGCATTGCTTCGCTTCGAACAGTTGCTCGCCGCGTTTTGCCTGATCCGGAATCGCCGAGGCATCGCCACGCCGATAACGGTCATAAGGAGAATCCAGCGACACCAGCGAGCGCTGGAAAACCGACAGCGCCATGGTGATCGTGTCGATCGATATCTCGCCTCGTCTCTCCGGAAACGCCGCCCTGAACAGCTGCGGATAACAGGCCTGATCCTTCAACCTCTGCGCCAGCGCGCCTTCGGGCTTTCCGCCAAAGCCCATCTCCACCGGCACGAACCCCTCGATCGGGATCAGCGCCTGATGCTCCAGCGTATCAACATGCGGCCCGCCCCAGGTCAGCGATCCGAACCACGCGACATTCGCCAGCGTCTGGATATTCCTCTTTCCAGGCTGCCCATCAAAGCCTGGCCGCGTCTTGTTCGGATCTGCGAAGCCGCGCTTCTGTTCATGGCAGGTCGCGCAACTCATCGTGCCGTCCCACGACAGGTCGCCGTCATGGAACAGCCGCCGCCCCAGCTCGATCTTCATTGCAGTCGGCGGATTGTCGGCAGGATAGGGCGGCGCAAGATCAGCTGCGGGCCATGGCTCAGCCGCTGGCGCAACTGAACTCACGCACGCAACCAGCCCGGTCAGCGCAACGCTGGCCAGCGCCGCCGCAAGTAATCCGCGATGTGAGGTTTTTCCGCTCAGGGCTTCTTCGCCAGCATGAGTTTCACGGTCGGTGCCGCATTGGCCGACACCTGAAGCACATGCGTTCCCGGCTTCAGCTGGAAGACCACCATTTTGCGAATGGTCGTGCATGTCGGTCCGTGATCAAAACTCGTGGGTTCAAGCGATTTGCCGTCTTCCAGCACATCGATCCATGCCGCTGTGCCCAATGCAACCGTATAGGCGCCTTCTGTCTCAACCGTGAACGAAAACAGCCCGGCATAGGCAACCGATCCGCCCGGCTTTTCAGGCTGAACCGGCATCGCAACCTTGGGCGTGTTCAGCAGCCCCGCCTCATACCCTTTGCCAATCGCGAGCGCCGCGTGCGCCAGATGGTCAACGCCCGGCGCTGTGCCGATTGCCGCCTTGCCGTTCCAGTCATTCAATCCGGCCGGAAGCGACACATCGGTCGCTGTGCAGGCCGCCGCCGGTTCCTGCTCCTGCGCCCGGGCTGGCGCCGCAAGCGCCATCGCGAGACCGAGAATGACCAATCCGCGCATGTGTATCTCCGGCAAGCGTTATCGTCCGTTGTATATAACGAAGCCGCGCCGCCGGAAAGCCGCCATGCATCCTGTCGGGCCCTTTACAATACTGCGTTACACGCGAAAGCATTCCGGCGTCGGGTTCGTGAGCCAGCCCGTCTGCGAAGGAAGCCACGATGCAGGGCGTAACTGTCGTCGATCACCCCCTGATCCAGCACAAGCTGACGCTGATGCGCGACAAGACGACGTCCACTGCCGGCTTCCGCACGCTGCTGCGTGAGATCGCACACCTGCTCTGCTACGAGGTAACGCGCGATATCGAGCTCGAGACGACGGCGATCGAAACGCCCATGGGCCCGATGGATGCGCCGATCATCAAGGGCAAGAAGCTTGTCTTCGCGTCCATCCTGCGCGCCGGAAACGGCCTGCTTGATGGAATGCTCGATCTGGTGCCCGCCGCTCGCGTCGCCCATATCGGCCTCTATCGCGACCACGACACGCTTGAGCCCGTGGAATATTACTTCAAGGCTCCGGGCGAGATCGAGACGCGACTCATCATCGTCGTCGATCCGATGCTGGCCACAGGCAATTCCGCGATTGCTGCAATCCAGCGCCTCAAGAATCGTGGCGCGAGCCGGTTGCGCTTTCTGTGCCTGCTGGCCGCGCCTGAAGGCATCGCCAAATTCACCGCCGCCCATCCGGACGTGCCGGTGTTCACGGCGGCCATCGACAGCCATCTCAACGAGAAGGGCTATATTGTACCCGGTCTCGGCGATGCCGGAGACAGGATGTTCGGAACGAAGTGACTAGCGCGTGGTCGGAAGCAATACGATCAGGAAGACGGTCAGCGCGGCAATCGCCATGCCCAGCAGGAAGCGCCACAGCGGAACCGGAGCAATCCCTGACGCTGGGCCTTCCACGCTCTCCACCTTCCTGCTGCCCGTGATCATCGGGCCGATCAGGTTGATGCGCTTGACCGCGAGATAGAAAACGATCGCCGCTATATGCAGACCGATCAGGATCAGCAGGATGTTGAATGCATCCTCGTGAAGATCGCCCGCGTCCTTCGAGAATTCATAGCTGACATAGGGCGACAGCGGCCCCGACTCGAGCCCGTCCGTGTCCGACGCGAACAGGCCCAGCCCGACCTGCGTGATCAGCGCCAGCAGGATCGCAACAACGCTCAACGCTCCTAGCGGATTGTGTCCGAAGCTCGCGCGATAATCAGGCTTGAGCAGCTTGCTCGC
This sequence comes from Hyphomonadaceae bacterium, assembly GCA_036795465.1. Taxonomy (GTDB): domain Bacteria; phylum Pseudomonadota; class Alphaproteobacteria; order Caulobacterales; family Hyphomonadaceae; genus UBA7672. Next base: position 3,217 of record DAIRES010000052.1, read on the forward strand.
GTAACCCAGCACCGTGCCCGGGCCTTTGACAAAACGCGAAAAGCGCGCCGTCTCCGGCCCCGCGAAGCCCCAGTAGATGCGGAACACCAGCAGGCCGACAATCGTCAGGCCTGACCAGTAATGCCACTGCATCTCGCCTTCCTCGGCCGTCCACCAGGACAGGGCGACGAGAAAGACGAGAAGCCAGTGGACCAGCCGCACCGGCACATCCCACACCTTTTGCTCAGGTGTGGGCGCCGGCGAGGCGGAAGCGACGGTTTCGTCCGTCACCTGTCTGTCCCCGCGCCTACTTATCCTTGTCTTCCTCGCGATAGGTGTCGTGGCAGGCTTTGCAGGTGCCGCCCGTCGGGCCGAACTGCGCCTTGAACGCCGCAGCATCCGTTCCGGCCGCCGTCACCAGCTTGCCGGCTTCGGTTTGCAGGTTGGCCAGCTTCGCGTCGAAGTCGGCGCGGTCGGTCCAGATATTGGCCTTGGCTTCGGTCTTGCCGGCTTCCGGCCCAGTGCCCGGCGGGAACCATGTTCCCATCTGGCCGGCATACTCGTTGACCTTGGCCGCAGCCGCCGCAACAGCCGCCATGTCCGGCGTGCCCAGCTTGGAGTTGTCCAGCAGGACCTTGAAGTTCTTGCCGAGGTCTTCGTAGTTGTCGTGACGCGTCTTCATGAACGCGACGGGATCGGCCGGCGTTTCTCCGATCGAGGCCGTGGCGGGAACAGGCTCCGGCGCGGGAGCTTCCGCGGCAGGGGCTTCAGGCGCTGGCGTTTCGGGGGCAGGTGTCTCTCCGCCGCAGGCCGCAAGGCCCAGCGCCAGCACGGCAGTCGCCGCAAACAGCTTGATCTTCATGTGGTCCGTCTCCCTCAAGACGTTGATCGGTTTTGTTATCTGCGACGCTAGGAACCGCGTTTCGGCCCGTCAACTCACAGACGAGAGTGCTCACGCAACTGTTGTGCGCTTGCGCTACGGACTATCTAATCCGCCAGCCCTTGACGTCGAGACGGGCAGGGGTGAGGCCTCAAATCGTGCAAGCCATCAACAGGGAACCGCTCAGTATCCTGCGGGAAGTGTTCGGCCACGCCGAATTCCGCGGGCTGCAGGGCGAAGTTGTCGATCATGTAACGAAGGGCGGCGACGCCGTCGTCCTGTTCCCCACGGGCGCGGGCAAGTCGATCTGCTATCAGGCGCCCGCGCTCTGCCGTCCGGGTGTCGCTATCGTCGTCTCGCCCCTGATCGCCCTTATGCGCGACCAGGTGGAAGCCTTGCGCCAGGCCGGTGTTGCCGCCGCCGCCTACAACTCCGCGCTCACGCCGGACGAGATGCGGCAGGTGCGCCAGCAGCTTCAGTCCGGCGAGTTGAAACTTCTCTATGTCGCGCCCGAACGGCTCACCACGCCCGGCTTCCAGTCGATGCTGCACGAAGCGACCATCAGCCTGTTCGCGATCGACGAGGCGCATTGCGTCAGCCAGTGGGGCCACGATTTCCGCCCCGAGTATCGCGAGTTGTCCTCAATCGCCGAAAACTTCCCCGGCGTGCCGCGCATCGCGCTGACCGCCACGGCCGATCCCGTCACCCGCGCTGACATCATCGAACGCCTCGCGCTGCGCCAGGCCCGTGTCTTCATCACCAGCTTCGATCGACCCAACATCTCCTATACGATCGTCCAGCGCGACAAGCCGCGCGAACAGCTGCGGGATTTTCTGGCCAAGCACCGGGACGCCAGCGGCATCGTCTATTGCCTGTCGCGCAAGAAGGTGGAGGCGACCGCCGAATGGCTGAGCGAGCAGGGCATCCGCGCGTTGCCCTATCACGCCGGTATGGATGGCAGCATCCGCTCACGCAACCAGGATGCTTTCCTCACCGAGGATGGTCTCTGTCTCGTCGCCACCGTCGCCTTCGGCATGGGGATCGACAAACCCGACGTGCGCTATGTCGCCCACCTCGACATGCCGTCATCGGTCGAGGCGTACTATCAGGAGACCGGCCGCGCCGGCCGCGATGGCCTGCCGTCCGATGCGTGGATGTGCTACGGCATGGCCGACGTCGTGCAGCGCCGCAGCATGATCGCGCAGGGCAATGCGCCGGACGCAATCAAGCGCGTCGAGAACACCAAGCTCAATGCGCTGCTTGGCATTTGCGAAACGACGGATTGCCGCCGCAAGGCCATCCTCGCGCATTTCGGCGAGGAGCATCCGGGCAATTGCGGAAATTGCGACACCTGCCTCGCGCCCGTCGAGACGTGGGATGCATCGGAAGCCGCGATGAAGGCGATGTCCGCCATCTATCGCACCGGCCAGCGTTTCGGCGCCGGTCACGTCATCGATGTACTCGTCGGCAAGACGAACGAACGCGCCGAACGCCTCGGCCACGACAAGCTGGGCGTGTTCGGCGTCGGCAAGGATATCGAGACGCGCGTCTGGCAATCCGTGTTCCGGCAGCTCACCGCGGCGGGTCTCATCCACGCCGATCAGGAAGCGCACGGCGCGCTGAAGCTCACCGAAGAGGCGCGCCCGGTGTTGCGCGGCGAACAGAAGGTCACGCTTCGCCGCGACCCGCCGCCCAAGCGTACGAAAAAGGAGGCGCGCGCATCCAAGGCCGCGGACATGCCCGAAGGCGCGCAGCCTCTGTTCCAGCAGCTCCGCACCGCCCGGGCGCGCATCGCAAAGTCACAGGGCGTTCCACCCTATGTAGTTTTCCACGACACAACCCTGCGCGCTCTTGCGGAGGCCCGTCCGAAGACGCTCGACGCCATGAGCGGCATCACCGGCATCGGCAAGGCAAAGCTCGATCGCTATGGCGCGATGTTTCTGGAAGTGATCCAGGCGAATACCTAGCTATTGCTTGCGCTGAACATGTGGATCGTAACTCCGATGACGGACAGACAAGCTAGGCGCGCCGCGAAAGCCGAAGCGCGGAAGGATCAGAAGCGGCCCAAGAAGGTTGACTGGCTTATTGTCGCTCTTTGCATCTTCGCGATTGTCGCCGTGGCATTTGTCGGAGGTAAGCGGCCATTTGTATCGCAGAATGAGCCGCCGCCAGGCGAGTCTTATCCGCGATCCCAATAAAAATTTTCGGCTCGAATCCCCCTGACTCTACCTGATTTTCCGAGGGCAAATTCAAACTGAGACACTACCCCTTCTGAGTCTCGATTGACTCTTTTCGTCCCCTGAGTCGTTATGGAACAAAACAAGAACTAGCTGGGACAAAAGCCTGTGTCAAAGGGCGATCTGGAAGCATTGCGGCGGGAGGTTTCTCGTCTTGAAAGGGGCTCGTCGCCTGTTGTGTCGGAGCGCTTTTCGACGGGCTCGGCGCAGCTCGATGCTGCCTTGCGCGGCGGATTGAGCCGGGGCGCGCTGCATGAGGTTTTCGCGGCCCAGACGGCTGATGAGCCTTCGGCATCCGGCTTTGCCGTGATGCTGGCGGTGCGGGCATCCGCGAAGCGACCGGTCGTGTGGGTGCGCCAGGATTTTGCGGGCATTGAGGCAGGCGAAATCTATGCGCCCGGTCTTGCCGAACTGGGTCTCTCACCCGATCGGCTCATCGTCGTGCGTGCCAGTGATGGTCCATCGGTGCTGCGCGCGGGCGAGGAGGCCGCGCGCTGTCCGCCGCTTGGCGCGGTGCTGATCGAACCATGGGGCGCGCCCAAGGCTCTCGATCTTGTCGCATCGCGCCGTCTCGCACTCGCCGCGGCGCGCTCGAACGTGCCGCTCTTCATGGTGCGTGCGGGCGCTCAACCGGAGCCAAGTGCAGCTCTGACCAGATGGCGCGTGCGCGCCGCGCTCTCAACGGCGCTGGAAGCAGACGCGCCGGGCCATCCGGCTTTCAATGTGGAGTTGCTGCGCGACAGGGCAGGTGCAGCCGGTCGAAACTGGATTGTGGAATGGGATCGTGACAGCGGCATATTCAAAGACCGGATCGGCAAGAAGCGCAGCGCTACGGACCCCCCGTCGCTATCTGGCGGCATGGTTTCCGTACCTGCCGGCGGATCGTCTGATGAGGGCTCGCGCAGAGCCGTCTGAGCTGCCGCTTGTCATCACGGAAAAGGTGAAGGGCGCCCAGCGCCTCATGGCGATCTGCCCCGATGCCAAACGGGCGGGGCTCGCCGCCGGCATGACGCTGGCCGACGCCCGCGCCCGCATACCGGATCTATGGGTCGAGGAGATGGACGCCCGCGCCGACGCCGCCTTGCTCGATCGCATCGCGGAAGATTGCGACCGCTTCAGCCCCGCCGTGATGATCGATGCGCCGGACGGTCTGATGCTCGACATCACCGGCTGCGATCACCTCTTCAACGGCGAGGCGGAGCTTCGCCGCATCTTCTCGCAACGCATGCGCCGGGCCGGATTGCACATCCGCACCGTGATTGCCGACGCGGCAGACGCTGCCCGCGCGCTCGCTCGCTATGGCCGCACCGCGATTGTGGCGCCGGGCGAGGATGCCACCGCCGTACGTTCGCTTCCCATCGCCGCGCTCGGCCTTGAGGAGAGCGACCGCCTCGCGATTTCCCGCGCCGGCCTCAAGACCATCGGCTCGCTTGCGGATCGCCCAAGCCTTCCCTTTGCCGCCCGCTTTGGCGAGCAGATGACGCTCCGCCTGCGCCGCATACAGGGACAGGCGGAACCGCCGCTCAACCCTCGCCGCGCCATTCCCACGCTCTGGGTCGAGCGTCGCTTTCCCGAGCCCATCGGCCGCGTCGAAGATGTGGAGGCTGTGCTGCTCGAACTAGGGCAGGAAGCCTGCTTGAGTCTGGGCGAGCGCCGGGAAGGCGGCCGTGTTTTCGAAGCCAGCCTGTTCCGCGCCGATGGCGCGATCCGCCGCCTCGTCATCGAAACCGGCCGTCCCATGCGGGATGCAAGAACGCTGCTGCGTCTATTCCGCGAGCGGCTGGATGCGCTCGCTGATCCGATCGATCCTGGCTTCGGCTTTGACCTGATACGCCTTGCCGTCCCCCATGCCGATCCGCTCGACGCCTTGCAGCCCGGTCTCGATGGCCATGCGGTTGAATGCGACGCGATTGCCGATCTTGCCGATCGTCTTTCCACGCGTTTCGGCGCCGATCGCGTCATCCGCTTCCTTCCTGAGAATACGCACGATCCCGATCGCGCCGCGCGCGCAGTGTCCGCCAGTTTCAATCCTATGACGTCAGATGTCTGGCCCTCGCCCGAAGCCGAAGAGCCGCCCCTGCGGCCCATCCAGATGTTCGACCCGCCCCAGCGCATCCACATCACCATGGCCGAAGTGCCCGATGGCCCGCCGCGCAAGTTCAACTGGCGCCGCAAGGAATATCTCGTCGCCCTCGCCGAAGGCCCCGAGCGCATCGCCCCGGAATGGTGGCTGAAGCCCGACGCACTGACGCGAGACTATTACCGCGTCGAGGATTCGGAGGGTCGCCGCTTCTGGCTTTTCCGCGCGGGCTTTTACAGTCAGAAAGGTCCGCCCCCCGGCTGGTTCATGCACGGAATATTTGCGTGAGCGAGCCAGTTAATGATGGCGTCGATTCTCATGAGCGGGAGGCGCCGCCGTTCGAATGGACGACTTATCCCTTCGCCGAGCTTGGCGCTGCTACAAACTTCTCCTTCCTGCGTGGAGCATCGTCAGGAAAGGACATGGTGCTGGCGGGTGTCCTGCATGGCTACACAGCGCTTGGCATTGCCGATCGCAATACGCTGTCTGGCGTTGTGCGCGCGTGGGCTGCGCTCAATCATCTACGGGAGAATGGTCTGCCTGCGCCTGAGAAGGTGCGCGATGGCGGTTCTCCGGGCGAGCACAGCTGGATTCCGCATCGTGATGAGGAGCAGCTCAAAGAGTTTCAGGAACAACTGAAAAAGCGGGCGCACGATTTCAGGCTTGTCGTGGGCGCGCGGTTAAGCTTCACGGATGGAGCCCCTGATATCATTGCCTATCCGGAAAACAGGAATGGATGGGGCCGTCTTTGCAGATTGCTTACCGCGGGCAACATGCGCGCGCCGCCGGGCGCAAAACGCGCCAAGAAAGGCGAATGCCTGATCACCATCGATGATCTCGCCACCTATTCGGAAAATCTTCTGCTGATCGTGATGCCCGGCGACAATCTGAACGGGCTTTCGCAATCCCTGGCGCAGATTCGGGAGATGCAGCCCGCCGTGTGGCTTGGCGCGACGATGAACCGGCGCGGAGATGATGCTCGCCGTCTTGCCAAGCTGAAGAGTATTGCAAAAGCCGCGAGCGTTCCTCTCATTGCGACCAACGACGCTCTCTATCATTCCACAGAACAGCGTGACTTGCAGGATATGATGACCTGCATTCGGGCCGGTGTGAAAATCACGGAGGCAGGCAAGCTGCTTGAAGGGAATGCGGAACGCCATCTGAAGCATCCGCTGGAAATGAAACGCCTGTTTGCCAAGGCGCCCGAAGCAATCGAGCAGACTCTGAAATTGCTTGATCGGATAAACTTCGATCTTGGCGAACTGAAATACCAATACCCTGATGAGCCCGTGCCTCCCGGCTGGAAAGATCAGGATTATCTGGAAGACCGCACCTGGTTTCATGCGCGCATGAAATATCCCGACGGAATACCAGAGAAGGTCGAGAAACAGCTTCGCGAAGAGCTGGAGTTCTACAGGCGCAACGCGTACGCGCGCTATTTTCTCACGCTCTATGACATTGTCCGCGTCGCGCGCAACAAGGGCATTCTCTGTCAGGGGCGAGGATCGGCCGCCAATTCTGCCGTCTGCTATGTATTGGGCATCACGTCTGTTGATCCGGCTGTTTTCGATCTTCTCTTCGCGCGCTTCATGTCCGATGAGCGCAAGGAGCCGCCCGATGTCGATGTGGATTTCGAGCACGAGCGGCGCGAAGAAATCATCCAGTATATCTACGAGCGCTATGGACGCCATCGTGCCGGCATCGCCGCAACCGTAATCCACTATCGCCCGCGCAGCGCGATGCGCGAAGTCGGCAAGGTGCTGGGCCTGACAGACGACGTGACCGCGCGGCTATCCGGCCTTGTGTGGGGCAGTTGGGGCGAAGCGCTTCGGAAGAGCCAGCTGCGTCAGGCGGGACTCGATGATGAGAACCCCGTACTTCACCGCGCGCTGGAATTCGCCAGCAGGCTGATTGGCTTTCCGCGACATCTCTCCCAGCATGTCGGTGGCTTCGTTCTATCGCGCGATCGTCTCGATGAGCTTGTTCCGATCGGCAATGCAGCCATGGAAAAGCGCACCTTTATCGAATGGGACAAGGAGGACATCGACGAGCTGCGGCTGATGAAGGTCGATATCCTTGCGCTCGGTATGCTCACGTGCATCCGCAAGGCGTTTGATCTGATCCATGATGCGGGTGGAAAGCGATACGGATTGCAGGATGTTCCGCCTGAAGATCCGGCTGTCTATGACATGCTGTGCCGTGGAGATTCGCTCGGCGTGTTCCAGGTCGAGAGTCGCGCGCAGATAAGCATGCTGCCACGTCTCAAGCCGCGCGAGTTTTATGATCTCGTGATCGAAGTGGCGATCGTTCGCCCTGGGCCCATCCAGGGCAACATGGTGCATCCATATCTGCGCCGCCGGAATGGCGAAGAGCCGGTGGATTATCCAGCGCCGTCGCCTCCGAATGATCCCAACGAGCTGGAGACGTTGCTCAAGAAGACGTTTGGCGTGCCTCTCTTTCAGGAACAGGCCATGAAGCTGGCGATTGTGGCCGCCGACTTCACACCTGCGAAGGCTAATGAGCTTCGCCGCGCCATGGCGACATTCCGCAATGTTGGAACGATCCATACTCTTGAGAAGGACATGGTCGAGGGAATGGTCGGTCGCGGTTACAAGCGCGACTTCGCCGAGCGGTGCTTTCAACAGATCAGGGGCTTCGGCTCCTATGGCTTTCCCGAAAGCCACGCGGCTGCGTTTTCGCAGCTCGTCTATGTCTCGTCATGGATCAAGAAATACCATCCGGCGGCTTTCGCGGCGGCGCTGCTCAATTCGCAACCGATGGGCTTCTATGCGCCTGCGCAGATCGTGCGTGATGCGCAGGAGCATGGCTCTGAAATTCGCCCGGTCGACATCAACTTCAGCCACTACGACAACTCGCTTGAGGTGTGCGAAGGCCGCGCTCCGGCGGTGCGCCTTGGCTTTCGCCAGCTTGATGGCGTTAAGGAGAAGGAGGCGAATGAACTGGTGAAGCAACGCGGCGATGGGTTTGTCAGCATATCCGACATCCGAGAACGCGGGCGCGTGCCGTCCTCATTCCTGCGCAAGCTGGCGGATGCGGATGCGTTCCAGTCGCTCCAGCAAGATAGACGGCAGGCGCTGTGGGAAGTGCGGCGGTTGCCGGATGATGACACGCTTCCGCTCTTCGCTGCGGCCAGCGTGCGAGAGTTGGGCGAAGAGCCTGATGCCGATCTTCCTCCCATGCCGCTCGGCGAGCATGTGACGGCGGACTATCAGACGGCGAGGCTGTCGCTGAAGTCGCATCCGATGCAGGTGCTACGGCCCGTGTTTCAGCGCGAGGGGATACTGACGTGTGCCGAGACGTCTGCGATGCGCAATGGACGATGGGTGTGCACTGCCGGCATCGTGCTGGTTCGGCAGCGGCCGGGTGAGGGGAAGGCGATCTTCATCACGCTGGAAGACGAGACCGGCATTACCAACGCGCTGTTGTGGGCGCGCGATTTCGAGAAATTCAGGGCTCAGGCCATGGGCGCGCGGCTGATGCTGATCGAAGGGCGCGTGCAGCGGAGCAAGGAGGGCGTGACGCATCTTATGGGCGTGCGGGTCATTGATCGCACGGCGGAGCTGGAGCGGCTATCAGAGGACTACCGGCCGATCGAGCCGGAGCTGACCAGCGCGGACGAGATAAAGAACCCGAAATATCCGCGCAGCATGGGCAACCAGCCTGGGATGCATCGCCATCCCCGCAATGTGCGCGTTCTGCCGAAGTCGCGAGATTTTCACTAGGCGGAGATCAGCCGCCTAGATCGGCATGCGCATGATTTCCTGGTACGCCTTGATGACTTCATCGCGTACCGCGATCACGGTTTCCATCGTCGCTTCAGCAGCGGCGACGGCGGTGACGACGTCGACGAGGTCGCCGCGGCCCATGGCGGCGTTGGTGACGGCTGTCTCCGCAGCGTTCCCCGCATTGCTGAGCGAGCCGACCGCCGTGTTGAGAATGTCGCCGAAGCCGGGGCCTGTGACGCCGCCGGATTCCTTGCCGCCGCCGATATTACCGAGCGTCTGGGCGACGCCGCCATATGCCTTGACGGCTGAAAGACCAAGATCAGACATCTAGCTGCCCCTACGCTTTCAGCAGCGAGACGACGCCGAGCATCATCGCGCGGCTCGATTCGATCACGTTGAGGTTGGCCTCATATGCGCGCTGCGCTTCACGCAGGTCGGCCATTTCGATGAGGGAGGAGACGTTGGAGGTTTTGACATAGCCCCGCGCATCGGCGGCAGGGTGGGAGGGGTCGTACTTCTCCTGGAAGGGCGACTTGTCTTCGCGCGAGCCGGTGACCTTCACCGTGTTGGCGCCGACTTCGCGGTCGTAGAAGGTGCGGAAGACGGGGGCTTTGCGGCGGTAGGGGTCGCCGCCGGGCGTTGCCGCCGTGGTGTCTGCGTTCGCGAGGTTTTCGGCCGAGATGCGGATGCGCACCGTCTGCGCGCGCAGGCCCGTCGCGGCCGCGCCCATGGCGGACATGAGATCTGATGACATGCGTATCTCCTACAGGCTTCGGCTCACCGTCCAGGTGCGCGCGACGCCATCCGCAGCAGGCCCAGACTCTTCTGGTACAGGCCAACCATGGTCTCGAAATCCATTCGGGTTTCGGCGATCTTCATCATCTGCTCCTCGACCACCACGGCGTTGCCGTCGAGCGTGGTTTCGGAGTCGGGCGATTTCGTTGTGGCCATCTGCGTGCCGCCGCCTGATGCGGGGGGCGCCATGTGGCCGGCTTGCGTGGCGACCATCGCGGTGCGCGTCGGGCCGGCGGCTCCGGAGCCATGACCGGCCATGCGCTGCAAGGTCGCAGAGAAGGCTTCCTGATTGATGTCGCTCGGCACATAGCCGGGGGTCGACACGTTGGCGACGTTCTGCGCGATGACTTTCTGGCGTTCGCCCAGCATTTGCAGGCGCGCCTTCATCAACGAGAAGACCGACATCTGGGTAGGATCCGCCATGGGAATCGCCGCCTTTCACTAGGCAGATTTGACCTGTTTGATTAAGGCCCCCTTAAAATCTCAGCCGGGGCGTTAACGCTACGTTTACCGACATTTCCGATGGATTAACCAAGAAACCGGCCCGAATGGCCGCAGCTTGGCGTCCGAACATGGACCTGCTCTCGATTATCAAGGCCATTGCCGCCCTGGCGTTCGTGCTGGGCCTGCTGCTCGGGGGCACGTGGCTGCTGCGCAAGTATGGCAGCCGTATCGGACTGAAGGCCGGGCCCGTTTCCACCGATCTCAAGGTCACGGAATGGCGCTCGCTCGACATGCGTCGCAAGCTGGCCGTGGTGCGCTGGGGTGAGCGCGAACATCTGATCTGCCTCGCGCCCACCGGCGACACGCTGATCGCCACCCGCGATGCGCCGCCTGCATTCAAGCCGATCCCGCCTGATGCGTCCAAAGGCGGATCGGGCCAATGAGAACGTCCACGATCAGGCGTGCGCTTCGCCTTCTGCCAGCGCTGGGGCTGGTAGCTCTTATCGCACCAGAGGCGCTGCCGCAGACTATCTCCGTCGATCTGGGCACGGGGCAGGGTCTCACTTCCGGCATCGTGCAGATGGTGGCGGCGATCACCGTGCTGTCGCTGGCGCCGTCCATCCTGGTGATGACGACGTCGTTCGTGCGGATCGTGGTGGTGATGTCGCTGCTGCGCACCGCCATCGGCCTGCAGAACGCGCCGCCGAACTCGGTGGTGATTTCGCTGTCGCTGTTCCTCACCGCCTTCGTCATGGCGCCGACTTTCCAGGCTTCCTACGAGGCGGGGATACAGCCCTACATGGCCGAGGCGATCACGCTGGAAGAAGCGATCCCGCGCGCGCTTGGGCCTGTCCAGCAGTTCATGGGAATGCACGCCAACGAGGCCGATGTCGCGCTGTTCGCCAACATGGCGAAGATCGAGAACCTGCAAAGCCCCGAGACCGCGCCGTTTCACGTGCTCGCCCCGGCCTTCATGATTTCGGAGCTGAAGCGCGCGTTCGAGATCGGCTTCATGGTGTTCCTGCCTTTTCTCGTGATCGACCTTGTCGTGTCGTCGATCCTGATGGCGATGGGCATGATGATGCTGCCGCCGGTGACAATCTCGCTGCCGTTCAAACTGATCTTCTTCGTGCTGGTCGATGGCTGGCGCATGCTGGCGGGCTCGCTGGTGGAGAGCTTCATGCAGGGCCCGCCGCCAAGTTGATGCACGGGCGCGGCCTCGCTGGTGGCGAGTTGGGGGGTTCTGATTTTGAGCGCGGCTGCTTAGGCGGCCGCGTTTTTGTTTGGCGGAGGGACAAGTCCGCTCTTCCTGGCGCAAGCCGGGAGCCAGGGCTGCGTTAGCAGGCCTGTTACGCGCAGCACCCTTGATGCTCTGGGTCCCGGCGTTCGCGGGGATGAGCGGAGTGAGGGTGGCGCGAGGTGGTTGGGATGCTCGTGTTGCGCCGGCTTGTGGCTGGCGTTCGTGAGCACGCCCTCGTCCTTCGACGGGCGCACGCTTTGCGTGCTGCTCAGGATGAGGGCTGGTGGGCTGCGGTGTTGCGCAGCGGGTTTCGATTCCTGTTGTTGGGTGTCGGTCTTCGCTCTGGGCAGAGCGGCTTCATCGTCAGGCGTGTGCCAATCACGTGTGACGTTGAGCCGGATCATCTGGAATGTTGAGACGACGCTTTGCACGAGCATCGCAAACGCGCGCAGCACAGCTGTCAGCCATTGCTGAGGAAGCTGCGGGGTTACCAGCCCAGTTTGCGCGTGTTTGTGCCGTGTCATGGGCAAGAGAATAACCCTCGTCCAAGGCCCGGTTGAATCTGGAGGGTGCTGTCCCCCATCTTTGTTGGGTAGTGGTTTGAATTCAGGAGCGAAGAATCTTCGCTGTCCTACGAATTCGATACCGCTCCATCCCCCGTTCTCGGATCACCTTGTCATCCCGGCCGTAGCGGAGCGGAGAGCCGGGAGCCATTGAGAGGGCGTCGTGCTCTCGCAATGGTTCCCGGATAGCGCTTTGCGCTTCCGGTATGACAGGTGGTGGGTGTGACTTGCTCCCAACGTCTTGTGGCTTCGTCGCGATCCTCTTCCCCCGCAGGCGGGGGAAGAGTTTTCGAGAGAGCAGTTGGTTGCCGCTTATTCGATCTTCAGGCGGATGAACGCCATGCCGCCGGTGGGGTCTCCGTCGTAGAGCGGGGAGAGCGTGTCGCTGACCCAGTTCTGGGTGAAGGATGCGCCGATGGCGAGCTTGACGTTTTCCGACAGCGCGAAGTTGCGGGCGACGCCGAGAATGATGCGCTGCACCCTCTCGACCGGGCCATGGTGGATGAGGCCGAGTTCGTCGGTCTCGATGGCTTCGGCGCGGGAGAAGATCGTCCAGTCGGCGTTGGGCGACCATGAGGCTTCGGCGAGCCAGGCGTCGAGCGTGACGTCGTCGCTGTTGTCTTTCCGTGCGAAGGCTGCGGTTAAGGCGAATTCGCCGTTGTTGGCGAGCTTGCGCGTATAGAGAGCGCTGGCCGAGTATTTTGTGACGTCGACATCGGGTTCGAGTTGTTCGGGGCTCGCGACATCCGCCCAGCTGGCTTGCAGGGCCCAGTTCTCCGTGGGGTTCCAGGAGAGGCGGACAGCGGTGGAATCGAGTTCGCCGGTTTCGATGTCGTAGCGCGACTGGTCTGGCTCGCGGCCGCGGAAGCGGGAAGCTTCGATCTTGAAGTTGTCGTGGACCCAGCCGGCGGTGACGACGCCGAACGTGATGTGTGTCGAGTCCATCCAGTGATGGGTGATCGGCGCTTCCGGGCTCACCATTGCGGCGGGGCGATGCATGAAGGCAGGCGGGCCGAAGGCGGGCTCGCCGGGGAGGCCGGCATAGATGAAGACGCTGTCGCTGCTGGACAGGCGATGCGCATAGCTGGCCGACAGCTCCATGACGAAGTCGTGCGGGTGCTGGCGATCGACGAGGGTGTCGACGCCGTCGGCGGTTTCGCCGGCGGCGAGGAGGAGCGGGTAGCCGCGCTTGCCCATCAGGGGATCGGGGCTGAGCATGGCGCGGAGTTGCAACGTGCCGCTGTCGCCGATGGCACGCTGGGCCGTGCCCATCAGCATGCCGGCGGCGAAGGCTTTCTCGTCGCCGCGCGGGCCGTCCTGCCAGCTATAGACGCCGTCGAGCGTGGCGTGGCCCATCAGCATCCAGTCGCCAGCTGTCGCGTGGACGCCTCCATGCGTGGAGGCGTCGGGTACCCAGCTGGTGCCAGAGGCGTCGCGGGTTGCAGCATAGGCGCCGAAGGCGCTCGGCATGGTGTGCGTCTGGGAGTGGCCGGCTTCGGCGTGCGCAGCGCCGTGGTTCATGTCGCCATGATCCATCTTCGAATGATCCATCTGGGCGTGGTCCATTTTCGAATGGTCCATCGTCGAATGGTCTTCGGGTTTCGCTGCGGGTTGTTCGGTTGGTTTCTGGCCCTCGTGGGCGGAATGGTCGGTGACTTGCGCCATCGCGGATGGCGCAATCAGGATCGCCGAAGCGATCAAGGCAAAGCGTGTCATGGGAAGTTCCTGACTTGAATCTCTGGGGAGGCGGCGTGAGCCGCATGCGAGGTTCAGGTCAGGCGCGTGGAGGGCGCCAGTCAGGCGTGGGCTCGGTGGAGACGAAAGGGGTGGCGCCGGTCGTGAGCCACGCATAGGGCGCGATCCGGTGGGACGCGGTGGCGGCGGGAAGGCTGGCGCACATCTTCAGCGCGGCGATGCATTCGCAATGATCGGCCGGCTGATTGGTGTTGTGCGTGGGATAGTGGGCGGCTTTGGCTTCGGCGGCGGCTGCACTGTCGTGGCAGGACGGGGTCTCTGCTTTGACGGCGTGATGTTGCTCAACCGTCGCGTGTACGGCGGATTCATGCACCGCCGCTCCATGTTCAGCAAGGAGGGCGAGACGGGCGCAATGCTGCGCGGCGGCTTCCATTTGTCCGGTGAAGACAAAGGCCGTGCAGATCGCCAGCAGGATGCGGGTCAGCTTCGACAGCATGTGTGGAACATCGTGGCGGGGGCGGCGCATGTCAATGTGAGCTGCTGGGCGCGCCCCCGTCACGGGTCGGAGAGGTTATCCGCCGTTGGCGGCGGCGCGGACGGCGCCGATGAGGGCCTGTGTTTTCTGGCCTTGCGTACGGTCCGAGGCCTTGGCCATGGCCGAGTTGACGGCGATGACGAGGTTTTCCTCCGGGAAGACATAGATGCCCTGGCCGAAGATGCCGACGGCGCGGTAGCCGTCTTCCATCGGCCACCAGAAGTAGCCATAGGCGGCGCCTTTTTCGGCCTGCGCCTTGGGCACGTGGTTGGCGGTGGCTTCCTCGACCCAGCCGGCGGGCAGGATCGACTTGCCGTTGATTTCGCCGCCGCCGAGCATGAAGAGGCCGATGCGGGCGTAGTCGCGGAGCGTCATCGACATGCAGCAGCCGCCGCGTTCATGGCCGGCCTTGTCGACCATCCAGATTGCGTCCTGCTCCATGCCATAGGGCGCCCAGAGTTTTTCGGAGGCGTATTGCGCGAGGCCCTTGCCGGCGAGCGCGCGGCCGAGAGCGATGCCGGCGAGATCTGTCTCGCCGGTCTTGTAGGCCCATTTCGCGCCCGGCGCCGTCTCGCGCTTGAGCTTGCTCATGTAGGCGACGAGCGGGTTGACGCCGCCCTTCCAATCCGCAGTGCCGGCGCGGGCGACATCTGATTTCGGGTCGGCGTAGTCTTCGTTCCATTTGACGCCGGTGGTCATCGTCATGAGACGGCGGAGGCTGACGCCGTCATAGGCGGAGCCTTCCAGCTCGGGGATGTATTTGGTGACGGGATCGTAGATCGATGTGATGTAACCGTCCTTCACGGCGGCGCCGATCAGCGTAGCGGTGACGGACTTGGCGACGGAGAATGACGTCCAGCGATCCGTCGGCTTGCGGCCGAGGGCGTATTTCTCGAGGACGACCTTGCCATCCTTGATGGCGATCAGGCCGGTGACGCGGTTGTCCTTCATGAAGGCGTCGACGGTGGAGGTCTTCGATCCTACCTTCACTTTCGGGTCGATGGACGCGCCGGCGGGCAGCTCGTGGACCTTGTCGCCCTTCTTGATGGTGGCGACGGCATAGACGCTTTCGATATTGGGATAGCGTTCGAGCTGCTGCTTCTGCGTCCATGTCAGGATGGAGGCGACTGGCGGCTTGGTGATGGGCTTTTGCGCGAAGGCAGGCGCCGAGAGCGTGAGGGCGATGACGGCGGCGGTAGTCAGGCGAAGGCGGTTTTTCATTGTGAAGTCCTCCCGTGGCGGAGGTGTGCGCCTGTAAGCGGGGCGGCGTCAACGCTGTCTGGATTCATCGGCGACATCCTGCTTCAATCGGGAAAGCGCTGCCGGTGCAGTGAGGGGGGCGAGATGTTCAGCGCTGGCATTCGCAATCCTCAACGCAGCATGCTGATCTGCGTGGCGGTTACACTTGTGGCGTGGGGTTCGGTCGCGTGGGGCGTGATCGAGATGAATGTGGCGGGGAAGGAAACGGCCGGCTCCGGCCTGATGATCGGGCTTGCGCTTTTGCCGGCCATACTCGCGCCCTTCCTGATCTTCAATTTCTGGCGAGGCGTGCGGGTGATCGCGGCGATGCGCCGGGGCGAGAGGCAGATCGCGCGCTGGACCGTTACCGCGGCGGAACTCGGCGAGTTCGCAGCGAGCGAGAAAGCTCACAACGCACGCGGGATCGAGTCGCTGAACGACTGGACGCCGCCGCGAGAGATGCCGTCTTCAGGCATCGAGGTGGTATTCGTGCCGGACGCCGTTCTGGTGGGCGACACTTACTTCGCGCTCACCACCACAGGATTTTTCAGGTTCACCGGCGTGCGGATGATTATCGAAGGTCCGCCGGTGATCGCCTTCCGAACTTTGTCGACATATGCGAACCGGTTCAGCACCCGCACAATGGCCGGCGAGTTGCGCATACCCGTTGCCCTTCGCGCCGGCGCCGATGTGGCCAGGGTTCTTGAGCACTTCCAGGGTGTGTGTGCGGGCGAGGTTATCGTCAATCCAAACTTCTACCGGAGCCGCATGCGGTTCGGGCTGATCGGCGCGCCTGTCATGTTCGCGATTGCCGCGCTTGGCTTCGTGCTGGCTCCGAACGATGTGGACGATGGCGTGGTTTCGGCGCCCAGCCTCGTGGCCATCGCAGGCGCCGTGTTCGGAATCGCCATGCTGGTACTCGCGCTCGCAGCCTGGCTGATGGGCAGGGCGCAGGCGCGCAAGCGGTGAGCCGGCGTAGCCGCCATGCAAGCGGAGACGTCCCTAGCTCGCCGCAACCGTTTCGCGGCTGAGTTCGAGTTCGACGCGCGGGCCCTTCGGGGCGGCCATCTCGGGGAGGTGGCAGATGACCGAGGTGCCGGCGCCGGGCGTGGATTTCATCTTCACGTCGCCGCCGTGCAGTTCGACGAAGGAGCGCACGAGGGCGAGGCCGAGGCCGGCGCCGCGGGTGTCGCCCGAGGTGAACGAGTCGAAGACAGACGACTGGCGTTCCGGCGCGATACCCTTGCCGTTGTCGGACACGGCGAGGCGGATGATGTTCTCGCTGGGAACCGGCTTCGAGGCTTCGATTTTGATGTGGCCGCCGGCGCCGGTGAAGCGCAGGGCGTTGGTAAGCAGGTTGAACAGCACCTGCTTGATGCGGCGTTCGTCGGCGTGGATGTTGCCGATGCGATCATCGCACAGGATCTCGACGCGCACTTTCGTGTTCTCGGCCGTGGTGACGACAAGATCGACCGCGTCCTCGATGGCGCCGCGCAGAGAGAATTGCGACAGTTCCAGCTCCATCCGGCCGGCCTCGATCATGGCGAGGTCGAGGATGTTCGAGATAACTTTCGACAGGTGGTCGGCGGCGGACAGGATCGAGACGACCTGCGTGCGCTGCTTGTCGGTGAGGGCGCCGGGGCGTTCCGACTCGAGCAGTTCGGCGTAGCCGAGGATGGTCGTAAGGGGTGAGCGCAGCTGGTACGAGACGTTCTGCACGAACTCGTTCTTGAGCTTGTCGGCGGCCTGTAGCGCTTCGTTCTTGTCCTTGAGCGCCATCTCCACCTTGCGGGCGGCGGTGACATCCATGAAGGCGATCAGCGTCGCGCCGTTGGGCAGCGGCTGGGTGATCCAGGTGA
>DAIRES010000253.1:0-4273 GCA_036795465.1 Hyphomonadaceae bacterium
TCTTCGAGGAATTCAAAGGTACGGGTAACTCCGAGATCATCCTCGACCGCAAGGTCTCCGACAAACGCATCTTCCCGGCGATCGACATTCTCAAGTCGGGCACGCGGAAAGAGGAATTGCTCACCGATCCGAAGGAACTGCAGAAGATCTATATCCTGCGCCGCATCCTCAACCCGATGGGCGCGCAAGATGCGATCGAGTTCCTGCTCGACAAGATCAAGCAGACCAAGACGAACAGCGAGTTCTTCCAGGCGATGAACAACTAGGCCCTACCCGGCCCTACCGCTGTAACCCCAATGAAAAACCCCGCCCTCTCGTCAGGGGGCGGGGTTTTGCTTTTCTAGCTCATTCCATCATCGGCTCTGCCGTCCGCGCGCTCTCCTCGCGCCGCCACACGATGCGTGGCCTGGGACCTGGCTCTTTCGGCGTCTCTGGCCTCGGCGCCGGCGGCTCCATCTCCGCCACGCCCAATCTCTCCCTCAGTTCGCTGATCGACAATGTTCGCCCGCTCCGCATTCTGAACTCCGCTTTCCGGCCGCCAAACCGGGATTTACGCCTGCTCGTAGGTTTGCACGCTCTCGAGTCGTTTCTCTTTTCCGCTGTCCTTTTCTTCCGCCCACAAGCCGACTATCGTCGCGGTGAGTTACCAAACTCCAAACACGAATGGTAACTTGGTACCAAGGTAGAAATAGATGGCCGACTACGAAACAGAACGCACGCAAACGGGTGTGCGGATTTCCACGCCGGTGCTGAAAGTTTTGCGCGCCCTGGCTGACTACAGGAACATGAGCCTCGGAGAACTGGTCGAGGGCGTGATGCTGCACGCCTTCGACAACAAGACGCCGTTCTCGAAAGAGACGCTGCGGGTGGTGGCGCAATTGCGCGAGGTCTATGGCCTCGACCTCACCAGTGCAGATGCGCATGCTCTGAAGGACGACAAGGGTCGTGGGCGCTGAAGTTTTTGTCACGCCGGCGCGCGAGCCGCCTCCCCTCTCGCGAGAGGGCTAGCGGCATTTGCGAAGGGCTGTGCTAGCTGGGCGACCATGACAACGAACCGTCTCTTCGTCACCGAACTCTACCGCGCGCCGCTGGCCGGCATCGGTGAGCTGAATGCCGATCTGCTGGACGCCGCGAAGATGCTGGCGAAGGAGGACAAGGCCGGCCGCGCCTGGTGCAAGGAGCATGGCTATCAGGGCTACACGTCCTACGCCTCGCTCGACGACCTGCCGCAGCGGGCGACGTGTTTCGAGCAGCTCGTGCGGGTGATGAAGCCGCATGTCGAAGCCTTCGCCGGACAGCTGCAGATGGACCTGCGAGGGAAACGGCTGAAGCTGGATAACATCTGGGTGAATGTGCTCGAGCCCGGCGGATCGCACACCGGGCATATCCATCCGCACTGCGTTCTGTCGGGCACCTATTATGTGCGCGTGCCGGACGGCGCATCGTCTTTGAAGTTCGAGGACCCGCGGCTGCCGATGATGATGGCCGCTCCCGCGCCGCGCGAAGATGCGGATGAAGAGCATCGGCGGTTTGTCTATGTCGCGCCGAAGGCCGGCGACCTCCTGCTCTGGGAGAGCTGGCTGCGCCATGAAGTGCCGCCGAACCGCGCCGCGAGTTCGCGGGTAAGCGTGAGCTTCAACTATCGTCTCTGACGCCTGCCGATCACCCCCTCCCCTGCCCCGTCTGGCGGGGGTGAAAAGCGGTATGACCGTTACCCGGGGGTTAAAAAGCGCGAGGCCCTACCGGTCCTACCGAGGGGTTCGGGGAGGGTAGTTCCTAGCGGAGATGCTTGCCGAAGAAGTCCATCGTCCGGTCGTTCGCCTTGTTGGCGTCGCCGCGATGGTAGTGCTTGCCGCCATCGCGGGCGAAAGCGTGGTCGCGGCCGGGATATGAGTAGAGCTGGTAGTTCGGGTTGGTGAGGCCGGCTTTCATCTTCGCCTGGCTGTCCTTCGAGACGAAGCCGTCCTCCTCCGCGATGTGGAGCAGCACCGGCTTCTTCGCCTTCGCAGCCTCGCCCAGATAGTTGTCGATGCCGACGCCGTAATACCCGACCGTGGCGTCGATATCGGTGCGCGTGCCCGTCAGATAGGCCAGCAATCCGCCGAGGCAGTAGCCCTCCGCCCCGACCTTCCGATGGCCCTGTGCACGCATCCAGGCGATCGTGGCGGCGATATCTTCGACGCCTTTGTCGACGTTGAACGCCTTGAAGTAGGAGAACGCTTTCTCCCACTCCGCATCGGTCTGGTCGGTGATGTCGATGCCGCGTTCGATGCGCCAGAAGAGGTCCGGTACGACCGCGGTATAGCCCTCTTCGGCGAGGCTATCGGCGATGTCGCGCATCACCCGGTTCACGCCGAAGATCTCCTGGATGACGACGATGGCCGGGCCATCCCGGGTCTTACCGTCGGCCACATAGGCGCTGAACGATCCGTCCTTGCCCTGAATGGTCACGCGGCGGCCCATGGCGAACTCCGGTTCTGGATTGTTGGCTGGGTGGGTTGTAGTGCTCGCGCACGCCCGAACAAGCAGATCGCGGCGGCCCTACCCGAGGACTCATGGCCGGAATGCGCGGCACTACCGACACCATTATCGCGCTGGCATCGGGGTCGGGCCGGGCCGGTGTGGCGGTAGTGCGGGTGTCCGGACCCGCTGCGGCGGGTGTTCTCGGCCATTTTTCGAAACGGAAGGCCCCTGACCCCCGTATGGCGGCGGTCAGGGAGCTGCACGACGAGGCCGGCGAATTCATCGACGAGGCCGTGGTGCTCTGGATGCCGGGGCCCAACTCCTACACTGGCGAGGATGTGGTCGAATTCCACGTCCATGGCGGGCCGGCGATCATCGAGGCGGTACTCGCCTCGGCGGTGAAATCCCGGCTGTGCCGGATCGCGGACCCGGGCGAGTTCACGCGCCGGGCATTCGACGCCGGCCGGATGGACCTGACGCAGGCCGAGGCGATCGCCGACCTGATCGATGCCGAGACGGATGGCCAGAGGCGGCAGGCGGGACGGCTTTACCAAGGCGAGGCCGCCCGGAGTTTCGAGGGGTGGCGGGGTCTCCTGATGTCGGCCATGGCCGCCCTCGAGGCCTCGATCGACTTTCCGGACGAGGCGGACATTCCGGGGGAAATCAACCTTACTGCGCTCGAGCCGATCGAGGCCCTGGCAGCCGATCTGGAAGCGGCCCTCGGGGATGCGGGACGGTTAAAGTCGGTTCGGGAGGGGTTCCGGATCGCCATTCTGGGGCCGCCGAACGCCGGAAAATCCAGCCTGATGAATCGCCTGGCGCGACGCGAGGCGGCGATTGTTTCCCCGATTGCGGGAACGACCCGGGACGTGGTTGAGGTCCGGCTGGTGCTGGCCGGGTATCCGGTCTGGGTGGCGGATACGGCGGGGCTGCGCGAGGCTTCGGACGCCATCGAGGCGGAGGGCGTGCGCCGGGCGCTGGCCCGCGCCGAAGAAGCCGATCTGCGGATCTGGGTGTCGGACGCCTCGGACGGCGATGTTTCACGTGAAACATCGGGCGGGCCGACGCGTTCGCGTTTGGGGGATGTGCGGCCCGGCGACCTGACAGTGCTGAACAAGGCCGATCTGATCGGCTCTGCCCCCCCTCTGGCGGGGTCGGAGGACGTATTTGTGGTCTCGGCCCAGACCGGAGCGGGTCTGGACGGGCTGGAAAGGCGGCTGGCGCAGGTCGTTCGCGAGCGTCTGGACGCTGACGAGGCGCCGCTTGTTACGCGGGCAAGGCATCGGGACCTTGTGGAAGAGGCTCTGGCGGCCGTTGAGCGGGCCCTGGAAGCCGCCAGGATCGGGATCGGGGCCGAGCTGGTGTCGGAAGACCTGCGGCTGGCGGCAAGGGCTCTGGGGCGGATTACGGGCTCCATCGATGCCGAGGACCTGCTGGACCGGATTTTCTCCCAGTTCTGCGTCGGGAAGTGAGCGCGCGGCTTGGCCGATGTTTCACGTGAAACATCGGCCGGGCGTCAGGAGCCGGGCTCCGGGCTGGTTCTGGGCGGGGCCGGCGGGTTCCGTTGGCCGTCCCGGCTGCGTTCCACCCTTTGCTGGTTGAGAACCCAGTTGGGGGTGCCGCCGGGCGAAAAGCCCCTTGGGTCGAGCATGACGGGGCCTGTTGCTGCGGTGGCGCTGGGGTGCAGTCGGTTCCTTCGTTCCTGAAGCGACAGGAGATGGTCTGCGATGCGGAGCCATCGTTCGGCTTCGGCGGGATTGCCTGCGCGGACAGCGCGGCGTGCGTTGTCGATGCATCGGTAGTGGTCGGT
>DAIRES010000254.1:0-1828 GCA_036795465.1 Hyphomonadaceae bacterium
GGGACAGGAGCTTTCCATGGATATTCTCAAGAGCGCGGCGGCGGCGGGGCTTATCCTTGCGGTGCTGGATCTGCTGTGGCTGGGCGTCATCGCGAAGGGATGGTTGGCGCGGCAGCTGGGGCCATTGATGCGCGAGCAGATCATGCCTGTGCCGGCGATCCTGTTTTACCTGCTGTATGCGGCGGGGCTGGGATTCTTTGCGGTGCAGCCTTCACTGGTGGACGGTGACTGGATGCGGGCGCTGGGCGTCGGCGCGTTCTTCGGGCTGGTGGCATATGGGACGTATGACCTGACCAATCTGGCGACGCTCCGGAACTGGCCGCTGCCGATGGTGATTGTCGATCTGGTTTGGGGCGCGGTGCTTTCCGGTGTTTCGGCGGCAGGCGGCGTTCTGCTGTTGAAGCAGTTCGGGTGGGCCTAAGGATGAGGTCATTCTTCCCCCGTTTACGGGGGAAGATGAACAGCGCGACCGCTATTTTCCGCCGGCGTATTCTTTCACCAGCAGGTGGAGGAACACGCGGCCGTCATAGAGTTGCTTGACGCCGACACGCTCGTTCAGGCCATGGGTGCCGCTGGTGGCGGCGTCAGCGAAGATGCCGGAGACGCCGTAGGTGGGGATGCCGGCCGGGGTGGTGAAACGGCCATCGGTGGCGCCGGTGGCCATGGCGGGGACAACGGGCACGCCGGGGAAAACCTGTTCGGTGATCTTCTCGATCGGGCCGAGGATTTCCGGCGTGAGGCGCGGCGGGGCGCCGGGTGTTTCCGGGTCGGACTGCATCGTGACCTTCACGTCGGAGTCGTTGATCGCGGTGACGAGCTGCTGGCGGATTTCTTCCTGCGTGCGGCCGGGGAAGATGCGGCAGTTGACGTTGGCCGTGGCGCGTTGCGGCAGCGCGTTGGGCGCATGGCCGGCGTTGAGCTGGGTGGCGACGCAGGTCGTGTGGAAGAGCGCGTTGTAGCCGGGGTTGAGCATCAGACGGCGGATGGCGGTTGCGTTCTCGCCATCGGCGGCGTCGCGCATGTCCTTGCCTTCCTGGCCGGGCGTGAGCTCGCCCATGCGGCGGAAGAAGCCGCGCGTGGCGTCGTTGAACTCGATTGGGAACTGGATGGCTTCGATCTTCTGCAGGGCGGCGCCGAGGCGGTAGATCGCGTTATCGGGAACGGGGCGGGAGGAGTGGCCGCCGGGGTTGGTGATCTCGATCGTGAAATCCTGGTAGAGTTTTTCGCCGGCCTGGACGCCGTTGAACACGTATTTGCCGGTTTCAGGATCGATGCGGCCGCCTGCGCCTTCGTTGAGGGCGAACTCGGCGCTGATGAGATCGAGGTGTTGCTGCACCATGTATTGCGCGCCGACGAATTCGTTGGGGCTTTCCTCGCCGCAGTTGAGCATCAGCTTGATCGTGCGCGCGGGTTTGTAGCCCTCGCGCTTGAAGCGGATCATCGAGTCCGTGAAGATCGCGGCCATGCTTTTATCGTCGCTGGCGCCGCGGGCATAGAAGAAGCCGCCTTCCTCTGTGAGCTTGAAGGGGTCGCGCACCCAGTCTTCGCGCCTGGCTTCGACCACATCGATGTGGGCCATCAGGAGGATGGCTTTCTTCGATGGATCAGAGCCGGGAAGGATGGCGACGAGGTTGCCGTCCTGCGGACGGTTGGGCTTGGGGTTCACCAGGATGTGGAGGTCGCTTTCCGGATAGCCGGCGGCGAGGAGGCGGGCCTTCATGCGCTCGGACGCCAGCGTGCAGGAGCCGACGGAGAGCGTGGTGTTGGTTTCGATCAGCTCTTTGTACAGCGCGCGGAATTCGGCTTCGCCTGCGCGGGGATCGGTGGA
>DAIRES010000254.1:1928-4270 GCA_036795465.1 Hyphomonadaceae bacterium
CCGGCTGCCATTGTGCCGAGCAGGAGGTGGATCGTGTCCATCACCAGCAGGCCGGGCTATAAACGAAGGAATACAGGCGCGTCGACAGCACGATGAAGAACCAGATCTGGAAGGTGACGACGAGGCCCGTCGCGAGATTGTCGACGTGGGCGAGCTTCAGGATGATGGCGAGGCCGATCGCGGTGAGGATCGGCATGATGGGCGAGACGGCCATCTTCCATGCGTGCGGCGCGAGTTGTTCTTTCGTGAAGCCGGACAGCTGCATCCAGAGCTTCGAGAAGACGGCGCCGTAGATGATGAAGCCGACGGCGTAGAAGGCGATGGCGGCCGCGGCGATGGCGAGCCAGTTGTCGCCGACGATGAGTCCCGTGGTTGGCATTGGTGTCTCCCCTGATGTCCCTGTCGGGAGCCTATGCCTGACGGTTCAGGGAGTCCATTTCACTCAAGGAAAAGCTAAAGGCCCGCCTGTGGGGGGCGGGCCTTCGCCGGGCAGTATAATTCAAGCGCGCGGGCGTTATTTGATCTCGGACACGATGAGGAACTGGGGCGCTTCGGCGAAGCCCATGAAGGCGCCCATGACGCTCTGCACGGTCTGACCGGCCATGTCTTCCTTCATGAAGCCGTCGAGGTCTGCGATGGAGAAGGTTTCGATGTACTGGACGGTGGGCTTGTCGGCGCCCATCAGTGGGCGTTCGACGCGATGGGTGCGGAAGTCAGCGACGCGCTTCAGGCTGCGCATGCCGGGATAGTCGGTGGAGCGGACCCAGGCTTCGAAGTCAGCGGGCTTCACGCCGTCCTTCAGCTTGTAGAGCAGGATGAGGTTCACGGGGGCGCGCACTTCGGCCATGTGGGCCTTGTGCTGTTCGGCGCTCATGCCTGCGTGATGCTCCATGCCGGCCATGCCGGCCATTCCGCCGTGACCGGCTTCAGGCGTGGAGGTGCAGGCTGTGAGGAAGAGAGCAGACGCGAGAAGGCAAAGCGGCTTGAGCATGATGGTCCCCGGTGAGTTTGTGCGAATCAGGGGACCCTAGGCCTGTATGAGTGGGAGAGAAAGGAGGCTGCGGTTTTGCGGCCGGATGCGATGGGGGAGTCTGCAAATGCAGAAGGCCCGCCTTTGGGGCGGGCCTTCGCAAATGGGGGTACGCTTGCTCGAGTGCCGGGCAGGCGCCCGGCGCTCCCGGATCAGAGCTTCGAGGTGAGTTCCGGGACGATCTTGAAGAGGTCGCCGACGAGGGCGTAGTCCGCGATCTGGAAGATCGGGGCTTCTTCGTCCTTGTTGATGGCGACGATGATCTTCGAGTCCTTCATGCCGGCGAGGTGCTGGATGGCGCCCGAGATGCCGATGGCGACGTAGAGTTCCGGGGCGACGACCTTGCCGGTCTGGCCGACCTGGTAGTCGTTCGGGGCGTAGCCGGCATCCACCGCGGCGCGCGAGGCGCCGACGCCAGCGCCGAGCTTGTCGGCGAGGGGCAGGATGTACTGGTTGAACTGTTCAGCCGAAGCCAGGGCGCGGCCGCCGGAGACGACGCGCTTGGCCGAGGCGAGTTCGGGACGATCCGACTTCGAGATCTCTTCCGAGACGAAAGCGGATTTGAACGGGCCGGCCGGGGCGGCGATCGTTTCGATCGAGGCCGAACCCGAAGCGTCAACAGCCTGGAAGGCCGTGCCGCGGACGGTGATGACTTTCTTCGCGTCGGACGACTTCACCGTCATGATAGCGTTGCCGGCGTAGATCGGACGTTCGAAGGTCGAGGCGTCGATCACTTTCGTGATTTCGGAGACCTGCATCACGTCGAGCTTGGCGGCGACGCGCGGGGCGACGTTCTTGCCCGTGGCGGTGGCCGGGGCGAAGAAGGCGTCGTAGCCCGACATCAGCGGAACAACGAGCGCTTCGACGGCTTCAGCGAGGGCATGGCTGAAGGCTTCGCCTTCGGCGTGCAGGACCTTGCGGACGCCAGAGAGTTTCGCGGCAGCCTGGGCGGCGGCGCCGGCATTGTGGCCGGCGACGAGCACATCGACGTCACCGCCGAAAGCCTTGGCGGCAGCGACCGTCTTGGCGGTCACGTCATTCAGCGCGACGTTGCTGTGTTCAGCGAGAACGAGAACGGCCATGATCAGATGGCTCCCACGGACTTGAGTTTGGCGATGAGCGCATCGACATCGGCAACTTTCTCGCCGGCTTCGCGCTTCTTGGGCTCGGTGACTTTCACGACCGACAGACGCGGCGTGATGTCGACGCCGTAGTCAGCGGGCGACTTGGTGTCGATCGGCTTCTTCTTCGCCTTCATGATGTTCGGCAGCGAAGCGAAGCGCGGCTCGTTGAGGCGGAGGTCGGTGGTGAC
>DAIRES010000255.1:0-4269 GCA_036795465.1 Hyphomonadaceae bacterium
GGCGCCAGCACGAACAGGATGCCGGTCAGCTTCCATGACGTGATGAACATCAGGATCAGCGCGCCGATGGACGTAACGGTGGAGCGCACCGCCATCGAGAAAGTGGAGCCGAAGAAAGTCTCGATCAGCGTGATGTCGGCTGTCAGGCGGGACACCGCCTCCCCCGTCTTCAGCTTCGAGAAGTAGGCGGGCGAGAGCGACATCAGCCGCGCATAGACATCGCCGCGCAGATCAGCAGCCAGACGCTCGCCAAAGCGCGAGAAGAAATAGAAGCGCACGGCCGAGGCGACGCCGAGCGCCAGCGCAATGCCGATCATCGCGCCGAAGCCCGCATTGATCAGGCCGGGGTCAAAACTCTGAAACGCGTTATTGCCCAGCCACTGCACCGGGAAGGTGATCGCAAGGTTCAGAACGGCCGCAAGAAACAGGAAGACTATGCCCATGATCGCGGTGGTTCTCTGCCGCTTCACATAGGGCGCCAGCTTCAGCAACGGCCCCAGCGAACGCGACTTCTCCCGCTCCGGCCCGCCCTCGCCCCAGCGCTGGGCGCCGGCCGTGCGGTCGAAGCTTGCGCCGCCAGAAGTGCTGGATTGGCTGTTTCCGTCGCTCATTCCGCCCTCTAAAACCCCGGTTTCCGAGTGTATGACCCGCCAGCTTGCCAGCCCGGCCGCGTTCGGGTATGAGCCCCGCTCCCGAATTCAGCAAGGCTCCCGGCGTTAACGCTTTCGGGACCCTTCGATAGACGCGACAGAGACTTCCGATGAAAAAAGAAGGCCATCCCGATTACCACTTCATCACGGTCGTGATGACGGACGGGACCGAGTATCAGACGCGCTCCTGCATGGGCAAAGCCGGCGACAAGCTGTCGCTCGACATCGACCCGAAATCGCACCCGGCATGGACCGGCGGCGCAGCGCAGGTTCTCGACCGCGGCGGCCGTCTGTCGCGCTTCAAGGACAAGTTCAAAGGCTTCGTCAAATCCACCTGATTGGATCGGGCAATCGAGACACTGGGGAGGCCCGCCGGAAACGGCGGGCTTTCTGCTTTTCAGCCAGCAGGTGTTGAGAGGCGCGGGCGTGTGATGATCCACGCCGCGATCGACAGCGCCAGCGCGGCCAGCGCAGCAAGCCACAGTCCGGCAAGACCGATGACGGGCCATGCCAGCGCGCCCGTCACCGCGCCTGTGACGAGCCCGAGCCAGAGCCCGAGATAGGGAAGCCAGGCGAATTTCGGGCCGCCGGTCAGCGCTCCGGCAATGCGTTGCCCCAGCTTCACCAGCGCGCCGGTCATGTAGGTCAGGCCGATCGCAACCTCGCCGTCCCTTTCAAACGTTGTGTTTTCTGCGCCCATCGCCGCCGCGACCAGCAGCATGGCGATATCCGCAGCGCCAGCCCCCGCCGAGGCTGCCGCTGATGCCAGCATCACGGCGACCAGAGCCAGGACTGCCGGCGGACGCTTTGCCTTCGCCGCACGTCCGATGAGGCTTCCGAGAATGACGCCAACCAGGAAGCAGCCGATCAGGCGCCCAGCGATCAGCGCTTCGGCCGCAACGCCTGCGATGCCGACTGCGAGGCGCGTGGAGTTGCCGCTCATGAAAGAAACGAAGAACCCCCCAAGGCTCAGAAAGCCAATGGCATCGACATAGCCCGCCAGTGTCGATGATCCGATCGCCAGCGCCATGTCGCGCTTCCGGTAACGCAGCATCGAGTGCCCCTCCCGTCATGATTCCCGGCGTGATCAGGCGACGAACAAGCGCCGCTGTCCACCATCGATCATGCCGGCGGGCGGGCCGCGTAGCCTTGCGGGAAAATCGGGAGAGCTAGCGCCGCCAGACCGACAGCGGATCAAACGCGCCGCCTTCGGCTGCCTGACGCAGACGGTCGATCTGCTTCATCACGGGGTTCTCGGCCGGCGGGGGACTTTCGGAGAACAGCGTCGAGTCGAAGCGATAGACGCGCTCGTAAAGCGCGCGCGAGCGGTCAACCAGCGCCATCAGCGGGGCAGGCATCACGGCGCGGTCGCACGGGTGCGGCTCGCCGGGCTTGGAGATGCGATACTTCTCGTCGCCCGCTTCCTCGACCTTCATGTCCTTCTCGCGAACGGCGCGCTGCACGACCAGCCACGAGGCGGCCTGCATCAGGCGCGTCGTCACTTCCATGCTTTCGGCGGCGTAAACCAGTGCGAGTTCGCGGTTGAGCTTGCGGCTGTCCGCGCGGCCGGGACCATCGAGATAGGTCGCGGCTTCCTCAACGAGGGCCATGCCCTCCTTGAACAGGCGGTCGAACATCTCGGAGCCGGCAAATTCCACCACCCGGCGCTTCCAGTCGTCGCGCATTGGGTCGGTGGATTGCATCGCGTCGCGCATCATAACCTCAAATATACAACCGTCCGGCGAGCAGTCTCGGCCTGAGACCTTGCATAACCCTTATGAACGGTAACCCCTTGGTTCGTTCCGGTATCACGCAAGACCCTTGCCGTTTTATGAGGCATCAGTGTCGCAGGCGTTTTGTCAGGACTTGAAGAAGGCCGCCTCCGCAGCCTTCCTGGTCGCCTCCTTCTTCACGATCATGGCCTCGCAGGCCGATATATCGCCCTTCAGGGCCTCGATCCGCTCCTTCAGCTCCTGGATCGACATGTCGTCCAGCGCGCGTTTCATTGCCGTTCTGATGGGCTCTTCATCGAATGTCATGGCCGCAACTCCTCGGTTCTGACCTGCCTGTATCCTTCCCCTTCTTGACCATGTGCCCTGCACACGCCCAAGAAGCCGCAGCCCCTCTTCATGATTAAAACCCGGGATGCGCCAAATGTCCAAACCGATGATAACCGCGGTGAAGTCCGTGGTGGGACAGCCGCTCACGCTCCACGAGATCGAAAAGCCCTCGCCCGGTCCGGGCCAGGTGCTCATCCGGGTGCGCGCGGCAGGCGTAAATCGTCCCGACCTCGTGCAGCGCGCGGGCAAGTATCCGCCGCCTCCCGGCGCGCCTGAAACGCTTGGCCTTGAGGTCGCTGGCGATATCGAGGCCGTCGGCCCCGGCGTCACGCGCTGGAAGGGCGGCGAGAAGGTCTGCGCACTGGTGCCCGGCGGCGGTTACGCCCAGTACGCCCTCGCCCACGAAGGTTCGGCCATGCCGATCCCCGAACCGCTCAGCTACGAAGAGGCCGCCGGCCTCCCCGAAACCGTGCTGACCGTCTGGAACAACGTGTTCGAGATGGGAAAGCTGAAGCCGGGTGAAACCCTGCTGATCCATGGCGGGGCAAGCGGCATCGGCACAACGGCCATCCAGATCGCCAAGGCCTGGGGCGCAACGGTCTATGCGACCGCCGGCGCCGAAGAGAAATGCCGCCTGTGCGAGAAGCTCGGCGCGACCCGTGGCATCAACTACAAGACCGAGGATTTCGAAGAGGTGCTGCGCAATGCCGGCGGCGTCGATGTGATCCTCGACATGGTCGGCCGGCCATACTTCGACAAGAACCTTACCATCCTCAAGGATCTCGGCCGCCTCTGCTACATCGCCTTCCTGCACGGCTCGAAGATCGAGGGCGACCTCATGCGCCTGATGATGAAACGGATTTCCGTGATGGGCTCGACCCTGCGCATCCGCACCGACGACTACAAGGCGATGCTGGCCCGGGGCGTGGTCGAGAACGTCTGGCCGATGGTGAAGGATGGCCGCTTCCGCCCGCTGGTCAGCGGCACGTTTACCCTAGCGGAAGCCGATGCAGCCCACGCAAAAATGGAGTCCAGCGACCACGCAGGAAAAATAATTCTGCAGGTTGGCTGATAAGTCGCTGATTCTAGGCGTCAGGGCGTCGTCATTTCGGGTTCACAACCCGGAAAACCTGAACTATATCAGCAGCGCTCAGGACTTCTTCTTCTTCTCGACAATTCCGAGAAACCCGGCCCTAGCGCCGGGTTTTTCGTTTTCAGCATCTACCGAGGCCCACATGGCTAAGATTCTCATGCCCAAAGCGACAGCCGTCTGGCTGATCGACAACACCACGCTCACCTTCGAGCAGATCGCGGAGTTCTGCGAACTCCACCCGCTGGAAGTGAAAGGCATCGCCGACGGCGAAGTCGCCGAGAACATGCGCGGCGCCGATCCGGTCGCCTCGGGCGAACTGACCCGCGAAGAAATCGCCAAGGGCGAAGCCGACAAGACCTACAGCCTGCAGATGCCGCCGCTGAAACACTCCAACGTGCCGGAGCCCAAGAAGAAGGGCGCCCGCTTCACGCCGGTGTCGCGCCGCAAGGATCGCCCGGATGCGATC
>DAIRES010000256.1:0-4267 GCA_036795465.1 Hyphomonadaceae bacterium
GCCAGTTCTACAAGATCATCAAGGACGTGCTCGTCGCCCACCTGCACGGCAACGCCGCCCAGGTTTCCGTCGAGATCGGCCGTGGTCAGATCCCGTCCGAAGCCCAGCCTTCCTTCGCAGAGCTCGAAGAAGCGCTCAACGCGGTGACCGTCTAAGGTTTTCCTCCCCGACCAAACGAACGGCCCGGCCTCCGACGCCGGGCCGTTTGCTTTTACACTATTGCTTCGCCGCCCCAGCCGGCATGACCCGCGCCTCCTGTTGAGCATCGTCCGTGAGCCAGCGGTTGGCCGCCGCAACGACATCGGCCTTTGTCACCGCCCTCAGGCTTGCCTCGACAGCGGGGATCCTGTTGCGTTCCAGAAGGTCGGGGCGGCTCTGCGCCTGCGCGATCAGGCTGAGCCAGTAGCCGTTTGACGTAGCATTCTGCGGCAGCGCCTCCAGTGCGGGTGTGATCGCGCGGTTGAACTCGTCATCACTGATCTCGCCTGCCCGCATTTGCGCGGCAATCTTCTCCAGAGCGGCGATCACGCGATCGACGTCTTCCGGTTTCACCTCGGCGCCGGCGTTGATGTATCCGAAGCCGGGATTGGCAGATGACAAAGAGGCTCCTGCCGTCGGCGAGTATGTCGCCCCAAGCGTCTCGCGAATTTCGGCTACCACTTTCAGCCGCATGATACCGGCCGCCATGCCCAGGACACGCGCCGTCTGCGGATCGGCATCCGGATCGACGTCAGTGACCGGCCAGTAAACCTGCGCCAGCGCCTGACTGGCCTCTCCACCGTGCATGAACAGCAAGGGCGTCTTGTTCTGCCGGAATACCACCGGCTTGTCAGACTTGAATTTCGTCGGCGCCACAGCCCGCGCCGGCAAGGCGCCGAATGTTCGGGAGACAAGCCGGATGACTTCAGCCTCGTCGAGGTCGCCCACCACGGCAATCTCGATCGCTCCCGTCCGCAATACAGGCGTCAGATAGTGACGCAGCTCCACGAACGACCGCCAGGCATCACCGTCGTCGGGATCGAGCCCATAGCGTTTGTCGCCCGACGCCAGCGCGCGCACACCTTTGACCGACCACACCGTCTGCGCATTCTGGTCCAGGCGCGGCCAGCTCAACACCTGCGACTCGCGCCAGCGCCGTTCAGCTTCGGAACGATAACCGGGGTGCGTGAGATAGGCGGCTGTCAACTGGAGCTGCAGCTCCAGATCCTTTGGAGTCGTCGCATAGGTGCCGCCAAACGATGTCGCGGATGCGTTGAACCGCGTGCTCGCCTGCCGTCCCTGCAGAAACGCGCGTAGATCGTCTATCGAGTGCTTCTCAAGGCCGCCATTGCTGAAAGCGTCCATGAGATTGGCCAACCCGAAGGGCGTTTCAGGAAGATCGAGATCACCGTGCCCAACGCGCACGGAAACTTGCACAGTATTCCTGGCGAACGTGGTTCTCTTGATGTTGAGCCGTACATTGTTGGCGAATGTCACGAGGCGGGTGTCGATATCCTCCAACCGCGTATCCTTCACGACTTTGCCGGGCCGGCCGAAATTCGTGTATGCAAATACGCCGCGCGCCTTCACCTCCGGCGGCGACACCTCGACCAGCGCGCTTTCCTCCCACGCCGCAATAATGTCCGCCGGGTTGCGCTCCACCGTTGAGGCGGCAAAGAACAGCGGGTCTTTCATTGGCATGCGCTTGCGGAACAGCTCATTGACCATCTCGGGCGTCACCTGATCCGCCCAGGTCTCCAGCCGCGCCAGCCCGGAGGATGGGGTCGCGAACACGGTCTCATTCTGGATCGACGACAGCAGCGCCCCGATCAACGCTCCTGTCGTGCGCGTCTTCTCGCGCTCGACCTGGTTCTTCTGGCTTGTCCGCAGTGCATCGACCTGCCTTCTGATCTCGTCCTTCGTGAAGCCATAGAGCAAGGCGCGGCGCCATTCCTGTTCAAGCCGCTGCAAGCCCGCCCTCCAGTTCTCGGGCGTCACCACCACAGAGGCGCCGCCAACGTCGACCGCTTCTATGACGTCGCCGGTGGTCAGCCCGGCGCTGCGGAAGGGCGGATTATCCTCGTTGGCCATCGGGGCCAGCCGCCGGCCGATCGCGCCGATGCCGAACATCAGGAGATTGTCTTCGCGCCGGTTGGCGCCTGTATCGGGCAGATTCGTGTACGGCATCAGGGAATAGACGCTGATGGAATCCCCGCCATCCTTATGGACGAACACCGAAGCTTCGGAGGGGCGCGCCCTTGGCGTGTAGGCGATGTCCGGCGTCTTGCCGGCTACGCCACGCCCTGCCCAGTCGGAAAACCTGTCGAGAATCTTCTTCTCGAGCACGTCGACATCGAAATCACCGACGAGGATCAGTACGGTTCGCTCGGGTCGGTAATAGCGTTCATAGAGACTGACCATCATCTCGCGCGTGGCTGTCTCCAGAACGGCTGCATCGCCGATTGGCATACGGGTGGCCGCGTAGGCGTCAGGGATCAGGAAATCGAGCTCTTGCTTGTTGCGACGACGCTGAAAGTTATCGCCGCGCCGCCATTCCGACAGCACCACGCCGCGCTCGCGATCAATGGCCTCTGGATTGAATGTCAGCTCGCTGGCCAACTCGCGCAGCAGGAAAAGGCTTTCATCCAGAAGCTGGTCCGACGCGTTCGGCAGCTCGAGCTGGTAGGTCGTGAAGTCCTGCCCCGTCGATGCGTTGGTGTCTGCGCCGAACGCGAGGCCCAGCCGCTCAAGCGTCCGCACCATCTCGCCTTCGGCGACATTCTTCGAGCCGTTGAAAGCCATGTGCTCGATGAAATGGGCGAGGCCTTTTTCATTCTCCGCTTCATCAAGCGATCCGAAATCGACAGACATACGGATTGAGACAGCGCCCGGCGGCAGCTGGTTCTTCAGCAGGGCGTAGCGCATGCCGTTTGGCAGCGCCCCGAAACGCACGGCGGGGTCTGGCGCAATATCGCTGGCCTCATGCGCCCATGGCGTGGGCGGCGGCACGGCCTGCGCCCAGCCCGGCGCCGCGGCCAGCGCAAGCAACGCCACGAGCGCCGCCAATCGATCCAGAAAGCCCCACCGCATCACTCGCATGGCGAGACTATGCGATGCGCGCCCTGTGCTGTCGATTGAGCAGGATCAGAGCCACGCGTTCGTGAGCAGACGACTCTTAGGTTACGCTTTCGCCGTTCGCGGCCAGCGCAGCGCCGCAGAGATAGACCGAGCCGCAGATGTATATCCGCTCCGCCCGGCTCTCGCGCGCCATGCGGACGGCCTCTTCAAGGCTCGCGGCGATCCGCGCCTTGCCGCCAAGCGTGGCCGCAATGCCGGCGACATGCCTTGGCTCGGCTCCGGGACCGCCTTCCTGCCCGCCACTGTCGGGCAGCGGACAGATCACCAGTTCGTCAGCGACGGGCAACAGTTCGCCCAGAGCGCCTTCGACATCCTTCACGGCCTGACATGCGAACACCAACGCCGCGCGCTCACCCTCCTGGCGCGAGGCGCGCATGGCTGCGGCCAGTGTTTCCGCACCGCCGGGGTTGTGGGCTGCGTCGATCCATACCGCTGCATCGCCCGCCAGCGGCCCAGGCTTCAGGCGTTGCAGTCGCGCAGGCCACGATACTTCGCGTAGGCCCGCCGCCATCGCCGCCGGAGTGATCCTCTTGTCGCCGATCGCTTCCAGAGTCGCGCAGGCGGCGCCTGCATTCTGCGCCTGATGCCTTCCCCGCAACCCGAGCCATGGGGCGCGGACAGTCAGCGTACGGCTTTCATAGACGAATGCATCGCCTTCCCAGCGCGCCTTCCAGTCATCGCCTGCTTCCAGCACGCTAGCCGCAGCAGTGCGCGCTTCCTCGCGCAGCACGCCCAGCGCGATCGCGGGTTGCGGAGCAATGATCGCGGGCACGCCTTCGCGGAAAATCCCCGCCTTCAGACGCGCAATTGCGGCGACGCCAGAAACGCCGAACATCGCTTCGTGATCCCGGCTGATCGGCGTCACCACCGAAGCAGCCGGATGGCTCATGACATTGGTGGCGTCTGTCGCGCCGCCGGCGCCCACTTCAATTATCGAGATATCCGCTGGTGTATGCGCAAACAGGCAGAACGCCGCCGCTGTAAGCGCTTCAAAATAGGTAAGCCCCTCGGTACGTCGCCAGATATCTGCCAGCACATCCGCCAGCACATCATCCTCGACCAGCTTGCCCGCGACACGGATGCGCTCGTTCACACGGATAAGATGCGGCGACGTGAAGACGTGCACGGAAAGGCCAGCTGCTTCCGCCAT
>DAIRES010000257.1:0-4215 GCA_036795465.1 Hyphomonadaceae bacterium
CCGGCTGGACGCTCTGGCAGGAACACCGCGACCGCATGGCCGCCCTCGCCGCGAAGGTCGGCAGGCTCGACGTGCAGCCGCACTGGAAGCAGGCTGACCCGCTCTACCTGCGCATTGTCGCGCCGACGCTGCTCATCGTCGGCGTCGCAGTCGCCAACTTCGCCGCGCCAGATCGTCTCTATCGCGGCCTATTTCCGGATTACGGCGCCCTGTTCGGCGCCCACACGCTGAAGATCGAAGCGTGGATCACCCCGCCGGCCTACACCGGCTCGGCCCCCTTCGTGCTAACCAGCGGCGAAAGCGCGAAAGCGCCCGAAGGCTCGGAAGTAACCCTGCGCGTCATCGGCCCCGGCGCGCCGCAGATCATCGTGATGCCCGTCGATGGCGGCACGGTCACGCTGCACCCGCAGCCGGATATCCAGAACGCCTACGAAGCCCGCGTCATCGTAAAAGAGCCGATGAGCATCGCGGTGAGCTACTGGGGCACGCGCGCCTCGTTCCCCTTCACCGTCACCGACGACGCAACGCCTGCCGTCTCTTTCGTTGAACCGCCCAAGCTTGGTGAAGGCGACCGCACCGAATTCAAGTACAAGGTCGCGGACGATTACGGCGTCGACAAACTCGAACTCGTCTTCTTCGGCCGCAAGGATATTCCGACCACCGCAGGCGTGATCGAAGACCTCGTGCCCGTTGAAACCGTCGCCCTCGCCCCAACCGAAGAGGAAGGCGAGTACAGCCAAGATCTCGTGCGCCATCGCTGGGCAGGCATGGATCTGCAGGTGAAGCTGCGCGCGACGGACGCCGCCGGTCAGGTCGCCGAAAGCGAAGCCGTCGCTTACCGCCTGCCCGAGAAGATTTTCCTCCAGCCCAACGCCCGCATGGCGCAGGAAGCGCGCGCCGTCCTGCTGCGCAACTGGCAGGAATACACCGTCCCCGAAGGCGAGGACAATTTCACCAGCGTCGCCGGCACGGGATACGACGCCCTCGCTGTCGCGCCTGCCTCGCGCCTCCGCTGGGCCCCGAAAGAGATCAAGCGCTCGGTGATGATGCTCGACGCCATCACCTGGCGTCCCGAGGATTATTTCCAGGACCCCGTGATCTTCATGGGCCTGCGCAACGCGCACGCCATCATCGACTCCGCGCGCGACCGCGAAGAGGCCGAGAGCGCCGAAAGCCTTCTCTGGGATGTAGCCCTGCGCGCCGAATACGGCAGCCTCGCAGACGCCTCCGCCGCACTTGAGGCCGCCCGCCGCGCGCTGGAAGAAGCGCTTCGCCGCGGTGCGCCTGAAGAAGAAATCAAGCGCCTGATGGATATGTACGAACAGGCGATCGAGAACTATCTCGCCGCCAAGATGGCCGAGGCGCTGCGCAACGGAAACGTCACGCAGGATGGCGGCCAGCAGCAAGGCGGTATGCAGGGCGGCGGCCAGCAGATGGGCGACGACGAGCTCACCCGCATGCTGCAGGCTCTGCGCGACCTTGCCGAAACCGGCGCCCGCGATCAGGCCCGCCAACTCCTCAGCGACATGCAGAAGCTGATGGAGAAGATGGAGAATATGCAGCTCCAAATGGGTGGCGGGAACACCCAGGGGCAGCAGCAGGATGGCCCGATGAACCGCGCCATGAACCGCGCGCTGCAGGACACCAATCGCGCCATGAACGACCAGCGCGACCTCAACGACCAGACCGAGGAAGCGCAGCGCAACGGCGATAGCGCCCAGAAAGGCCAGGAGCTCGCCGACCAGCAGCGCCAGCTCCGCGAACGCCTCGAACAGCAGATGCGCTCAGGCGGCGGTCAGCCACAGCAGCAAGGCCAGAACGGGCAAGGCCAACAGGGTCAGGGCCAACAAGGTCAAGGCCAGCAGGGTCAGGGCGAACAACAGGGCCAAGGCCAAGGCCAGCAACAGGGTCAGGGTCAGCAACCTGGCCAGGGCCAGCAGCAGGGCCAGAACGGTCAAGGCAGCCAAGGCAACCAGCCCGGCCAGCAACCCGGCCAGACGCCCGGCCCCGGCCAGGGGCAAGGCCAGCAGGCCGATCGCGGCGGCCCCGGCGGCCAGCCCGGTCGCCCCGGCGCTCAGGGCGATGCACGCTACGGCCAGGAAACCGACCGCACCCGCCGCCTGCTCGGCAACGCCATCGAGATGCAGAAGCGCGCGGAAGACGCTCTCCGCCGCGGAGACTTCGCCGCCGCCAAGGAAGCGCAGCAGCAGGCCATGTCAGCCCTGCAGGACCGCTCCAGCGAACTCGCACGCCTCAATGACGAGAACGATCCGGAAGCCCGCGAGGAGCGCGACCAGCGCGATATTCTCGGCCGCCTGAACAATGGCGAGAGCGGCTATGGCGACAACGTCAAAATCCCCGAGGAAATGGACCGCCAGAAAGCGCGCGAAATCCTCGACGAAATCCGTCGCCGCGCCGGCAACCGCGCCCTCACCCGCGAAGAGCTGGAATACCTGAACCGCTTGCTCGAGCGGTTCTAGGCCCAGCGTACGCCCATCAGGTCTAACCACTCCCGCAGCTTGTCATCCCGGAAGCGCGTAGCGCTATCCGGGACCCATCGGGCAAGCACGATAACCTATCAATGGATCCCGGCTCTCCGCTTCGCTTCGGCCGGGATGACAAGTGTGGTCAGCCCTCATCACCCCGCGAACCACGAGGGAGTGCTCACCGCCTACATCTGTTGAAATCACGCGCCCCTGATCGCGCCCACGAATGGAAGCCCGCGCATCTTGCCCGCGTCATCCATTCCGTAGCCGACCAGATAGCGATGCGGCGCATCCCACGCCCAAGCATCAAGGCCTTCCGTCACCGCCTCGGGCTTGCGCGCAAACACGCAGGTCAGAACCTCGCTCGCGCCCTTGTGCAGCATGTGATCGCGCGCGAACGAAATCGTCCGCCCGCTGTCGAACACATCGTCCACCAGCAGGATTCCCCGGCCTTCAACCGGCCGCGCCACATCGGCTCGCACCAGCATGCGCCCCGAACTCTCGCGCGCATCGGCATAGCTCTCCAGCCACAGGCCATCGAACCCCATGTCGATCCCGCGCCGCGCAAAGGCGCGCATGAGGTCTGCGGCAAACGGCGTTGCGCCCAGCAGGATCACGACTGCCGTCCATGAGCCCTGTGAAACTTTCGGCGCAAGCTTGTCCGCCAGCGCCTCGATCCGCCTGTGGACCTCATCCGCGCTCAGCAGGACATCGACATTCGGCGGAACCGAAAGATCAGTGATGGTCGCTCTCCCCGGCGGGCGTCGCGGCGGCTGGCGCCGGCGCAGCAGCAGGCTCGGCGTGGGCTGGCCCACCCACAGCATGCTCATCCGCGCCGTCGCCGCCAGACCAGGCTGGCGTATCCTTGCCTTCGGCCGGCTTGGCGCCTGAAGCTGCGCCATGGGGCTCGGGTGCAGCCCCATCCTTGGTCGCCTCGACATTGGTATCGGCGCCGATCGACTCCTCGCCGTCCTCGCGTACGAAACTGACCGTCAGGCGATAGGTCTCGACCGGAGGCGCCTCAAAGCGCGATGCGAATTCCGTCCGCTCTTTCGGCCCGAGCGAGGGCACGCTGAACTTGTCGGTCCATGTCTGAACGGCGTTGCCCGCCTCGTCTTTCAGCGTCACGCGCAGTTGCGGCGTATCCAGCCGGTCTTCGCTGCCATTGATGACGGAGCCGCTGACTGTCAGCACAGGCGTCGTCCCATCGAATGTCCGCCGCGCCTGCACATTCTCGAACGTCAGCCCGAAACGGTTCACATCGAGGCCGACCAGCTTGTAGATCGACGCCGCACGCGGGAAGGCCTCGGCCACCTCGTTGCGGAACAGCACGGCCGCCCCGCCTGCCAGCACGAACAAGGCGAATCCGCTCGCCCAGGCGATGGTCACGGCCCGGCCATGATGGCGTTTGCGCTTGGCGTGCTCGCGTGCGCGGAATTCGGCATGCGGGCCGGCTCGCGCCTTGGTGTTCTCGGCGGCCGTCTGGCGCAGGCGTTCCACCTGCTCGCGCGTCAGCCCGGTTTCCTCGGCGACGACCGTTTCGCCCTCTTCATCGGGCAGTTTTGCGTGCCAGGCGTGGCCACAGGTAGCGCAACGCACGCGACGCCCCTCCTTACCGATGGAGGAGTCGTCGGCGAAGTATCGCGTATCGCAGGACGGGCAGACGAGGATCATCGCACTATCGGAATCATAGAAGCGGTTAATATAGTCCAATTAGGGCTGGATTCTG
>DAIRES010000258.1:0-4200 GCA_036795465.1 Hyphomonadaceae bacterium
GCAATGGGTCCCGGATAGCGCTGCGCGCTTCCGGGATGACAAGCGGTGGGTGTGGTTGCGCTACTCCACCAGCGACAGCAGGTCGGATTGTGAAAGCGTGAAGTCGCTTTCGATCCAGGCTGTTTCGAGCTTGCGGAGGGAGGCGCCGATGGTGGGACCTTCGGCTGCGCCGCGTTGCAGGAGGTCGGCGCCGGTTACGGGCATGGTGGGGCGCTGCCAGTTGTCGACAAGTGTGAGGACTTCTGACCAGTCGGGGCTTTCGTCCCCCGCCCATTCGAGCATGAGGCGGTCGCGGATGGTCTGCGCGCCTGACAGATAGAGGGCTACGCGGATTTCGTGGGCGGTGACGCCGCCCCAGAGTGGTGTGTCGTGCTGGACGGCCCAGTTGAGGCGGTGGCGTTCGTCGTTCGACATCTTCATGCGGTTGGCAACGTCATGCACCGCCGCCGTGCTCTTCCAGAACAGGGCGAGGAAGCGGACCATCGGATCGGGCGTGAAGCCTTCGCGCATGTCGAGGCCGACAAGCTTGCGGAGAAGCTTGAGGCCTTTGGCTTCCGGAAAGAGCTGAGCGAGGACGCCAGTGGATTCCATGGCGTCGAGGGATGCGAGCGGTTGCGGCGCGGCGAGCAGCTTGCGGGTTTCCGTCCAGATGCGTTCGGCGGAGATATCGTCGAGGCCCGATCGAAGCTTTGCGCAGGCGGCGAGACCGGCTTCCTCGGGCACGGTGCGGCCATACCAGGCTTGGAAGCGGAAGAAGCGCAGGATGCGGAGATAGTCTTCGCGGATGCGCGTTTCGGGATCGCCGACGAAGACGATGCGGCGATTGGCGATATCGTCGAGGCCGCCGCCGGTGGGATCGAACACGTCGCCGCTGGTGTTGGCGTAGAGCGCGTTCATGCGGAAGTCGCGGCGTTGCGCGTCGAGCGACCAGTCGTCGGTGAAGGCGACGACGGCACGGCGGCCATCGGTTTCGACATCCTGACGGAGGCTGGTGACTTCGAAGGGCTGGTGATCGGCGACGACAGTGAGCGTGCCGTGGTCGATGCCGGTGGGGTGAACGGCGATCTTCGCGGCGATCATCACCTTCTGAACCAGCTCGGGCACGAGCTGGGTTGCGATGTCGATGTCGGCGACGGGTTCACCGAGCAGCGCGTTGCGCACGCAGCCGCCGACGAAGCGGGCGCAATCGGGACGCGCGTCATTGAGCGCGTCCATCACGCGGCGCGCTGCGGGGGACGTCATCCAGGGCTGGGGGTCCAGCCTGCTCATGTCAGCCGCCGCTGCCGGTGTCGCGCGGGGCGACGGGCGCCTGCGTGGGCGTGGTGGGGGTGATGTCGCTGCCGGGGAGCTTCTGCTGCTCGCAGGGGATTTCGCGTGGGGCGACGATCTTGCCTTCAGCGTCGTAGCGGACGGGGTCGAAACACTTGTCGCTTTCGCGAGGCTCGAGCAGCGGGGTGATGATGAGGGCGGCGATGGCGATGGCCGCGCCGACGACGACGAGGCGTGTGAGAGGCCAGCGGTCACGGATCTTCATGTCGCGCGAGGCGGCCCGGTAAACCAGGAACACCGCGAACGGGATGAGGAACAACAGAAGTTCGATGAGGACGCGCTGGGCCATGCCTTAGGTATCAATGCTCCCGTAGAGCCGGTCGTAGAGGGACTTCAACATTCCGGCGGTTGCCCCCCAGATATAGCGTCCGTTGTGGGGCATGGCGTAGTAGGCGCGCAAGGCCCCCCGGAATTCACGTTCGTGTCGCTGGTGGTTTGCGGCGTCCATCAGGAAGCTGAGGGGGGTCTCGAAGACGTCGGCGACTTCGCTTGTATGGGGCACGGGCACGAAATCGGAGGGCAGGATGCCTACGAACGGCGAAATCGCGAATCCGCTGCCGGTAAGGTAGGTGTCGCCCTGCCCCAGCAGGCGGACGGTGAGCGGATCGACGCCGACCTCCTCGTGGGCTTCACGAAGGGCCGCCTGAAGCAGGGTTTCGCCCGGTTCGAGGCGGCCGCCGGGAAAGGCCACCTGCCCGGCATGGCTACTCATGGTTTCGGGGCGGAGGGTGAGAAGGACGTTGTAGTCCTCGCCACGGTCGATCAGGCCGACGAGGACGGCGGCCTTGCGGAAGCTGCCGGAGGCAGGCGCGGGCCAGTCCGGATTGAGGTCGTAGTCGGTGCGCAGGGCCGTTTCGAACACGGCGTCGACGGCGGCAAGGCGCTGCGCCGCGCGAGCTTCGAAATCGGCTTTGGTGGTAAACGCCACGCTCAGGCTGCCTCGCCGATCGGAAACCGGACGCCGGACGAGGTTATGCTCATGCTGGATGCGCTGCCTTCGTCGGGTTCCGACCAGCCGACCAGCTCGTAATAGGGCGGGCGCGCCAGCCTTGCTTCCAGCCCGCCGCGGACAAGGACATAGGTGGAGGGCTCGCCTGTCTGGCGATCAGTGACCACGCGCAACGGATGGTCGGCATCGACCGCCACGACATCGCCCACATTGGTCGTAACCACTATCACCTGATGTCCGTTCGATTCATGCCGGTCCGCGCGAACGCCCATGAATGGGGCGTCTTCGACTTTCACCACCACTTTTTCGTGAGGGGTGACCAGCCAGTATCCGTCGGAATCCTTCCTGAGTATCGTTGAAAACAGGCGGACAAGCTTGTCCCTGCTGAATCGCACGCCGTTCTGCCACCAGGATCCGTCCCGACGGATCTCAAGGCCGATGTCGCCGCAATTGGGTGGGTTCCACAAATGTACGGGAGGCAGGGAACGGGGCTTTTCCAAACCCGCTTCCGCCTGCAAGGTGGCGATCAGGTCCGGAAGCGAGGTCGTTTTCGGGGTTATCGCGTTCGACATGGGCTGCTCGGCGTTCGGGTTGGCCTCAGACATAGGTAAATGCGCAGCATGAGTGAAGCCGCCACCGCAAACGCTCCATCCACGGATATCGTGAAGGAGGCGGACGCCGCCGTTCAACTGCTGGCGCAGGTGCGCGCAGAGATCGGCAAGGTCGTGTTCGGACAGGAACGCGTCGTGGAGCTGGTGCTGGCGACGATCCTGGCGGGCGGACACGCCCTGCTGATCGGCGCGCCGGGTCTGGCCAAGACCAAGCTGGTGGAGACGACGGCGCGGGCGCTGGGTCTCGACTGGGGCCGGGTGCAGTTCACGCCTGACCTTATGCCCTCGGATATTCTGGGCTCGGAGATCCTGGACGAGAGCGCTTCGGGGCGCGCGTTCCGGTTCGTGAAGGGACCGATCTTCACCTCGCTGCTGATGGCGGACGAGATCAACCGCGCTTCGCCGCGTACGCAATCGGCGCTGCTGCAGGCGATGCAGGAGCGGCATGTGACGGTGGCGGGGGCGAGCTATGACCTGCCCAAGCCGTTCCACGTTCTGGCGACGCAGAACCCGATCGAACAGGAAGGCACGTATCCGCTGCCGGAAGCGCAGCTCGATCGTTTCCTGCTGAAGGTTGATGTGACGTATCCGGATAGCGAGACCGAGCGGCGCATTCTGGTCGAGACGACTGGTCTGGGCGATCAGACGGTGAACCCCGTTCTGAATGCAGAGAAGCTGATCGCGCTTCAGTCGCTGGTGCGGCGGATGCCGGTACCGGAGACAGTGCTCGAGGCGATCCTGCGGCTGGTGCGTTCGGCGCGGCCGGAGCAGTCGGATCATCCCCAGGTGAAGAAGCGTGTGGACTGGGGTCCGTCTCCGCGTGCTGGTCAGGCGTTGATGCTGGCGGCGCGCTCGCGTGCGTTGCTGCGCGGACGTCTTGCGCCGTCGCTGGATGATATCGAGGCGCTGGCTGAGCCGGCGCTGGGTCACCGCATGGCGCTGGCTTACGATCCGACGGGACAGGGTGGGACGCTTTCTTCGCTGATTCAGGAACTCGCTTCCAAAGCCGCGTAAACGCCCGAGGACTTAGCCGTTGCCACAGGCGCCACTTAGTCAACTGAAAGCCGAAGCGTCAGCGCTTGCGGGCGATCTGGGCACGCTGACCACGCGTGCGCGGGCGGCCAGCGCGGCGCATATGGGTTCGGCGGGACGGCGCAAGTCGGGGACGGGCGAGAACTTCTGGCAGTATCGTCGGCACACGTCCGAGGACGGGGCGGATCGCGTGGACTGGCGCAGGTCTGCGCGGGAGACGCATCTGTTCGTGCGCGAGACCGAGCTGG
The DNA here is from genome assembly GCA_036795465.1 of Hyphomonadaceae bacterium. Lineage (GTDB taxonomy): Bacteria > Pseudomonadota > Alphaproteobacteria > Caulobacterales > Hyphomonadaceae > UBA7672. The sequence goes on from DAIRES010000258.1 coordinate 4,170, forward strand.
AGACGGCGCGGACATTCCTGTTCTGGGTTGA
>DAIRES010000053.1:0-20061 GCA_036795465.1 Hyphomonadaceae bacterium
GGAGGGGGCCTCTTCGCGCAACCGCGCGGGCCTCCGCTCAACTCATGTCCGAAAACCGAAACACCCCACCCCGGAAGCCCAGCTTCCGGGTACGCCCCCGCGCGTCCTAAGCCGCTGGCGGCGTCCCTTCCGGCTTCGTCGCCGGCACGCCGCCCATCATCACCAGGCCAGCAGCCCCGGCGCCAACGCCCAGCGCGATCAGCGCCAGCCAGTAGCCAAACCGCTCCTGCAGCATGTTGCTCATCATCTGCGCGCCCATCGCATCCATGCCGCCGCCGCCAAACGGATTGCCCTCGGCGCCTCCGAACGGCGATGCTGCTTCAGCGCGTCCGCCCTGCTGCTCCTGCATGTCGCGCCCGGCGCTGTCCTTCCACCACCACACCGTGCCGAAAACCAGCGCCAGTCCCAGAAGGCTCGTCACCAGCGCATTGCGCCCCGCCGTCTTGCCCTTGCCGGCAAACGTCAGCCCAAGCCCTGCCAGGATCACGATCGCCGCGGCGATGGCGAAGTAGTTTACGCCCAGATCAGACGTCGATGCCGAAGCGTCGATCCCGCCGCTGCCGCCGGAGTTCTTCTCGAGCCCGCCGAGCCCGCCCATGCGCTGGCCCAGCTGCTTTTCGAAATCGGGGTTCGCCGTCATCTTGCCTTGCATCAGCTCGATGCCCGACGCCGTCGCGACGTCGACATTCTGGCACGACACCGCAACCCACGGCATCACGAAAGCCAGCAGCGCCACGATCTTGGCGATGCGGACGATGTTCATCAGGTTCATCTTCGCCCCCGTTATTTCCCGGGCCTTCCGGCCCGGGTCTCAATTCTGACCTCAGCCATTCTCCCGCCGCGCCAGGAAGGCGAGGCGTTCGAACAGCTGGATATCCTGCTCGTTCTTCAGCAGCGCGCCATGCAGCGGCGGCACCAGCTTGTTCGGATTTTTCTCGCGCAGCGTTTCAGGATCGACGTCTTCCGACATCAGGAGCTTCAGCCAGTCGAGCAGCTCGCTCGTCGACGGCTTCTTCTTCAGGCCCGGCACATCGCGCATCTTGTAGAACGTCGCGAGCGCTTCAGAGACGAGGCGTTTCTTGATGCCCGGGAAGTGGACGTCGATGATGGCGTTCATCGTCACGTCGTCCGGGAATTTGATATAGTGGAAGAAGCAGCGCCGCAGGAAAGCGTCCGGCAGTTCCTTCTCGTTGTTCGACGTGATGATGACGACGGGGCGAACCTTCGCCTTGATCGTCTCGTCGGTCTCGTAAACGTAGAACTCCATGCGATCGAGTTCCTGCAGAAGGTCGTTCGGGAATTCGATGTCGGCCTTGTCGATCTCGTCGATCAGAAGGACAGGGCGCTCCTTCGCGGTGAAGGCTTCCCAGAGTTTGCCCTTCTTGATGTAGTTGCGGATGTCCTTCGCGCGCTCCTCGCCGAGCTGGCCATCGCGCAGGCGGGCGACCGCGTCATACTCGTAGAGACCCTGGTGCGCCTTGGTGGTCGACTTGATGTGCCACTCGATGATCGGCATGCCCAGCGACCGGGCGATCTCGAGGGCCAGCATGGTCTTGCCCGTGCCCGGCTCGCCCTTGACCAGCAGCGGCCGCTCCAGCGCGATCGCGGCGTTCACCGCCACCCGGAGGTCATCGGTCGCCACATAGTGGTCAGACCCCTCGAAACGCTTCTTGTCGGCCATGTCGCAAACCTCGTTGGAACGAACGGTATGGTTAGAGCGGATTTGGGCGGGGTAGGGAAGCCGCCCTCCGGCCGGGTTACCGCCTCACAAGCAAAACTTAAGGAACGGCGGCTAGACCGGTCGTTCGGCCACGTCCAGACTTCCCCACGATTCCGGGGGAGATGTACCCGGCCGGGAGGAATGGATGCCGCTCAAACTCTCGCTCAAGCCGGGCGAACGCTTCGTGGTCAACGGGGCGGTCCTGCAGAACGGCGACCGCCGCGCGGTCCTGTTGCTGCAGAACAAGGCCTCCATCCTGCGCGAGAAGGACATTATCCAGCCGGAAGACGTGAACACCCCGGCCCGCAGGATCTATTTCCCGATCATGATGATGTACCTCGACCCTTCCGAGGCCAACAAATTCTACGACGAGTTCGTCTTGCGCCTGAACGAGTTCATGGGCGCGATAAGGTCCACCGACATCCTCAAGGACTGCGTGTCGCTGTCCCGCGAGGTCATGTCAGCCGATTACTACAAGGCGCTTACGCGGTGCCGGAAACTTCTAACTTACGAGCAGGGATTGCTGGGCAATGTCCATTCAGGCGTACCAGAACGCGGCGAAGAAGACTGAAGGCCCGCGTCAGACCGAGTACCGCGCTTTTGCGCAGGCGACTCGCGGTCTGATCGATGCGGCCAGTCTGCCATCGACCGAAGTCGGCCGCCGCGCCGAGGCGCTGGCCGCCAACCGGCGCCTGTGGTCGCTGCTCGCCGCGGATTGCGCCGCCGAGGGCAATCAGTTGTCGCCGCCCCTGCGCGCGCAGATCATTTCATTGTCCCTTTTCGTCGACCGGCACTCCAGCCAGGTCATGCGCGCCGGCGCGTCCTTTGATGTCCTTATCGAGATCAATCGCACGATCATGCAGGGCCTCTCGCCGACCCCGCCACTGGCCGTCGCAGCGCAGTCGTAACCACCTGCTAACCATCTGTTCTGGTTAGTCTTTCCGTAGTAATTTCCTTCACCGCGACACACCTCTAATTAAGACCTCTCCGGTTATGTGGACGAATGTTGGCGCAAAACGCGCTGACGGCTGATCAAAACGATCGGCCTCTGACCCAGAACGGAGACGTGTGTCATGCTTAGCGTGAACTCTAACTTTGGCGCGTCCGTCGCGCTGCAATCCCTCAACTCCACAAACAAAGAACTGAACGAAGTCCAGAACCGGATTTCGACCGGCCTCAAGGTCGCTTCGGCCCGTGACAACGGCGCTGTTTACGCGATCGCAGAAGGTCAGCGCGCCCGCGTGTCGTCCGTCGCCGCCGTCAAAGACGGTATCGATCGTGCGTCATCCGTGGTCGACGTTGCCCTCGCGGCCGGCAAGTCGGTTGGCGAGATCCTGCAGAAGTTGAAGGCGAAAGCCGTGGCCGCCCAGGCTGACGACCTCACCTCCGACCAGCGTGACGCTCTCCAGGCCGATTTCACCAGCCTTCGCGCCCAGATCGACACCATCGCCAACGCCGCGCAATTCAACGGCGCAAACCTGGCGGTTGGCAGCACGTCCCTGAACGTCCTCATTTCGGACCTCGGCGGATCGGTTGCCGCAACGACGGATGGCGTCCAGACGGCTGCTCTCACGACGCCGATCTCTGGCTCGGCGCTTGTCATCGACGCTGGCGACAACACCGGCGACCTCGCTGACGGCGACCTGATCACCTTCGCGCTGACCGATTCCACGAACAACGGCACCTTCACGATCGAGGTCGAACTGACCGCGGGCATGACGGTTGACCAGTTTGTTGAAGCCGTGAACTCCTCTTCGGGTGGCAAGATTTCGGCCTCCTACGACGACACCGCTGGTCAGTTCACTTACCTGATCAACGACACGAACTTCGACGATCTGGCGATCTCGTCGGACGGCACGGACGGCACCAACCTGGGTGACGGCGTGGCGACCGCGACGGTTTCGTCGGCTGGTTCGAACACCTTCCAGGTGTCTGGCTTCGACTTCTCGCTGACCGGCTCGATCCTGTCCCCGCTGGCCTCCACGGACATCTCGGTGTCCACGGCTGCCGCGACGACGGCTTCGAACGCCATCGACACGGCTATCACCAGCCTGAACCAGTCGCTCGCGACCATGGGTTCGCAAGCTGCCGCTCTCGACATCCAGAACGACTTCCTGTCGTCGCTCTCGGACGTCATCGAGCAAGGCATCGGCAACCTCGTCGACGCTGACCTGGCGAAGGAATCGGCCCGCCTCCAGTCGCTGCAGATCAAGCAGCAGCTCGGTGCGCAGGCTCTCTCGATCGCCAACCAGGCGCCGTCGCTGATCCTGTCGTTCTTCCGCTAACCGGCTTCCGACCCCCGGCGGTGAGGCCCGGGGTCCACGAGCTGTGACTGCAAATCGGGAGGGGCGGGGCCTGGTCAGGCCTCGCCCCTCTGCCGTTTTTGCCTAGCTGAAGCCGCGTTCGGACCCGGCAAATCGTGCCGGGAGGTAAATTCGATTCAGTCCGGCGTTAGCAATCTGCCCGGCCGTTAACTTCTGGACCCATTGAAACAAGGAGATTTTGCATCGGCTGTTAACCTTAACAGACTGGCACGGGACTTGAACTCCCATGGTCTGTCCAAGCCCGTATTGGGCATGAACAGATTGTCTGCGCAGGAGCATCAGCCATGCTGAGCGTCAATACGAACTACAGCGCCATGGTCGCGCTCCAGAACCTGAACTTCACGAACAACGAGCTCGAGGGCGTTCAGAACAAGATTTCAACGGGCCTCAAGATTTCGAGCGCCCGCGACAACGGCGCGATCTACGCGATCGCCGAAGGGCAGAGGAGCAGGGTCTCCTCGGTAGCCGCCGTCAAGGACGGGATCGACCGCGCCAACTCCACCATCGACGTCGCCCTCGCGGCCGGCAAGTCGATCGGCGAGATCCTTCAGAAGCTGAAGTCCAAGGCCGTCGCCGCCCAGGCTGACGACCTCACCGCCGACCAGCGCGACGCCCTGCAGGCTGACTTCGCCTCGATGCGCGCGCAGATCGACACCATCGCCAACTCGGCCCAGTTCAACGGCGCGAACCTCGCTTCGGGCAACTTCAACCTGAACGTCCTGATCTCCGACCTCGGCGGATCGGTTGCCGCGACGACGGACGGCGTCCAGTCGGTTGCGCTTGCCTCGCCGCTGTCGGGCTCCGCGCTCGTCATCGCCCCGGCCGCCGGCGACCTTGCTGATGGCGACCTGATCTCGTTCGACCTGACGGACTCGACCAACCTCAGCACCTTCTCGATCGAGGTCGAGCTGACGCCGAACATGACCATCGACCAGTATGTCGAGGCAGTGAACGCTTCTTCGGGCGGCAAGATCTCGGCTTCGTATGACGACGTGCTGGGCCAGTTCACCTACCTGATCAACGACACGAACTTCGATGACCTGGTTATCGGAACCTCGGGCGTTGACGCTTCGACCCTAGGTGCAGGCGTGGCGACCGCCGTGGTCTCCAGCGCCGGCACGAACACGATGGTTGTCAACGGCACTGACCTGACGCTTGGCAGCGCGATGTTCTCGACCTTCGCCACGCTCGACATCTCGACGTCGGCGGCGTCCGCCACCACGGCTTCTAACGCCCTTGAGCAGGCGATCACCGACCTCAACGTCACGCTGGCTTCGCTCGGCTCGCAGGCAACCGCCCTCGACGCCCAGCAGGACTTCCTGACCAAGCTGTCGGACGAGATCGAGAACGGCATCGGCAACCTGGTCGACGCCGACCTTGCGAAAGAATCCGCCAAGCTCCAGTCGCTGCAGATCAAGCAGCAGCTTGGCGCGCAGGCCCTGTCGATCGCCAACCAGGCGCCGCAGGTCATCCTGTCGCTGTTCCAGGGCTAAGGCCCCAAAACGGCCGACTGATCCAATGAAAAAGGCCGCCCCGCCGCTCAGGCGTGGGCGGCTTTTGCCCATAAGGCTGTGAGCCAGTCCGCCCCGGAAACCTGTCGTTAAGGATTACTAACGAACACTGACCGCTGATTGACGAATCGTTCACCACGTTTCGTCTGCGGAGGCCGGCCAAAATGGTCGAAAGACTGAATAACGCAACGGGCGTACTTGGAGCGCTGAAATACCTCCAGGCTTCGACCAAGGACCTGTCAGGCGCCGAAGGCCGCCTGTCGTCGGGTCTCAAGGTAGCGCGGGCGCGCGACGACGCGAACTCGTATCATTCCGCCGCGATCATGCGCGGACAGGGCGGTTCGCTGAACGCCGTGACGCTCAGCCTTGGACGCGCTGAATCCATTTCCGACACCGCGATCGCCGCCGCCGAGTCCGTCTCCAAGCTGCTGATCGAAATGAAGACCACGGCCGCGCAGGCCATGTCCGATGGCTTTACCGAGGAACAGCGCGCCGCTTTCTCGCAGCGCTATGCCAGCCAGATGGAAACGCTGCAGAGCTTTATCCGCAACGCCTCGTTCGACGATTCGAACATTCTCGACGGCTCCAAACCGAACGGCGTGTCGTTCATCGCTGACGCCGAAGCCAACCAGTCGCTGACCCTCGAAGGCCGCAACTTCATGCCGGGCGGGCAGGTGATTGTCGCCCCGCCGTCCACCACAGCGCTCAACAACACTCAGGCTGCCGCTGACACGCACGCCCTGCTGGAGCAGTCGATCGCCAATGTCGGCGATCAGCTGACCGAGATGGCGGGCGAGCGCAAACGGATTGAAGCGCAGAAGGGTTTCGTCTCGCGTCTGGCCGATGCGCTGGCCGCAGGGGTCGGCCGGATGGTGGATACCGATCTTGCCGCCGAAAGCGCGCTCATCCAGGCGTTGCAGGTCAAGCAGGAACTCAGCGCATCCGCTATCGGGATCGCGAACTCCGCTCCTCAGGCTTTGCTCTCCCTCTTCCGCGCCTGAGGCGGCGATGCTGACAGAGATCCAGTTCGAACAGGCCATCGCAGCCTTCGTCACATTTTTCGTGCTGATCGATGCGGTAGGCGTGGCGCCGATCTTCGCGTCGCTCACGGCGCCGGGCGGATCCGCCTATGCGCGCAAGATGGCGATCAAGGCGGTGTTCGTCGCCGGCCTGATCCTGTTCTTCTTCGCGTTCGCAGGCGCGCAGCTGCTGCACCACCTTGGCATTTCCCTGGACGCGTTCCGCGTCGCCGGGGGCGTGCTCCTGTTCCTGATCGCGCTGGAAATGGTGTTCGAGAAGCGTCAGCAGCGGCAGAAGACCCGCGCCGATCAGGTGCTGGCGGAAGAAGAGGCGACGGGCCGCCTCGACGACGTTTCTGTCTTCCCGCTGGCCATTCCGATGATCGCTGGTCCGGGCTCGATCGCCACAGCGATGCTCTACATGCAGAATGCCGGCGGCGATCCGGTCGGCATCGGCATTGTATCATTCGCGATGGTGGCGAACCTTGTCCTGGCGGGGCTGATCTTCCTGGCGGCCGGGCCCCTGATGAGGCTGATGGGCGACCAGATCGCGGGCGCAGTCACGCGCATCTTCGGCGTCATCCTGTCGGCTCTGGCCGTGCAGATGATAATCGTCGGGATTATCGGCGCGTTTGGACTGCAGATGCCGGCGGGCTGAACGATCAGCTCGCGGCCGAGTAATCGTCCATCAGGTAAACAGCGCTGACCTTGCGCGGCTTGTCGCGGCGGAACGATTTCCAGAACACCGTGACCGCCACGAAGCCGATGAGAGCCAGGCAGGCCAGCAGGCCGGCCACCTGCATCCGCAGCGGATTGGTCCACGTCACAGTTGTGCGTGCGGTCTCGAGCAGGTTCTCGCCGTCATAGTCGGCCAGCGGGACAACGCGGTCGCCGCCGGCGCGGGCGACGAGCTGGGCGCGGTTCACGTCGGCGCGGTCCTTGATGCGGCTGATGATGGCGACGGCCGATTCATTCGACGTATCCTGCGCGATCTCGCGAAGGATGCGGAACTCCGCCAGTAGCGGCTCCAGTTTTTCCTTGTCGATGGTCGTGCGGAAAACACGATCGACGACCTGCGCGTTGCGCGCGGTGTAACCAACCTCGTTCTGGAACTCGGCGGCCAGCAGTCGCTTCATCTCCGCGACCGGGACAACATCCTCGATGCGCTTCTGGAGATACAGCTTGAAGGGGACGGTTCCTTCCTTGCGGGTCAGGAAGGTCGAGATCGCAACCGATGCGCCCGCGCGGGCTTCCGGATCTGCGAGGATCAGGCCGATGCCCGACAGCAGGAAGGACGTGACGTCGGTATGATCGTCATTGGCCCAACCGACAGCCGTGCGCGTGTGCTGGGGCAGGTCGCCCAGACGGTTCAGTTCGACCGGAGCGTCGTTCTCGCGGCTGACCGCGAGGGAGGTTGCGCCAGCCGACGAGGTCGCCACGGCGGGCGTCGCGCCCGGAACGGCCGAGGCGGGGGCCGAAGCCGTGAAGATGGATTGCAGCGGCGTGGTGCGGCGTTCGTACTCGTCCTGCAGGTCTTCCGGCAGGTAAGCGAGGGCGGCGTCGATCAGGGCGTCTTCACCCGATCCGTCGGCCACCGCGATCCGCGCCCGAAGCGCGTCGCCATCCTTGCCGTCCAGCATAGCAGGGGCGCCAAGCATCAGGCCGCGAACCCGGCGCAGCTCTTTTTCCTCGAGCGAGGTGCGGACCATCTCGGCCCAGACTTCACGCGAAGCCTTGTCCGGACGGGTGGAGATCTGCTGGAAGCGCTCGTCCATCGCCATGCGGGTCGCCGTGATGGCTTCGGGGGTCGCCTGGAAGGCGGGGCGCTTGTCGCCATAGGCGGTCGACATGACGTGAGATGCCATGAAGGGCGCGACGCAAATAGCGGCGTTGAAGATCAGAGCGGCGTAAGCCGCGAACGGCAACCGGCGCTTGCGACGTCGATTCATCGAGCCCGCTTCCGTATCAATAACGTGGCCGCTTAGGGCATCACGCCCATTCGTCCACTTACGCGCCCCGGCCTAAGCCACCTTTGTTTGCCGGGAGGGCAAATAGATCAAGTGGGCAAGGCGCCTCAGACGTAAAAAAACTCATAACATGCATGTCACGCGGAGCTTTCGCTCCGCTTGCGCAACAAGGGCGATTTACGCCTTGGCGTCCACTGCAAGTCCTGAAGCTTCGCGTCTGGCGTTGGGGTTTACCGTTCCGCTGCGTCCGTAAGCGGCAGGGGCGCTGCGGGATGAGGCAATCTCGGCCGCGATCGACCGGACGAGGCCTTCCGTTACGGTCTTCGTCGCCATCAGCGCGTTGGCGTGGGCTTCAAGCCCGTCTTCCAGCGCCTTGGCGGCGTCGCGAAGGCTGAGCTTGAGGTCGTTCGGAATGCCGGCCAGCAGCCCCGGCTCGGCCTTAACCTTCGACACTTCGATCCGCCAGGCATGGACCAGGCGTTCCTTTTCGTCCCATTCGGCCGACGGGCCCTGCAGCTTGCGGGTCTTAACGGCCTCGACCTCCTCGCCCATCAGCGTAACGAGGCGCTGGGTCATGGCCAGCAACTGGGTCGCGCGATCAACGGAATCGGATGTCATTCCAGCCCCTGCATGCGAAGGATTTCCTTGAGGACGGAGTCGGAAATGCCGATGCCGCCGCCCCGGGCGATGGCGTCCGCATACTGATCCACCAGCATGGGGCGGAAGGTGGCCTCGGCATTGCCGCCGCCCATGGGTCCGTCGGTTTCCAGCCCCTGGAACATCGGGGCCAGCATTTCGGAAATGAACATGCGCTCGAACTGCCGTGCGACTTCCTCGGCCTGCGCCCGCGTCTTCACGGAAGCGACGTCGTTCGAAAGCGATGCTTTCTTCTGCGAGAGAACATCGACCGCGGGAGGGGTGAGGGCGATGTCAGCCATCACATGACCTCGATTTCGGCCTGCAGCGCGCCGGATGTTTTCAACGCCTGCAGGATGACGATCAGGTCGCGCGGGCTGACGCCCAGTGCATTGAGGCCGGTGACGAGCTCGCGCAAAGGCACGCCATTGCCGCCGACCAGCGCCAGCTTCGCGGTATCCTCGGCCACGGCGATATTGGATTGCGGCACAACGACCGGCGGCGCGTTGGTGAAGGAGTTCGGCATCGCAACGCCCGGCGTTTCCTGAACCTGTATGGTCAGATTGCCCTGCGCGATGGCGACGGTGGACACGCGCACATTCTCGCCCATCACGATGACGCCGGTGGTCTCGTTGATGACGACGCGCGCGCGCTGTTCGGGCTCGATCTCAAGCCCTTCGATCTGCGCGATGAGCGAAGACATATCGCCGAAGCTGCTCGGACGGCGCAGGCGCACGGTGGCGAGGTCTGATGCGATAGCGGCCTCGACGCCGAGGAAGGCATTGATCGCGCCCGCGATGCGGGCTGCGGTTGTGAAATCCGGATTGCGCAAGGCGAGGCGCAGTTCGCTCTGCGCCGAGATATCGAAGCGCAGTTCGCGTTCGATCGTTGCGCCGTTGGGCACGCGCCCATTGGTAGGGATGTTCCGCGTCAGCGAGCTTCCCGAATTGCCGCTGGCGGTGAATGCGCCGACCGCGACCGACCCTTGCGCCAGCGCATAAGCCTGGCTGTCGGCGCCGATCATCGGCGTCGCCAGCAGCGTGCCGCCCTCAAGACTTTTGGCGTCGCACATGGTCGAGACGGTCACGTCGATGCGCGAGCCGTTCGTGCCGAACGGCGGCAGGTTGGCCGTCACCATCACGGCGGCGACGTTCTTGGTGTTCACGGTGGAATCGCGCGTGTTGATGCCGAGGCGTTCCAGCATCGAGGCGAGGCCCTGCTGAAGCATCGGGCAGTTGCGGATGGAATCGCCGGTGCCATTGAGGCCGAACACGATGCCATAGCCGGTCAACTGGTTCTCGCGCACGCCTTCGATGTCGATGATGTCCTTCAGCCGCGTGCCTGCGCCAACCGGCGAGGCCAGCGCAATGGCGGCGAGAAAACAGGACAGGGTACGGGCGAGCGCGCGCATGGGCATCCAGTGTACGGGTGACGGAAATTTTCCGACCGTTCTGGCCGCAGCGTTCTTCACGCCAATGTCGCGCGCCAATCGGCAACAAAGCCTTAAGCCTGGTTTCCCGCGAAGAAACTTTCCTTAAGCCGCCATTAACCAACTAGGCCAAATCTGCCGGGCAGGAGACGTGTACCGATGAAGGTCAGTTCCACCTCGTCCACCTCTGCGTCCGCTGGCAGCAGCGGCGCCAAACCCGCAGCCGAAGGGTTCAGCCGCCTGCTGGCCGCAGATGGCGCAGCCCCGCGTGCGGCTGTTGCAACGGTTTCGGGCGCTGCCGGTGTTTCTGGAATCTCGGCGCTGATGGCGCTTCAGGGCGTCGGCGGGCCGGAGGCGCGCGCCCGTGCGCTGCGCAAAGGCCGCCGTCTGCTCGACGCGCTGGACCGGCTGCAACTGGCGATGCTGGGCGAGGGACCCTCGCAACGCCACCTTTCGCTTCTCAAGGGCGCGCTCGCGGAAGAGCGCGATGCGACCGGAGATATCGGTCTCGATGACACGCTGAACTGGGCAGAGGTCCGCGTGGCGGTCGAAGCGGCGAAGCTGGAACGGGAAGCCGAGGCCGCCTGATATCTGTGCAGGCGGCTATTGCTGCGGCGCGGCAATGATTTCTCTCGTGAGCGAATACTCACGCGTTAAGCTTGCTAAACGCCGTCCGTCAAAAAACTGCAACAAATACAACACGCCGGGCCGGTATATCGTGTGAGGCAGGGCGTTTACTGGATAGGCCGGCTCCTATATACAGCCGGCCCAGCTAAGGCGGCCCTGGGGATGGGTCGGCCTAGGGAGCATACAGCAATGAGTTCCAAGACGGCCACCTACAAGCCGACCGAGAACGAGCCGTATATGAGCAAGAAGCAGCTCAAATACTTCAAGGAAAAACTCATCGCCTGGAAGGAGGAGATCCTTCAGGGCAACCGCGAGACGATCACGGGCATGCAGGAAAACGTGGCGCCGATTCCGGACCTCGTGGACCGTGCGTCCTCGGAAGCGGATCGCGCGCTCGAACTTCGCACCCGCGATCGCGAACGCAAGCTGATCAACAAGATCGAAGCCGCGCTGCGCCGCATCGAACTCGGCGAGTATGGCTATTGCGAAGAGACCGGCGAGCCGATCGGCGTGAAGCGCCTTGACGCCCGCCCGATCGCCACCCTCTGCCTCGAGGCGCAGGAACGCCACGAGCGCAAGGAACGCACGATCCGCGACGACTGATCGGACGATTGATCCGCATCTGATCGCGGCCTAGGCTTTCCCGCGTCTTGGGGGAGAGCATGTCTATCTATAATCGTTGCGCAGCCGTCGCAGTATCGACAGCGCTTGCGATTGCCGCTGGTCAGTCGGTTGCTCAGCCGCCTCCGCCAACCGCCGCGGCGGGATCAGATCGAACCAGACCGCATCTCATCGGTGATCGGCTCGACTATTCCTTCTGCCAGTACCCTCCGGCCGCGCTGGATGCGCTTGTCGAAGGCTGTTGCCGCATGACTGTCGATATCACCGCCAAGGGCCGTGCAGGCAAAATGACCGGCGAATGCACGCACGACGTGTTCCTGACTCCCAGCCGCGCCTGCCTTGCGCCGCAAAAATTTCTGCCCGCTCTGAAAGGCAACAAGCCCATCAATGCATCGGGCGACATGGTGGTGTTTTTCAAACTCGACTCGCAGCCGACCCTGCTGGATCGGGTGTTCGACTTCTTCAAGCGCAGGTCTGCGGCCGAATCCCAAACCGAGCCTGAAATCTGCAGGAAGCGCCCGGATGATCTCATATCCGGTCTGCCAAGTTCAGCGGGCTAGTCCTTGCCCTTCGGCGGTTCGAATGCCGGCATGTGCCATTTCCACCTGATCGCGCCTGCGCGGACGACGAAGCCCAGCACGACGGCAGCGCTGCTCGCCCATGTCCAGTCGAGGCCCAACGTGCGCAGCACGATGAATACCGACGCGCTGACAATTGCAGGCGTGATGTAGAGCTCGCGCCGCAGCAGGATCGACGGTTCGCCAGCCAGCACGTCGCGGATGATGCCGCCGAACGTCGCCGTCAGCGCTCCCATCACCACGCAGATAACCGGATGCACGCCCAGCGACAGCGCCTTCGCGGCGCCGACCACGGCATAGACGCACAACCCCACCGCATCGAGCCACAGCAGCGTCTGTTCATGCACGCCGCGCCCGCGCGTCAGGAACACCAGCACCGCCACGACCGTGCAGACGATCACATAACCGGGATCGAGCACCCAGAAGACCGGCGCGTCGATCAAAAGATCGCGCAGCGTGCCCCCGCCCACACCCGTGATCGCGGCGAAAAAGATGAACGTCACCACGTCCTGCCGCTTCTGCGCGGCCATCAGCGCGCCCGACGCCGCGAACATCGCCACGCCTGCATAATCGAGGACGGAAAGAAGGGTGAACTGCATGAGCGACGTACAGCGCGAATTGCCAAGTCACGCAATGGCGGTTTAGCCTCTTGATGTCACGGGAGTGCTGGCCATCCGCTATCGCCTTGCCCTTGCGTCTGTTGCGATCCTGGCTGGCCTCGGCAGCGTGGGCCTGGCGCAGACCGCGTCGAGCCCGGGCAAGAAGACGGAGGCGCAGTTCGCGGGCGGCTATCGCCCCGATGCCTGCCGCTATCCAAAACCCGCCCGCGAAAAGCAGCTTTCCGGCTGCTGCCAGATGGATCTCGAGATCGGTCCCGACGGCGGGGTGCTGAGCGCCGATGGCGTCTGCAGCGACCCGGTCTTCCTTGAGCCCACGGTCCGTTGCCTGACGGCGCAGGAGTTCATCCCCGCCACCCGCAACGGCCAGCCCGTGCGCGACCTTCAGCACCTCGAATACGAGTGGCGCGCCACCACGCCGTCCAAGACCAACCTCTGCAACAAGCTGAAGACAAGCTGAGCGGTGGCCGGCCCTTGAACATCCAGCCAGAGTCATGATCCTGCGGCGTGGATAGCGTGGGAGTTGCCTATGGAAGTAATCGCGACGGGCGGCGACGCCGGCCTCTACTGGTCCGAGCTGGCGCGCAACTGGGCGTCCGCGTTCACCTTCGTCGCGGCGCTGCTGGCCGGCCTGTTCGGCCTGTTCCGCTATCTGCGTTCCGAACGCATGCGACAGACGGAACAGGTGCGCGAACTCTACCGCATGTTCTTTGAATCGGAGCGCTACCGCCGCATCCGCTTTGTGCTCGCAAATCCCGAGTCGCCCGAGTTCGCCGCGCTGAAGACCGAGCTCGCCACGCCCGGCATGCCCAAGGCGCTGGAAGGCGAGCTGATCGACCTGCTGAACTTCTTCGAATTCGTCTCCGGCCTCACGCGCCGCGGCCTCGTCGCCAGGCGCGACATTGACTGGATGTTCGCCAGCTTTATCGACCGGGTCGTGGGGGTCGATTTCGTGCGTGGCTACGTGATGCGCTCGGATTTCGAGGAATTGCAGGTCGCGGCCCGGCGGGCGGAAAAAGTCCGGAAGTAGAGGGCTCGGGCCCGGTTCCTGGGTGTATCCCGTATGGCGGCTGGCCTTTGGGTGTTCCTGTCTTCCCCGCGCGGGACTATGTGGGGTGAAAGACACCTTCAGGCGCATCCATGATCAACCGCTCCGCCGGTCCCGAAATCATCCGACTGATCGATCTCCTGTCGAAGCTGCCCGGGCTTGGGCCGCGTTCGGCCCGCCGCGCCGCGCTGCATCTGCTGAAGAGGCGCGACCAGCTGCTCAGCCCGCTGGCGGCGGCGCTGGCCGATGCGGCTGCCAAGGTCCAGATCTGCCAGGACTGCGGGAATTTCGACACCGTGAACCCGTGTTCCGTCTGTGCCGCTCCGGGACGGGACAACACGGTGATCTGCGCCGTGGAGGAGGTGGGGGATCTCTGGGCCATGGAACGGTCGGGCGTGTTCCGTGGTCGTTATCATGTGGTCGGCGGAACCCTGTCCGCGCTCGACGGCATCCGCCCGGAAGATCTCAACATTTCCCGACTGGTAGAGCGTGCAGGCGCGCCAGATGTGCGCGAAGTAATCCTGGCGCTGAACGCAACCGTGGACGGGCAGACCACCGCCCACTACATCACAGACAGGCTGGCGCACTTGCCCGTAAAGGTGACGCGCCTGGCTCACGGCGTGCCTGTGGGCGGGGAACTCGATCATCTTGACGATGGCACGATCGCAGCTGCGATGTCGTCGAGACGATAGAAAGACTGTTGGGAACGTCCCATGGTGAAACGTAAACACGTACCGGTTGTACTGACGGTTGCCGCTGTCGGCGTAGGTGTGGGCATCGGCATGTGGCTGATGCGCGACCGGATAAAGCGCGTCGCCAACGACGTGCGCGCCAATGCGCGCCGGGCCAACAATCCGCTCGACGTGTTCGGAACTGATGTTCCCGACAACGCCTTCGAAGGCGTGCCGAACTTCCCGCATATGCCGGAAGGCTGGCGCCCCAAGCGCGGCGCTCGGGACTAGTTTTCTCCTCAGAGCAGAATCACGCGACGTTCCAATCGCCCAACCGGGTTGATCGGAACAAATAAAGAACTTATAGTCGCGCATGACACTCGATACGCTGCACATCGTCCTTCTCATCATCGCGCTCGCAGCTGCCGCTGCTGCTTTCGTATTCTCGCAGCGCAAGCCGCCTGACACGGCGCATCTCTCTGCCGAGCTGGCGGAGCGGGGCAAGGAAGTGGCGTCGTTGAAGTCTGAGGTGTCGGCGCTTCGCCAGCGCGCGGAAGCCGCCGAAAAACTCCACGCCGCAGACGCCGCCAAGATGACGGAGCGGGACGCCGGCATGGTCCGCGAGCGCGAACAGCTTGCCAAGATGCAGGCCGACAGCGAGGCCCGCTTCAAGTCGCTGGCGGATGCCGCGCTCCTGAAATCGCAGCAGCAATTTATCCAGATCGCCGACGAGACGCTGAAGAAGCACAAGGAAGGCGCCGAGGGCGAACTCGGCAAGATGCTGAAGCCGATCTCGGA
Source organism: Hyphomonadaceae bacterium (assembly GCA_036795465.1). Taxonomy (GTDB): domain Bacteria; phylum Pseudomonadota; class Alphaproteobacteria; order Caulobacterales; family Hyphomonadaceae; genus UBA7672. The sequence continues at coordinate 15,567 of DAIRES010000053.1, forward strand.
CACGTTCGGTCAGTTCCAGAAAAAGGTCGACGAGATCCAGAAGATGAGCGCCGAAGATCGCGCCAAGCTGGAAGAGCAGATCCGTGGCGTCAGCGAGAGCGTGCGCAAGACAGAGAGTGCGGCCGGCAAGCTGGCCAGCGCGCTCTCCACCACCCGCCATGGCGGTCGCTGGGGCGAGGAAACCCTACGCAACGTGCTCGAAATGTCAGGCCTGTCGCCTTATGCCGACTTCACCGAGCAGAACTCGTCCGAAACCGAGAAGGGCCGCATACGCCCTGACGTGATCGTCCGCATGCCGGGCGGGCGCGAGCTGGTGATCGACTCGAAAGTCTCGCTCGACGATTACCTCGCCGCCTCGAACGAGAGCGATCCGGCCAAGCGCCAGGCGCACCTCGCCGCGCACGCAGCGAAGGTTCGCGCCCACGTCACGGGTCTGGCCCGCAAGGACTACTGGAAAGGCTTCTCGGACCGCGTCGATTTCGTCGCCATGTTCATGCCGGGCGAGAATTTCTACGCCGCCGTGCTGGAGTATGATCGCGAGATATTTGATTTCGCCTCCAAGAACAGCGTCATCATCGTGACGCCATCCACCCTGATCGCGCTGGCCAAGGCCGTCGCCTATGGCTGGCGGCAGGAGCAGGCGGCGCGGAACGCGGAGCAGGCCGTCGAACTCGGCCGGGAACTCTACCAGCGCCTGTCGGTGATGACGGATCACATGTCCAAGGTCGGGACCAATCTCGACAAGGCGGTCGACAGTTACAACTCGCTGGTCGGCTCCTACGAGCGGAAGGTGATGCCGCAGGTCCGCCGGTTCGAGGAACTCCAGATCCCCACCGAAGACCGCGCCGTGGAAGCCCCGAGCGAACTCGGCGTCCGCGCCCGCACCCCGCAGGCCCAGATAGCCGAGGTGAAGTCCGACACCCCGCTGCTGGACGCCTTGCAGCCGCAGGCAGCCGGCGGAAAGCGCAAATAGTCTTTCCCGTCAGGGGCAATTCGGCGTGCTTAAGCACGCCTCACGGGCTCGTTCACTTGACGAAAACCGGCGTCGTCCATAGCTAGCGCCTATGGCTATCCGTCCCATCCTCACGGTTCCCGACCCTGTCCTGAAGCAGGTGTCCAAAAGCGTCGCCGCCGTCACCGACGAAACGCGCGCGCTGATGGATGACATGCTTGAGACGATGTACGCCGCCCCCGGCATCGGCCTCGCCGCCGTGCAGATCGGCGTGCCCCTCCGCGTCATCGTGATGGACCTCGCTGGCGAGGATCAGCCGAAGGCGCCGCGCTATTTCGTGAACCCCGAAATCCTCGAGTCGAACAACGAGAAACAGAGCTACGAAGAAGGCTGTCTCTCGGTCCCGGATTTCTATGACGAAGTCGAACGCCCCAATCGCGTGAAGCTCCGCTACCTGAACTACAAGGGCGAGCAGGTCGAGGAGTGGGCAGAGGGCATGTATGCCGTTTGCATCCAGCACGAAATGGATCACCTGCAGGGCACGCTCTTCATTGACCACCTGTCGCGCCTGAAGCGCGCCTACGCGATCAACAAGGTAAAGAAAGCCAAGAAGCGCGACGCGGCCTGATCCTGTCCCGCCTCCCACAATTCATTTCCGCTTGCGCGCCCGGTTTGTATAAGACCGGGCGTCGCTGCATTCGGGTAGCGAGCGTCAGGGGCGAGCTTTGATCAAGGCGAGGCTGATCCGCTACCTGTTCGCCATCCATCGCTGGACGGGCGTCACGCTCGGCCTGCTAATGCTGCTGTGGTGTCTCAGCGGCGTGGTGATGATCTGGAACCCCTATCCATCCATCACGCTGGGCGACCGGGATTATCGCACCGAAGGCCTCGCGCCCGTCGTCGCGCCGGATGCGATCGCGCTCCCGGCCATTCCCGACAGCGCGGAGGTGTCCACCGCCCGCATCGAAATGCTCTCCGGCCGCGCCGTGATGGCGCTGGCGTGGAGCGAAGGGGAAGAGAGCAAGCGCGGCCTCTATGATCTGACGACCGCGACGCCGATCGAAACCATCAGCGAGGCCGACGCTCTCGGCATCGCCCGCACATATATCGAACGTCACAAGCTCAAGAGTGAGCCCGCTTACATCCAGGCCATCGAGCGCGACGAGTTCATGGTGGCCGGATACTTCAACAGCCGCCGCCCCTTCCATCAGATCGCGCTGCACGATCCCGAAGACACCATCCTGTATATCTCCTCAAAAACCGGCGAAGTCAGCCAGCGCACCACAGGCTCGCAGCGTGTGTGGACATGGCTCGGCGCCATCCCGCACTGGCTGTTCTTCACCGAACTCCGCCGCAACACGCCGGTCTGGACGCAGGTTATCATCTGGACGTCGCTCGCCGGGTGCTTCCTCACCATCACCGGGCTCTTCGCAGGCATCCGCCAGCTCCGCCGCCGCAAGTCGACGGGTAAGCCGGCCTCGCCCTATCGCGGCGCGAAATTCTGGCACCACATGACCGGGCTCGTCTTCGGCATTCTGGTGCTGACCTTCTCGTTCTCCGGCTTCACCTCCATGCAGCCTTGGGGCTGGCTCGAGGGCGACAAGTCATCGGGCGAGGTCGCCGAGGCCTATTCCGGTCCGCCGCTAACCTGGGCCAACGTAAAGCCCGCCCTCGAAGCGCAGGCGACGGCGCTGCGCACAGTCTCGCGCGAGCGCAGCCTTGTCAGCCTGATCGGACTCGAAGGCCGCCCATGGTTCATCTGGCAATCGGCCGACGGCTCGCGCCGCCGTCTCGATGCGCTGGGTCAGCCCGCGCCGTTCGATGACGCTGCGCGCCAGCGCGCCACCAATGTGCTGGCCGGACCCGCCGCTCGCTTCGACACGATGACCGCGCCCGACGAATACTATTATCCCGGCGCGTCCTCATCAGACCTGCCGGCCGTGCGGATCATCGGGAACAAGGACACGCGCTTCTATCTCGACCCGGATACGGGCGCGATCCGGTTCATCGCCGATGACGGGGCCAAGGGCTTCCGTGTCTTGCACATGGCGCTTCACACGTTTGATTTCGTCGGCTCGCCGATCCGCGAAATTCTGCTGGTGCTGGCCATGCTCGGCGTTACTGCCGTCTGCGCCTTCGGCGTCTGGCTTGGCGCACGCAAGCTCGCCCGCGGCGGCAAGCTCGACAACATTCCGAACGACGAGCCGCCAGTCGCCTAGAACGGCGTGATCTGGTCGTAGATCAGCTTGCCATACTTGTCGCGCTGCACCTGGCTGATGTCGCCCCGGCCGCCGTAGGAAATGCGCGCCTCGGCGATCTTGGTGTGCGCGATCGTATTGTCCGCCGCCACGTCTTCCGGCCGGATCACGCCCGACACCAGAAGCTCGCGCAGCTCGTTGTTGATGCGAACTTCCTGGCTTCCGCCGATCACGAGGTTGCCGTTCGCCAGCCTGTCGGTGATGACAGCTGCAATCGTCAGCTTCACCTTCTCCTGCCGGTTCACCGAGCCCGCGCCGTTGGAAGCTGAAGTCGAGTCAAAGCCCACGGCAGGATCAAGCGAGGGCGTGCCCGGCAGGGCATTCTGGATCGTATCTTCAAGGCCCAGCAAAGCCTGCACGCCGGTTTCCGTCGTGCTGGTGCGGCTGCGCGCGGTCGTGTTGTTCAGCTGCGCCGAATCCGCGATCTCGATGTTGACCGTCAGGATGTCGCCGATCTTGTTCGCGCGCTGGTCGTTGAAGAACGACTTGGCGCCCGCCCGCCACAGCGAGTTCGGCGCCTGTACTTCCACCGACGGCGTCGGCAGCGGCATCGATACGCGCTGCGAGCCCGCAAGCGTCGCCGGGTTGGATATCGGGGTCAGCTGCGGCGGCGCGATAGCATCGTTCAGCCCGGCGCAACCGCCCAGCATGATGACGGCAAGGCCGGCTCCGGTCTTGAAGGCGTGTTTCATCTGTCTCACCTGACGTTGACGCGTGCCTGGCCGCTGGCTTCGGCTATGGCGTCGATGGTTCGCTTCGAATAGCTGTTGAGTACGCGCACGGCTTCGCCCTTCGCGGCTTCGTTCTGGGCGACGCCGTCGACGCTCAGCCGAACGCCTGCCGATATATAGACAAGCTTCACCGGCTCGCCCTTGCGGATCAGCGCGGGCTGTTTGAGGTCCGCCGACAACAGGGCCTGTCCCGCCTTCAGCGCGCGGCGCACTTCAAGGCCGACAGCCAGGTCCATGTCCGCGCCATTTCGGACCGGGCGAGACGCGTTGGCCTCCTGCCAGTTGAGATCTTCCGCCGAAAGCACATGCCCTCGCGGAATATCGCGCACCAGCACAACGACCTGACCGGCCGATTGCGTGCTCGCGATCTGCGCTGCAGGCGTTGCCGCGCGCGCTGTCATTGCGGGCGGCGCGGCCTTGGCGTTGCCGGTGGCGCGCGTCACCATGATCGGCTGGTCGAGCGGAATGGCGAGGATAACGCCCGCATTCTTCGCTGTGGCGATAAGGAAAGCCGGATCCAGCGCCAGAGTCTGCCCCGGCGGCGGCGCCGGTCC
>DAIRES010000054.1:0-1616 GCA_036795465.1 Hyphomonadaceae bacterium
GCGCTGGACGTGTCGGTGCAGGCGCAGATCCTCGACCTGCTGATCGATCTCCAGAAGGAGTTCGGGCTGGCGATCATGTTCATCAGCCACGACCTCTCGGTCGTGCGTGAAATCTGCCACCGGGTGATGGTTCTGTATCTCGGGCGGGTGGTGGAGACGGCGTCCCGCGAGGCTTTGTTCAACGATCCGCGTCACCCCTACACACGGGCGCTGCTGTCTGCGGTTCCCTCGCCGGACCCGGTCCGCGAGCGGAGCAGGGTGAAGGTGAAACTGCATGGCGACCTGCCATCGCCGCTCGACCCCAAGGCCAGCCTCCGGTTCATGAAATCCAGGTTGACGGACACGGCACCCTTTTACCGGCCCTCGCTGGTAGAGGTCGCGCCGGGCCATTGGGTCGCGGAACATGACCCGGCAGAGGGAATTGCAGGACTTTCTGTGTCCTGACGGTACCGCCCGTTAACACAAATAGGTGACATAGCCTCACGAAACCTTGACGCTGTCTAGCGACGGAGTCATGAGTTACGCTCTGATACGAAGCCCGACGCTGGAGGAAACCGCGCGATGAAACGCTCCCTGACCATGACTGCCGCAAGCATGGTGCTTGCCCTCGCAGTCGCTGCTTGCGCCCAGCAAGCACCCGCTGCTGACGTGGCAACGTCGGTCGAAGCGCCGCTGGCGGCTACTGCCGCGCGCGTCGACAACTTCCGCCTTGTGACTGCGGATGGCTATGCCCGCGAACTGTACCGCTACAAGGATGCTCCGGCGATCGTGCTCGTGATGGGCGGCGCTGGCGACATGGCGAAGGTTGGTCCGGAACTCGCGAAGATCGAGGCCGCCTACAAAGCCAAGGGCGTCGAGATCTTCGTCGTGAACTCGAACCCGAAAGACACGCGCGAAGCCATGCTGGCTGACGCGACCAAGTACGGCTTCACCTCCCCGATCCTGCAGGACGACCTGCAACTCGTCGGCGGCCAGATCGGCGCGACGACGGTTGGCCAGTCCTTCGTGGTCGAACCGAAGTCGATGAAGATCGCCTACACCGGCCCGCTTTCGGCTGACGCGATCGACGCTGTTCTCGCTGGCAAGGCTCCGGCCGTCGCCGCCGCGCCGGTCTCCGGCACGGTCATCAGCTTCCCGGACCGCACGCCGGCCCGCAAAGCCGAGTTCGCCAAGATCTCGTACGCTTCGACGATCGCTCCGCTGATCGAAGAGAAGTGCATCGCCTGCCACCAGCAAGGCGGCATCGCTCCGTTCGGCTTCGACGGCTACGAGAAGGTGAAAACCTTCGCGCCGATGATCCGCGAAGCTGTCCGCACCGACCGCATGCCGCCGTGGGACCCGGATCCGCACGTCGCCACGTTTGCTGACGACAAGTCGCTCTCGGGTGAGCAGATCAAGACGCTCATCAACTGGATCGAAGCTGGCGCCCCGCGCGGCGACGGCGAGGACAGCCTGGCGAAGGTCAAGCACGTCGCTCCGGATTGGCCGCTCGGCAAGCCCGACCTGATCGTCGATATTCCGAAGTTCACCGTGCCGGCGACCGGCTACGTTGACTATCAGTACCCGACGGTTCCGAACCCGCTCAAGGAAGGCAAATGGCTGAAAGCCGCGACGGC
>DAIRES010000054.1:1716-15913 GCA_036795465.1 Hyphomonadaceae bacterium
CCGGCGCACAAGGAAACCGCCTACTTCAACTTCCCGAAGGACGCGATCCTCCACACCGCCGTCGTGCACGCTCACTATCGCGGCACGTACTCGAAGCTTGAGATCCTCGATCCGTCAGGCAAACGCGAGACCATCCTCAACGTGCCGTTCTACGACTTCAACTGGCAGCGCATGTACGAGTTCGCCAAGCCGATCGAAATCAAGGCCGGCTCGAAAGTGATCGCGACCTACATCTACGACAACTCGAAGCGGAACCCGGCCAACCCGGATCCGAACAAGGAAATCGTGTGGGGCGACCAGTCGTTCGAGGAAATGTTCTACACCTCGCTGCGCTACCGCTGGAAAGACGAAACGGTCGAGAAGCAGACCAACTATGACCAGCTGCTCAACCAGACCCGTCTGATGGGCATGATGGACAGCGACCTGGACGACAAGCTGCAGAAGGTCGAACTGCGTGGTCAGTTCGCCCAGCTCGCGGCAGCTCCCGGCGCATTCGAAATGGCTGACGCCAACAAGGACGGCGGCATCGACCAGGCCGAACTCAACAACGTCCTGAAGATGCTTCAGGCCCGCCGCTCGGCTTCGGCCGCCCCGGCGAGCCACGGCGGCGAATAAGCCAGCCTGAGCTTGAAATGATTGCAGCGCCCCGGCCCACAGGCCGGGGCGTTTGCTTTTGTGGCGATGACGCATTCGCGGCCAGTTTCGTGGGAATTGGCCCCCGCTGTTCACGAAGCCTCATGCCTTTTCTGCCAGAGTCTGCCCGTTAAGCGCAGGATTCTCGCCGTTCATGCGGGTCGATACGATCAATCCCCTGGCCCTCACAGGCGCCGATATCGCTGCCTGGCGCGGGTTTCTTGCGGCTGATCCGGCGTTGACGAGTCCTTACCTGACGCCCGACTGGGCCCGGCTTGTGGCTGGTCACCGGCCCGATGTGCGCACCGTGGTCTGGCGGAATGACGACGGCGCCGCCGCAGGTTTCCTGGCGGTGCAGGGCAGCGATCCGCACGCGGCAATGCCGGTCGGCGGGCCGGTCTGCGATTATCAGGCGGTCGCCGGTGCGTCGGGGCTCGATGTGTCTCTGGCAGCCAGAGCGCTTGGCGTCGGGCGTATCGATCTTACCGCCGGGCTGAAGGAGAACGCCGTCGGCGAATGCCTCCTGACCGAAGATGTCGGCCATGTCGTGCGGTTCGCCGATGGCTGGGATGGCTGGTGCGCGGAACGGCAGGCGGCCGGATCGAAGATCGCAGCGCGCGCGCGCAAGCGAATGTCCAAGCTGGTGCGCGACAACGATCAGGGCGCGGTGACGTTCGAGCCGTTCTCGACCGATCAGGCCGCCTTCGAAACCCTGCTGTCCTGGAAGCGCGACCAGATGCGCCGCACCGGCGTCACCGATATTTTCGAGCATGTGTGGATCGATCGCGTGGTGCGCGGCGTCTTCCATGCGCCGGCTTCCGATCCGCATTTCGGCGGCGCCTTGTTCGTGCTTCGCCTGCACGGACAGCCGATCGCCGTGCTGTTCTGCCTCCGCGCCGGCAAGGCGCTGCATGCCTGGTTCGTGGCGCACGATCCAGAACATGCAGACCATTCGCCCGGCATCATCCTGTTCGCCGAAACCATCCGGGCGGCTGCGTCCGCGGGCTTCACCGAGCTAGACCTCGGGCCGGGGGATTACAGCTTCAAGGAAAGTTTCGCGACCTATGGGCGTCCGATCGGTTCGGGCTTCATCGGCACGCCAGGTCTGTCTTCGGCGTTCAAGGCCGCGCAGTTCCAGATGCGGGCGCTGGTCGAAAGCCTGCCCGTGGGCCGCGCACGCCATTGGCCTGCCAAGGCCATGCGGCGTCTCGATATCGCCCGTGGCCTCGCCGCCGCGCGCGACCAGGCCGCCTGAAAGACCCGCCCGACAGGGAAGGCCGTGTCTGGTGCGTATGTAGCAGGGCGCCTGTGCCCCGCCTGGAACCCTCATTGTTCCGGACTTTCGCCCCCACGAAAAAGGGCTATAGGTGCGCCCCTCAACGCAAAGGATGCGTCCCGTGACCACGAACCCGACAAACGCCCCGGAAACCGCCTCGTCCCTGCCGGTGTCGATGGCGGATATCGAAGCGGCGGCCAAGGCGATTGCGGGCAAGATCGAGCACACGCCGTTGCGCTATTCGCGCACCCTGTCCGAGATCACCGGCGCGCAGGTCTGGATCAAGTTCGAGAACCTGCAATTCACCGCCTCGTTCAAGGAACGCGGCGCGCTCAACAAGCTGCTCTCGCTGTCCAACGCGGAACGCGCTGCGGGCATCATCGCCATGTCGGCAGGCAATCACGCGCAGGGCGTTGCCTATCACGCCTCGCGCCTTGGCATTCCCTCCACCATCGTGATGCCGCAGGGCACGCCCTTCGTGAAGATCGAGCACACGCGCAACTTCGGTGCGAACGTCATCATCCATGGCGAAACCCTGGCTGACGCAGACAGGCATGCGCGCCAGCTCGAGAAGCAACAGGGCCTCACCTTCGTTCACCCGTTCGACGACAAGCATGTCATCGCAGGGCAGGGCACCATCGGTCTCGAGATCATGGAAGACCTTGCCGACTTCGACGTGATGGTGATCCCTGTTGGCGGCGGCGGCCTGTCCGCCGGCATTGCGACCGCGATCAAGTCACGCCGGCCGGCGGTTTCGATCGTCGGTGTCGAGCCTGCGCTCTATCCCTCGCTTTCGGCAGAGCTGCGCGGCGAAGAGGCCAAGGTCGGCGGCGCCACAATCGCGGAAGGCATAGCCGTCAAGAAGGTCGGCAAGCTGACGTCCGAAATCCTGCGCAAGCTGATGGATCGCGTCATCCTCGTGAGCGAGGACGAGCTTGAACGCGCCATCACGCTGTTCGCCACCGTTGAAAAGACCGTGGCCGAGGGCGCGGGCGCTGCGGGCCTCGCCGCGCTGTTGTCGGAACCGCATCATTTCCGTGGCCGCAAGGTCGTCCTGGTCCTGTGCGGCGGCAATATCGACACGCGCTTGCTGGCATCGGTGCTGACCAGGTCGCTGGTGCGCGAGAAGCGCATCACCTCGATCCGTATCATAGGCAACGATCAGCCGGGCCTCCTGGCCAAGGTTTCGACCGTCATCGGCGAGAGCGGCGGCAACATCATCGAGGTGAACCACAACCGCCTCGCACTCGATGTCCCTGCCAAGGGTGCGGAGTTCGATATCACCATCGAAACCCGCGATGCCCGCCACACGCAGGAGATCATCGACGCCCTGACAAAGGCCGGTTTCCCGCCCCGCCCGCATACCTAGGACTGCTGACAGGATCGTCAGGCGGGGCCTCTCGCATCGTGCGCGGGTCAGTGCTAACAGGCGGGCAACGACAGGGAGTTATTGCATGTTCCGTATCGTGCTCGCGGCGATTACCGCGCTGGCCCTCAGCGCCTGCGGCCCTTCTGCAAAGGTCGATCCGGCCAAGCCGTGGGACACGTTGCTGCCGTGGAACCACAGTTTCTCGGAGATCCAGAAACTCCCCTCGGGCGTCGAATACATCGTGCTGCGCAAGGGCGACGGCAAAGGCCCGTTCCCGGGCCCGACCGACCGGGTCGAGGTTCATTACGATGGACGCCTGGCCGCCAACGGCTTCATCTTCGACAGCTCCTATCAGCGCAACGAGACCGCGACCTTCGCGCTCAACGGCCTGATCCCGGGCTGGAAAGACGGCCTGCAGAAGATGCAGCCGGGCGATATGTTCATGTTCTGGATTCCGGCCAAGGAAGGCTATGGCGCACGTGGCGCCGGCGCCGACATCCCGCCGAACTCCGACATCATGTTCCAGGTCGAGCTCGTCAACGTGCTCCCCGATCCGTGGACCAAGGTCACGCCGTGGCCGACGGATTCCTCGTCGGTCGTGCGTCGCCCGTCCGGCCTCGAATACATGGTGGTCGAATCAGGCCCCGCCGAAGGCGCCTCGCCCACCGAGAACGACATTGCTGTCACCAACTTCGAAGGCCGCAACGAGAAGGTCGACAAGGAAGAAGGCGACACGGCTGACGATATCCGCCGCCGCAGCATCGTCGCCTCCACGTTCGACGCCGGCTCGCCGGTCGGCCTGCCGGTTGCAGGTGTCACATCCGGCTGGAACGAGCTTCTCAAGCTGATGCGCAAGGGCGACCATTGGATGGTGCGCATGCCCCCCGCGCTGCTCTACGGCGATGAAGGCGACGGCCGCGTTCCCCCGGGCGGCACGGTGATCTACGAAGTGAAGCTCGAGGATTTCGGTCCGGCAGGCGGCCCCGTCGCTCCAGTCGCTCCGCAGTAGGTTTCAGCGAGAAACAGCGCCCATGCCGCGTCCCACTTCCGGGCGCAGGCGCAGGCGCTGTTCCCAGCCCGCCACGTTCGGGAAAGCCGACAGCTTATCGCGTTGCGCGGCGACGTGCGGATACATCGCCATGTCCGCAATCGTATAGACGCCGAAGATGAAGTCGCGGCCCGCGAGTTCGGTTTCCAGCACATCCAGCGCGGGCGGGGTCTTGCCCAGCCATGGCGCTGCCGCCGCCGCATCCGGCAGGAAGTGGTTCGTCTTGCGCGCCAGCGCCAGCATCACATTCCCCGCGCCCGGCAACCGCGCATTCCCCACCACCGTCACCGGCATGGGCGCGCGGGCAGGGGCCACCACATAGTCGAGATACATTTCCTCCAGCGCGATGCCGATGGCCTGGCTGTCCGGCCCGATGCCTGCGTGAAACTCGATCATGCGTCCGCCATAGGGAATTGCCCGCAAAAGTCTATGGCGCGGCGCCCCTGATAGGCTAGCCTCCGCGCCATGACCTCCATCGCTTCCGTCCGCGAAATTCTTACCCGCCTCATCGCGTTCGATACGACATCGCGCGATTCCAACCTGCCGCTCATCGAGTGGGTCGAGGATTTCCTGCGTCCCCTCGGCGCCGAGCTGGTGCGCGCGCCCAGCGAGGACGGCCGCAAATCCAACCTCTGGGCGCGTTTCGGCCCGGACATCCCCGGCGGCATCGTCCTCTCCGGCCACACAGATGTGGTTCCCGTCGATGGCCAGCCTTGGTCAACCAGCCCGTGGGACCTGAACGAGCGCCAGGGCAAATGGTATGGCCGCGGCTCGTGCGACATGAAGGGCTTCATCGCGCTCGCGCTGGCGCACGCCGAAACCCTCTCGAAAATGCCGCTCAACAAGCCGGTTCACTTCGTCTTTTCCTATGACGAGGAAGTCGGCTGCGCCGGCGTCGAGCCGATGATCGCCAGGATCGCCGCCAGCGGATCGGCGCCCTCCATCGTCTGGGTGGGCGAGCCCACGCTCTGGGGCGTGCTCTCCGCCCACAAGGGCATCCGCGATTACGAAGTGAAGATCACCGGCAAGGCCGCGCACTCGTCAGACCCGCGCCTCGGCGCGTCCGCCATCCACGAAGCCATCGATCTTCTCGCCATCCTGCGAAAGATCGCGCGCGAGCAGGAAGCCAACGCGCCCTCGGAGTCCGATTTTGATCCGTCGTGGACCACCATCACGGTCGGCGAGATCGGCGGCGGCACCGCACCCAACATCCTCGCCCGCGAATGCCGCTTCGTGTTCGACGTGCGCACCGTGCCCGGCACGAACGCCGATGCGCTGCTCGCGCCCTTCTTCGCCGAGGTCGAGCGGGTTCACGCCAAACTCGCAGCACGCGGCCCCGAATGCGGCGTCACGGTTGAACTGCGCGCCAACGCTCCGCCCCTGCAGGTCGACCGCGACAGCGCCGCCGAACAATTCATCCGCGCGCTCACAGGTGACAACACCCTGCGCGTGGCTGCCTTTGCAACAGAAGCGGGACAGTTCCAGCGCGCCGGATTTCCGGCGGTCATCTGCGGTCCCGGATCAATCGATCAGGCGCACCAGCCGGATGAATTCGTCGCTGTTTCAGAAATGGAAAAAGGGCTGCAGATCTTCAGCCGCTTCCTCGCCACGCTACGCGCGTAGCTATTCGGGCGCCGACGTATCGAAATACGGCTCGACCGTGCCCTTGAGCAGCATGGTCATCGGATTGCCCTTGCGGTCCGTCGCCACGCCCGCAACGACGCGCACCCAGCCCTCGCTGACGCAGTATTCCCACACATTGGTCTTCTCGGCGCCGTTGAAGCGGATGCCGATGCCGCGCTCCAGCAGCTCCTTGTTGTAGTAGGGGCTCTTCGGGCTCTGGCTGAGACGGTCGGGCAGGGTGTCGGTCATGTCAAAGGCTCGGGCAAAGGCGTGTTGGTCGGACAGCCGCTCTCTGCCTCACTTGCGCGCGAAAGGCCAGCCCGGCGGCGCCTAGACCGGCTCGCCGCCCCACGCCACGAAGGGGCCATTCCTGAAGCCTTGCGCCCCATTGCCGTAGGTGAACGGGCCTCCCTCGGGCGTCAGCATCCTCCCGCCCGCCGCCTGCAGAACGGCATGGCCCGCGGCAGTGTCCCATTCCATCGTCGGGCCCCAGCGCGGATAGACGTCGGCCTTGCCCGCCGCCACCCAGCAGAATTTCAGCGACGATCCGATGCCGGTCTGCGACGCCACCTTGCGGGCCGCGAGAAAGGCTTTCGTACGCTCATCCAGATGCGATGAGGATGTGATCGCCGTCAGCCCTTCAGCCGGATATGTCCGCGTCTTCAGGCGCCGCCCCTCGCGCAACGCATCCCCCGGCGCAAACGCTTCGATCAGGTGCGCTTCCACGCCGCCGAAATACATTTCGCGCCGCGCGGGCGCGAACACGCATCCCGCCACCGGCTTGCCGCCGCAGATCAGCGCGATGTTGACGGTGAAGTCGCCCCGGCGCTGCACGAACTCCTTGGTTCCATCGACCGGATCAACCAGCAGGAAAGCCTCGGCAACCTTCTCGGCCAGCCCTTCGCGCGCGGCGCGTTCCTCGGCCAGCACCGGCACGCCCGGCAGCGCTTCTTCCAGCCGCGCAAGGATGATTTCCTCCGCCCGCTCATCCGCATCCGATACCGGGCTGTAATCCGCCTTGGTGCGCGTCTCGAATGCGCTTTCGTAAACGTCCATGACGACGACGCCCGCTTCGGAGGCAATGCCCGCGAACAATCTGGCGAGCTGGTCCCGCTCGGCGGCGCTGGGGTCAGGAAGGGCGAATGTCATGGGAGGCTTTACCAATCTGCTGCGCCACGCTTCGCGGCCCGGCAATCTCATGTCAATCTCGACCTGTTAACCGTGATTGCGATCGCACGCTTTGCCAGCACATCGTTTGCATAGGCAGGGTGGAAACGGGGAAAACTGATGGCCGTCAAACGCATCCTGATCGCTGGCGGAGCTGGTTATATCGGCTCTCACGCTGCCAAGGCCGTGCGCCTGGCCGGTCACGAGCCGGTTGTGCTGGACGATCTTACCTCGGGACATGAGCATGCCGTGCGCTGGGGCCCGCTGGTCCGGGCCGACATCCGGAACCCGGAAGCCGTCCGCGCCGCTATCCGCGAATACAGGCCCGAAGCCGTCATGCAGTTCGCCGCCCGGATCGAGGTTGGCGAGGGCGAAAGGGACCCGGCCCATTTCTACGACAACAACGTCGCCGGCACGCTGAACCTCGTGCGGGTGATGCTGGAGGAGGGGGTGAAGAACCTCGTTTTCTCGTCCACCTGCGCGATCTACGGCGACCCGGAAAAACTGCCCCTCACCGAAGACCTGCCGAAACGTCCCGTCAGCGTCTATGGCCGCACCAAGCTGATGTGCGAACAGATGCTGGAAGACATCTCGAAGGCGCACGGGCTCAACTTCGCGGCGCTGCGCTATTTCAACGCCGCCGGCGCCGATCCGGATGGCGAGATCGGCGAGCAGCATGATCCTGAATCACACCTCATCCCGAATGCCCTGAAGGCGGCGGTCGGTCTGGGTGGCCCCATGAAACTGTTCGGCACGGACTATCCGACGCCGGATGGCACCTGCATCCGCGACTTCGTCCACGTCACCGATCTCGCCGAAGCGCACATCCTCGCTGCAGAGAAAATCGCATCGGGCCGCAACCTCCAGCTCAACCTCGGCTCGGGCAAGCGCAACACCGTCATGGACGTGCTGAAAGCCGTCGAGCGCGCAACCGGCCGCGCCGTCCCTGTCACGCTGTTCCCGCGCCGTCCCGGCGATGCAGTCGCGCTCTACTCCGACACCACCAATGTCACGCGCGAACTCGGCTGGGTTCCGAAACTGTCGGACATCGACACCGTCGTCTCGACAGCATGGGCCTTCCACCGCCGCGTCTGGGGCGTCGATTCAAAAGCCGCCGAATAGGCGACCACGCCCACTCAACCACGCGTTCACCACCATCACTCCCGCGCCGCGCGCTTGAGGCGTGAACGACGATGAGTGATGCGAGAACGAGGGATGGAGCGATATCGAATTCGTAGGATGACCGAAAATCTTCGTCCCCGAATTCAACCCGCTAGCCAACAAAGATGGGGGATAGCGCCCTCCAGATTCAACCGGGGCCGGAACGAGGGTTATTATCCAACCCATGACACGGCACAAACACGCGCAAACTGGACTAGGAACCCCGCAGCTTCCTCAGCTCTTGCTGACAGCTGTGCTGCGCGCATTTGCGATGCTCGTGCAAAGCGTCGTCTCAACATTCCAGATGAACCGGCTCAACGTCACACGTGATTGGCACACGCCTGACGATGAAGCCGCTCTGCCCAGAGTGACGAGCGACACAATCAAGGAAACCCAACCAGTCGCCGCAAGCGACACGCCCATCATGCACCCCACCCCGGCTTGTCATCCCGGAAGCGCGAAGCGCTATCCGGGACCCATTCATCCGGTGGGACGCACCTCGCAATGGCTCCCGGCTCTCCGCTACGCTACGGCCGGGATGACAATCATTGCTCCGTTCGAAGCTGCGCAACCCGCACGCTCCATCAATCCCGCACCACCCTTACTCCGCTCATCCCGACGAAAGTCGGGACCCAGAGCATCAAGGGTGATGTGCGTTCAAATAGGTCTGCTCACGCAGCCCTGGATCTCGGCTTGCGCCGGGACGAGCGGTGAATCACTCACCGCCTCAAACAAAAACGCGGCCACCTAAGCAGCCGCGCTCAAAATCAAAACCCAGCCAACTCGCCATCCCGCGAGAACGCGCCCGCGCGCCAAATCCCCCTCACACACATGGATATCCCGCCCGGAACGCGCCCCGGCCTCGCGGGTTCATCCCGAGCAACCCTTCGAGGAAATTTCCATGTCCACACTCACGCTCCACGATCTCGCGAAGAAAATGAAGGCATCGACATCGCCTCGTTGTCGACGCACGCGGAGGGCGGGGAAATCGCCAGCCGCTTCATGAGCAACAATGGCGATGTCGAATATGACGGCGACAACTGGTTCTTCACCGAAGAAAAAACCCGCACCGTCGGCGAAATCGAACGCGATCCCAATGTCTCGCTCGCCTTTTCGGGCAAGCATCATTTCTTCGCCACCGTCGAAGGCGAAGCCGAACTCATCCGCGACAAGGCGATGTTCGAGGATCACTGGGTCAAGGATCTCGACGTCTGGTTCAAGGAAGGCGTCGATACGCCCGGCCTGGTTCTCATCAAGGTCCGCGCCAAGCGCATCAAATACTGGGATGGCATGAAGGGCGAAGGCGAGCTTCAGCTCAACTAGTCCAGTGTGCGGCGATACCGCAACATCGCAAGCGCCGTGACGATGCAGACGAAAATCCCGAGGGCGACATGGCTTGGCCACAACGTGGCTAGGCCTTCGCCCTTGAGAAGGGCCCCCCGAACCACGCGCAGGAAGTGCGTAACCGGAATCCCCTGGCCAATCGCCTGAGCCCATTCCGGCATTCCGCGAAACGGAAACATGAAGCCCGAAAGCAGGATCGACGGCAGCATGTAGAAAAACGACATCTGCATCGCCTGCAGCTGCGTGCGGGCAACAGTTGAAATGAGAAATCCCAGCGCCAGCGATCCGGTGATGAACAGCAGCACGCCAAACACCAGCGCGATCCATCCGCCGGCCATCGGCACCTGAAACAGAACCGACGCCATCACAAGAATGACGATCGTCTGGAGAAGGCCCACCATCACATAAGGCGCAAGCTTCCCGATCATCACCTCGATCGGCTGCGCCGGCGTCGCGAGCAGGGACTCCATCGTTCCACGCTCGGTCTCGCGCGTGACGGAAAGCGCCGTCATCATCACCAGCGTCATCGACAGGATAATGCCCAGCAGACCGGGCACGATATTGTAGGCTGTCACGCTCTCCGGATTGTAGCGCCGGTGAACCACCACCTCGAAAGGCGGCGGCTGTGGCGTATGCGCGGCAAGGCCGCCGGGCAGGTCATGGACAAGCGCCTGCGTTGGCAAAGCAGTTGCCGCGCCGACCGCAGCGCCGGTTGCCGATGGATCAGTCGCATCGGCTTCCAGCAGCACCTGCGCGCCATCGCCCCGCGCCACGCGGCGCGAGAAGTCGCCCGGAATGGTCAGCGCGAACTGCACCTTTCCTTCGCGGATGAGCGTGTCGAGTTCCTCAACCGAGTGCGCTTCGTGCGTGATGTCGAAGAACTGCGTGTTCACGAAAGCCGCCAGCGTCGAACGCGCCAGCGTGGAGTTATCCTGCACCAGCACGGCCGTCGGCAGGTGGCGAGGTTCATTGTTGATCGCATAACCGAACAGCAGAAGCTGAACGACGGGGATCATCAGGATCATGGCGTAGGTAAGCTTGTCGCGAGTCAGCTGGACGAATTCCTTCGCCAGCACGGCGAGGATGCGGGTCGCCCACGAATTGCGCGTAGTGGCGGGCGTCATCGGAAATTATCCTCGGACTGGCCCATCAGATGAATGAACGCGTCTTCCAGCGTCGGCTGGGTGCGTGTCCACGTATAGGGCGCTCTCCGATAGGGCTGCAGCGCCGCATCGAGCGCGGCGGCGTCAGTACCCGATACGTGGAGCGTGATGCCGAAAGGCGCTGCAGCTTCGACGCCGTGAAGTTTTGCGATCTCCGGCGAAAGCCGATCGACGCCCGGGCCTTCGCCTTGCCACGTCACCAGCCCGACCTTGTCGAGAATTTCACCCGCCGTGCCGCGCGCCATCAGCTGGCCATAGGCGATGTATGCGATGTCGTGGCAGCGCTCGGCTTCATCCATGTAGTGAGTCGAAACCAACACGGTGAGCCCGGCGGAGGAAAGCGCGTGGATCTCGTCCCAGAACTGCCGGCGCGCCTGCGGATCGACGCCAGCCGTGGGTTCGTCCAGCAGCAGAAGCTCGGGCTCATGCAGTGTAGTGGCCGCCAGCGCCATGCGCTGCTTCCACCCGCCTGACAGTTTGCCTGCCAGCTGCTTGCGACGTTCATAGAGTCCGAGACGATCCAGCGCATCCTTGACGCGCGCCTGCCGCCGGTCGAGCCCATGGACACGCGCCATGAACATCAGATTCTCTTCGATGGTCAGGTCGTCATAGAGCGAGAATTTCTGCGTCATGTAGCCGACGCGCAGCTTGATCGCATCGGACTGCTCGACGATGTCGAGTCCCAGGCATTTGCCTGTTCCGCTATCGGGCGTCAGCAGGCCGCAGAGCATGCGGAGCGTGGTGGTCTTGCCCGAACCGTTGGGACCCAGGAACCCGGTGATGCGGCCGCGGGGAACCTGGATCGAGAAGTGTTTCACGACATGCTTGTCGCCGAATGATTTGTTGAGACCCTGCACGTCGATGGCCAGCTCGGCCGGGGCGCCGGGCGCGTTCATTTTGCAGCGGCCTTCAGCGGGGTGACATCGATCGGCTGGCCGGGCGTCAGCCCCTTGGAAGAGGCCGGCACGGCTTCCACAAGAAACACCATCCGCTCGCGCGCTTCGCGGCTGTAGATCACCGGCGGCGTGAATTCGGGGCGAGGGGACACGTAAGTGATTTTCGCTTTCAGCCCTTCCGCGCAGCCATCGCATCCAAAGCCGACTTCGGCGCCGATGGCGTAAGCCGCGATGCTATCCTGCGGCGCAAAGAAGCGCAGGCGCACACGATCGTCCGGAATAAAGGAGAGCACCGGCTGGTTTGCCGGAACCCATTCGCCGGGTTGGAAGAACACGTCCTCGACGCGACCCGCCGCCGGGGCCTGCGGAGACAGATCGGTCAGCCGCGCTTCAGCGGCGCCAAGCGCTGCTTCCGCTTGCGACACACGATCCTGTGCCGCCTGCGCCTGGTCTTCACGCGCGCCCAGCTGCGCGGCCTGTAGTTGTTTCTCGATTGCGCGCACATTCGCGGTCGCTGTCGCTCGCGCGGCGATCGCTGAGTCGAGTTGGGCGCGAGATGCTGCGCCTGCCTCTGCCAACGGCTGAACGCGCTTGAGCGACGTGTCAGCTTCATTGAGGACGGCGCGAGCCGCGGCGAGTTGCGCTTCGATCACGCCCAGTTCGGCAGGGCGCTGACCGCGACGCGCATCAGCCGCGAGTGATCTTGCCGCCTGTGCTTCCGCAGCCGCCTGATCGCGAACAGCTTGCGTCTGCGCCGGATCAACCGAGAAAAATCTCGTGCCTGCGGTCAGTGTATCGCCACGTTGCACATCAAGCGCGACGAGCCGGCCAGAGACAGGTGAGGCGGGATAGAGAGGTTCTCCCTCGACATAGCCGGACAGAACATTCCCGCCTTCGCGGCCACCGCCGAATACGAGGAAAGCGCCAAGACCTGCTGCCGACAGCAGGAGCACGCCGATAAGTATCTGCTGCGGTTTCATGGGCCCTCCTTGACTTGAGTGGGGCTCGTCAAAAGTCCGGGCAGCACGTTGTCGAGATGCTGCTGCATGAGCGTGGGTATGTCGAAAGGCTTCGCCCCGACGGGGACAAACGTCTCGCGGAAGATGACTGCCGCGAGCAACGGCCCTGCGATCGAGAGAGCATGCAGGCGCGGGTCTCCGGCGCGCACCTCGCCGCGTTCCTGCGCTTGCGTCACGGCGTTGGTCAGGATGCCGATGCCCTTGGCGATGACGTCGTCGTGCCAGATGCGGGCGATTTCGGGGAAGTTGCCGGATTCACCGATCACCATCTTGATGACCTTGCCCATGCCCGAATGGCTCGCGATCTCCGCGACTCGCGGGATCATCATGAGGAGCAGCTGTTCAAATGGGCCGGGGAAGCCGAGCGCGAAGGTTTCGATCGCACCGATATTGGGCGCCACCGCGTCTTTCACTACGGCTTCGAAGATATCCTGCTTGGTCTCGAAATAGAGATAGAGGGCGCCCTTGGAGACGCCGGCGCGCTTCGCGATATCGTCGAGCCGGGCGGCGGCGAAGCCCTTCTCGGCGAAGATTTCGTAGGCTGCCTGCACAATCTCGGCGGGACGCGCTTCGGCGCGTCTCCGCCATTTGGGCGAAGCGGTTGGAGGAGGAGAAGAAAGCTCGGACATTTGGCTATTTATGTAACTGACCGGAAAGTTATATACACAAGCTGAGTCAGAGTCCATACTTTCGGCAGGTATTTTTGCGCTTTCGAGTCTGAGCGAAGGAAGAGGGCGGATACCGGGCCGTACCCTTGAGAACTCTCGGGAAACCAATCGCCAGTAAAGATTCGCGGCAGTTACGTTTACGGGCGGACCACAAAGGCGATGACGTCAACCAAACTTCTGGAAACGGCAGCAGTCGCCCAGGCGGTCGTTGGCTCCATGCCATGCTGCGTGGTGGACGCGCGCGACCGCATCACCGAAGTGAATGCCGCCTTTGCCGCCCGCCTGAACCGCCCCGGTCCACATCTGGTCGGCGTTGAAATTCTTGAGCTGATGCGCGGCCTGTCCGTCGATGAATCGCGCTCGACCGGCTCGAACTGCTTCCACCTGCGTGAGGCGGACAAGGAGAGTTGGATCAGGCTCGACCGCATGCCGGGTACGCCGGGGCGCGAGATCGTGCGGCTTGTCGATGTCTCGGCGGAGTGGCTGGCGCTCACCTCCGTGGTTACAACCCGCACCGTTCGCGACAGGCTGATGACCGACGCAGAGATCGGGACGTGGCGCTACGATCCCGACGCGAAGGCGTATTACTTCTCCGTTCCGATCTCGCTTGGCTACGGGATCAACGAGCCTGTTCCACTCGACGAACTGACGCGCGCACAGCATCCCGAGGACGTGGCGAAGGATCACGACATTCGCCAGCGGATCACTACCCACGGCGGTCTGGCTGCTAGCGAGATGCGGTATCGCGATGGCAAGGGTGGTTGGACGACGTTGCGTGTTCACTACCGCGCGGGTCGAAAGCTGCCATCGGGAAAATACGAGATGTTCGG
>DAIRES010000054.1:16013-19887 GCA_036795465.1 Hyphomonadaceae bacterium
CTTTTCTCGAATGCCGTCGAAAGCATCGATACGCGCATCTATCACCCGGACGGGCAGGGCCGCTGGATGCGACTGTTCACCCGCGTTCACCGCAACGCCACGGGACAGCACACGCGCGCTGTAGGGCTGATGCTGGATATCCACGAACAGAAGCAGCAGGAGCTTGCCCTCGTCGAGGCCAAGGTTCAGGCCGAAGCGGCGACTGTGGCCAAGTCAAACTTCCTCGCCTCGATGAGCCACGAGATCCGCACGCCGCTCAATGGCATCCTGGGCATGACCCAGGTGCTTCAGGACGATGCTCTGAGCGAAGCGCAGAAAGAGCGTGTGAACGTCATCGCCGAGTCTGGCCGTACGCTGATGGCCTTGCTCGACGACGTTCTCGACATTTCCAAGATCGAAGCCGGCAAGCTGGAAATCGCGCCTGTCGATGGCGAACTCCAGCTCACGCTGGAGCGCATACGCAAGCTGTTCCAGAGCCGGGCCGATGAACGCGGTATCGATATCCGGCTGGAGATGGACGAAAGTCTGCCGCCCGTCATGCGCTACGATCCGGTGCGCGTGCGCCAGTGCTTCGCGAACCTTCTGTCAAACGCGATCAAGTTCACGGAGCAGGGCTGCGTCACGGCGCGGCTCAGCGGCGAGCAGATCGACGATAAACGCTGGCGCGTGCGGATTTCCGTCACTGATACGGGCATCGGCATGGACAAGGAAACCATGTCGCGCCTGTTCGGCGCATTCACGCAAGCCGACGCTTCGATCAGCAGACGCTTCGGCGGCACGGGCCTCGGTCTTGCCATAACCCGGCATCTCGCGCGCCTGATGGGTGGCGATGTCACGGTAGAGAGCGTTCCGGGCGAGGGCTCCACCTTCCATCTGGTATTCATGTCCGAGCGCGGCGAGAAATCGCGGGTAGAGCCGAGCCCCAAGCTGGAGGCGACGCCGGCGACTGACGAGAATACTCTGCGGCCTGTGATGAACGCGCGCGTTCTTCTGGTTGATGACAACCCGGTCAACCGTCACGTCGTGCGGCTGTTCATGGCGCAGCTGTCTCCGCAGTTCGTCGAGGCGGTCAATGGCGAGGAAGCGCTTGCACGGCTCAGCGAGCAACCGTTCGATATCGTTCTGCTTGATGTCCACATGCCGGTCATGGATGGCAAGGAAGCCATCAGGCGCATCCGGGCGAGCGATCAGCCCTGGAAGGATATCCCGGTCATCGCGCTGACCGCCGACGCGATGAGCGGTGACAGGGAGCGATATATCGGCATGGGGATGAGTGACTATATCTCCAAGCCGATCGACGCGCGTGAGCTGGCGACCAAATTTGTAGGTCTTCTGCGCGGCAAGCAGCTCGTCACCAGCAACGCGGCCTGACGCCTTCTTCTTGATGTGATCTCCACTGTCATGGCATCAGCAATGCCATGAACAGGCTTGCCGCCTGTGCCTCGGGCTGGAGAGCAGATGAGCAACGTCTTCGTCACGGACATCCGGGGCTTTGCCAATCCAGTGATTGCTGCACGGCTGCTGAAGGCTGGTGCGCGTGTGATCGGGTGCGATCCCGGCATAACACAGGATGGCGGAGAACACGGCGCTGAAGTGCTGGCATGGGCACAGCCGGGTGAGCTTGTGGCGCGAGCGGCCGAACGGTTCGGTGGTGCGCTGGACGCCATCGTGATCTCGCCCGCCATGCCGGCGCCGCGCACAAAGGTCGAAGATCTCGGCATCGAAGAACTGATGCCTTACTTCCAGCGTCTCGCAGCCGAGTCGATTGCGTTTGCAGGAGCTGCGGTGAAAGCGATGCGGCCCAACAAGGCGGGGCGCATCGTGTTCGGATCATCGTCCGGGCCGATCGGCGGCGTACCGGGCTTTGCCGCCTATGCTGCTGCACGTGCAGCGGTGAATGGCGTAGTGCGCACGCTGGCGCTGGAAGTTGCGGGCGACGGCATTTCGGTGAACGCCGTCGCGGCCAACTTCATCCAGACCGAAACCTATTATCCCAAGGCGCTGCTGGAAGACCCCGTGAAAGGGCCGAAGCTGCTGGCGCGTGTACCGATGGGGCGGCTGGGCGCGGCTGAGGAAGTCGCGGCGCTGGTCGAGCTTCTCACGCTCGGCCAAAGCGGCTTCGTGTCGGGACAGGTGATCCCGATTTCCGGCGCGTGGTGTTGATCTACTTCGCGAACTTGTCCGCGAAGAAGGCGATGACACGGTTGGCTGCGGCTTCGCGCTGATCGCGCGTGTCACCGAACGATTCACCGAGCTTGCCTTCCAGCAACAGTGTGGCGAGGCCGTGCGCCATGGCCCATGACGCGATAACCGGTGTCAGATCGGGATTGGACTTGTCATCCATCTTGCCGGCAACGCCGAGGACTTCGACCGGCAGGTTGAAGCAACGCTCGGCCTTCGCCTTGGCGACGGGATAAAGCGACAGGTCGCACATCTCGGTGCGGAACATCAGCCGGAAGAGTTCGGGATGGTTCAGCGCAAAGCGGATATATCCTTCGCCCATCGCCCGGTTCTTCGACTGCCTGTCGCGCACGAGGCCGACGGCGCTGACCATGTAGTCGTACAACTGATCGAAGCCTTCGCCCGCGAGTTCAGCGAGGATCGCCTCGCGGTCCTGGAAATAGTGGTACGGTGCCTGGTGGCTGACGCCTGCGCGGCGCGCGACTTCGCGCATCGAAAGGGCGCCAAGGCCGCCTTCGTTCATCAGCTGCAGGCTGGCGTTGAGAATCCCCGCGCGGACATCGTCCTTGCCGGTGGTACGCGTGATCGCTGTCATGTATCGCCTATCGTTCTACTTGACACTGTCTAGGCGGAGTACCCCGTGTGTCAAGCTCCCCATTTCAGTTTGGTGACATAAGCTGATTGTCCTGTCAGCCGACACTTGCGCCGGAGGAATATCTTTCGATCCGCCGGTATGGCGCTATTGGGCGTGTATAATCAGAATCTACAAGGTTTTTTGGAGATCGCCTTGGATTTCAACCTGCCGCCCGAGCTTGTCAGGTATCTGGCCGAACTCGATCGATTCATTGCCGCCGAGATCGCTCCGTTGGAGCAGTCGAACGACAATATCCGCTTCTTCGACCACCGCCGCGAGCATGCCCGTACGGACTGGGACGCTGGCGGGCTGCCCCGCACGGAGTGGGAAGCGCTGCTGGCCGAGGCGCGAGCGCGGGCGGATCGGGCGGGGCATTTCCGCTTTGCGCTGCCCAAGGAGATGGGCGGCCAGGCCGGGAGCAATCTCGCCATGGCGGTGATCCGCGAACATCTCGCGGCGAGGGGATTGGGTCTCCACAACGATCTGCAGAACGAGCATTCGATCGTGGGCAACAGCGTCGGCGCGCTGCTGATGTGGCATTACGGATCGGAAGCGCAGAAGGCGGAGTGGCTGGACGATCTGGCAGCCGGCAAGCGCGGGTTCGCGTTCGGCATCACCGAACCGGCGCACGGATCAGACGCGACACACATGGAGACGCGGGCGGTTCGCGATGGCGACGCGTGGGTGATCGACGGCGAGAAGACGTGGAACACCGGCGTACATACGGCGAGCCACGACATGATTTTCGCGCGCACATCGGGCAAGGCGGGCGATGGGCATGGAATCACCGCTTTCCTCGTCCCGACCAATGCGCCGGGTTTCAAGACAGAGGAATTCCTCTGGACGTTCAACATGCCGACCGACCACGCGCATGTGACGCTGAAGGAGGTGCGCGTGCCGGACAGCGCCGTGTTCGGCGGTGAAGGGCGCGGGCTTCAGGTGGTGCAGCATTTCTTCAACGAGAACCGCATCCGGCAGGCGGCGTCATCTCTGGGCGCGGCGCAGTATTGCGTGAACGAGGCGGTCGCCTACGCCAATCAGCGCGCGCCGTTCGGGAAG
>DAIRES010000259.1:0-4100 GCA_036795465.1 Hyphomonadaceae bacterium
TGTTCGAATAGCTGAATTTGCCGGCGCGTCCGACGGGCGCGTCCTGCAACGCGCGCGCGATGTACGCCCTCCGCCGCTCGGACAGGTTGGCTGAGCTTTCGTCATAGAAGAGCGAATTGAGGGCTTTCTCGTCCCGGATATTCTCCGGAAGACCGGACGTGTGAGTCAGCAATTGCTGCAGTGTGATCGCCCGATACTCAGGCCGCACGTTACCAGCCATATCGGGCAAGACGCCGCCGATGGTGGACTCCCAGGAGAGGACGCCACGGTCCACAAGCCGGGCGATCATCACGGCTGTCATCGCCTTGCCATCGGAGCCGATGTTCCACACATCGCTTTGAGAAACGGGTGTGGGGTCACTCAGGCTGCGCACGCCATGTACGGCTTTGTCGACGATTGCGTAGTCCTGAATGATCATCAGCCCCGCCCCAGGGGCTTTCTTTCCTGCGGCAGCCTTGGAAAGGATCGCATCGAGGTCTTCTGCGAAGGCGGGCGCCGCGAAGACGCCCGTGCAAATCGCGAGCAGAGCCACCAATCGTGAAATCATTCACGCCTCCCCAGTTCACCGACATGGGAACTCAGCTTGCAAATGTGTCGTCTCTGGGGCGCGGGTTTCAGCGTTCTCTGGTAAACCGCGACGCCCCATTAGGCTCGATCCGGGGTAGTTCCGCCAACGTCCAGTTTCGGCGAGTTGCGGACACGTGGCATCATCGCCGGGCGCAGATGGCGTGAGAGGCGTGCGCCGGGCTGCAGCGTGCAGCCCGGCGCATCTTGTTCAGTCGTGCGCCTTAGCGCAGGCCGCCGCCGGCGGAGATTTTTTCGCCGGTCAGCCAGCGCGAGGCGTCTGAGGCGAGGAACACGGCGATGTCGGCGATGTCGTCAGGCTGGCCGGTGCGGCCCAGCGGGGTCTGGCTGACGAAGAGGGTTTCCTGCGGAGAGCCGATGAAGCCCGCGGCCTTGCTGCCTTCCGTTTCGACGATGCCGGGGTTGATGGAGTTCACGCGGATCTTGCGCGCGCCGAGTTCCTTGGCGAGCACGCCGGTGATGGCATCCACGGCCGCCTTCGTGGCGGTATAGACGGATGACTGCGCCGGTTGAGATGTGCTGACGACGGAGCCGATGTTGATGACGCTGCCGCCTTCCTTGAGGTGGCCGATGGCGGCCTGCGTGGTCAGCAATGTTCCCAGCACGTTGATGTCGAACTGGCGGTGGAAGCTGCCCTCGGTGACATCTTCAAGCGCGCTCCATTCATACACGCCGGAATTGTTGACCAGGATATCGAGCTTGCCGAATGCGGCGATGGCTGCGTAGACGATGCCCTTGGCGTCGGCCTGTTTCGACACGTCGCCTTTTACGACGATGGCCTTGCCGCCGGACTGTTCGATGACGCCTTTCACGGCGTCAGCGCCTTCCTTGCTGGAGGCGTAGTTGACGACGACGGATGCCCCCTGCGCGCCCAGCGCCTTGGCGATTGCGGCGCCGATCCCCTTGGATGCGCCGGTGACGATTGCGACCTTGCCATCAAGATTTGACATGTGGGTGTTCCTGTTTTTGTAACGTTTGTTCGTTAGTTCAGGAATTGAGAACTATTGAGCCCGGCTTCAAGACCCCCTAGATAAAGATTCATGAGACCGCTGTTTCACCCCGCCAGCGACGACATCCGCGCCGAGGACGTTCTTCACGCCCTCGCGGACCCTGTTCGTGCGTCGATCTTCACGCAGATCGCCAGCGCGTCGTGTGCGCAGATCTGCGCGGCGTTTTCGAGCGTGAACAACAAGCCGATTCCGAAATCGTCGCTGTCGCAGCACTTCCGCGTCTTGCGCGAGGCGGGACTGATACGCTCCGAGCGGCAGGGCGTTGAGATGCACAACACCTCGCGCTTTGACGAGATCGAAGCGCGCTTCCCCGGTCTGCTGCCGGCTATTCTTGTGGCTTACAGTGCGCGGAAGGATGCGCCGGCGAAGGCCGCGCGTGGGCGGCGGGCGGTTGGACGTTAGAGCGCCTCAGCGCGTCTTACGCACGCCTTTGCCGAGGCCGATCTTCTTGGCGAATTCGCTGCGGCGTTCGGTGTAGCTGGGGGCGACCATCGGGTAGTCGGCGGGGAGGGACCAGCGGCGGCGGTAGTCGTCGGGGCTCATGTCGTAGCGGGAGCGCAGGTACCGCTTGAGCATCTTCAGCTTACGGCCGTCTTCCAGGCAGACGATGTAGTCTTCTGTTACGGACTTGCTGATGGGGACGGCAGGCTTCAGCTTCTCGTCGGTGCGCGTTTCGGGGGCGCCGGACAGTGCAGATACTGTGCGGTAAACAGAACGGATGACCTCGGGAAGGCTATCTGTGGTCACTGGATTGTTGGAGACAAAGGACGACACTATTTCCGAAGTCATTCGGAGCAGTTCGTCATTTGGTAGCACAGAATTGCCTGATGCTTCTGGCATGTTTTCTACCCGCTCTATGCAACCTTGCGTCCCCCGGACGCATCACCACCAGACAAGGGCAACTAATACCAAGTAGCTGACCGTAGATTAAGCGGGAATACTGATTCTGTTCCATCAGGCTTACCCTATCGGCGAGCGATACCTTTTGTCGGTTTGCAAACTTCGGCCAAGCCTTCGCCAGGGAACCGGGAGGCTTGCCAAGGGAGTGGCGAGCCCGTATCGCCCGTCAAATCCGCCCCGAAAGCTTGGAGTCGCGCCACATGAGCCAGTCGAATTCCCTGACGAAGGGGTTCTTTTCGACAGGTCTTGCGGAGGCTGATCCAGTAATCGCTAAGTGGATCGGCGAAGAACTTGGCCGGCAGTCTCATCAAATCGAGTTGATCGCGTCCGAGAACATCGTCTCGCGGGCAGTGCTGGAAGCACAGGGATCGCTGCTGACCAACAAGTACGCCGAGGGGTATCCGGGCAAGCGCTACTATGGCGGCTGCGAGTTCGTGGACGAGGTCGAGACGCTGGCGATCGACCGGGCGAAGCAGTTGTTCGGGTGCGAGTACGCCAACGTGCAGCCGTCTTCGGGCAGCCAGGCAAACCAGGCTGTGTTCAACGCGCTGATTTCCCCCGGCGACAGCATTCTGGGCATGAGCCTCGATGCGGGCGGCCACCTGACGCACGGGGCAAAGGCCAACCAGTCCGGCAAGTGGTTCAAGGCGCACCAGTATGGCGTGCGCCTGCAGGATGGCCGGATCGATTTCGACGACGTGCGCAAGGCGGCGAAGGAAGCGCAGCCGAAGATCATCATCGCGGGCGGCTCGGCTTATTCGCGCACGATCGACTTCGCGGCGTTCCGCGCGATCGCGGATGAAGTCGGTGCTTACTTCATGGTGGACATGGCGCACTTTGCCGGTCTGGTGGCGGCTGGTCTTATCCCGAGCCCGCTGCCGCACGCGCACGTGGTGACGACGACGACTCACAAGACGCTGCGCGGACCGCGCGGTGGCATGGTGCTGACGAATGACGAGGCGATTGCCAAGAAGATCAATTCGGCGGTGTTCCCCGGGATCCAGGGTGGACCGCTGATGCATGTGATCGCGGGCAAGGCCGTGGCGTTCGGCGAGGCGCTGAAGCCTTCGTTCAAGGCTTATGCGCAGGCTGTGATCAATAACGCCAACGCGCTGGCGGAGACGCTGAAGGCGGGCGGGCTGGATATCGTGTCGGGTGGTACGGATACGCACCTGATGCTGGTCGACCTGCGCCCGAAAGGCGTGAAGGGCAACGCGACCGAGAAGGCGCTTGAGCGCGCCTACATCACCTGCAACAAGAACGGCGTGCCGTTCGATCCCGAGAAGCCGATGGTGACATCGGGCGTGCGGGTCGGCTCGCCGGCGGCAACGACGCGCGGCTTTGGCGTGGGCGAGTTCAAACAGGTTGGCCAGTGGATGATCGAGATTGTCGACGCGCTGGCGAAGGGCGGCGAGACGGATGCCGTTGAGACGAAGGTGCGTGAAGAAGTGAAGGCGCTGACCGCGCGCTTCCCGATCTACGCCGCGCCCTGGGGTTGAAAGCAAAGAGGTAACGCTTGCGCTGTCCTTACTGCGGGTTCGCAGATTCAGTCGTGAAGGACAGCCGGCCGGCTGAAGAAGATACCGCTGTGCGCAGGCGGCGCGG
>DAIRES010000260.1:0-4080 GCA_036795465.1 Hyphomonadaceae bacterium
CGGATGATGGCGTTGTGGCCCCAGAAATTGCCCGCGCCGCCCGACCACCAGGTCAGGCCGGCGCCAAACAGTCCGCCGTGAACGCGCAGCGCCAGCTGCTGCGCCCGCGCCGAATAGGTCCGCGCGCCGACGATCGCAAACAGCGTCTGGATCAGGGCCGTGCGCGGCCGCGCATCCATGCGCCGCACCAGCTCCAGCATGGCTTCCGGCGACAGCAGGCTGTCTGCGTCGAGTTCCAGCATGTAGTCGTAACGACCGCCCCAGCGCTGGACGAAATCGTTGATGTTGCCTTGCTTCTTCTGCGTGTTCTCGCGGCGGCGGCGATACCAGAACGGCTCGCCGGAACGGCGGGCCATGAGATCCTGTATCGCCTTCTCCTCGATCTCGACGAGGGCGGGATCCATGGTGTCGCTTATGAAAAAGACCTCGAAGCCCTTCTCGGCGCCGAGGTCTTTCAGACTATCCCACATGGCTTCTGCGGCGGCGATTACCTTGGAGGGCTTCTCCTGGTAGATCGCGATGATGATGGCGGTGAGGCTGCCTTTTGTCGGAAGCTCTTTCGACGGCGGCGGCGGCTTTGGTGAGGTCAGCAGGATTATCGCGCCGGCGAAGCAGGTGAGAGCGGCGACCGAAAGATAAAAGAAGTTGCCGCTGAAGATTCCGACCGCGGTCCATTCAAATCCGTTGACGCCGCCAGCGGCAAAACTGCCAAGCATGGCTTGTCCGGCGAAGAACGTGGCGATCACGGCGCCGGCCACGATGATGAGGAAGCGCCACTTCCCGTCGGTTTCCCGCTCGGGTTTGCTCCGGCGCGTCAGCAGGGGCTGGGCAGGCATCTCGAGCCGCTGTTCAGCCGGCTTCCGGCCAAAACCCGCATCAGACCCGAAAGCAAAGGAAGATTTTACGCTGGACACTTCGTTGACACTCTGTTGGACGCCGCCTTCTGGCGCCGACCTGTCGACCTTCAATGACTGCACGCGCTAGCACCCCTTGAGAACAACAGCGAAAGGCCGGAGTGCCGTGCCGGGCCTTCTGCTCCCTAGTGATCGGATGCCGTCCTACTGTTGGAAATCGGCAACACCCGGCGGGGCTATAGCACGGGTTGGGGGTGAAAGGGCCATACCTTCAGGTGCAAAACGGCACACCGCCGCAGATTTAATCACTTGACTCGTCGTCCACCCCCGAGTGGGCCACCAAACGAGCGTCTCGCATTTGATTTAACCGGACTTTTTGCCTTGTCCGCCGGTTCCTTCACGTCAGCCCGGATCAGCGTTCGGACCGCGTTCGGTGGAGCCCGAACGGCTCGGTACGGTCTGCCGGTCGAGGATCAGCCGCTCGATGAAGAACTCCATCATCCTGCCCTGATCGACGCCGGTGTGTCCCTTGTCCGGCCCCACCTGCACCTCGAAACTCTTGCCGGCGCCTTGCAGCGCCTTGATCAGCTGCAGCGTGTTCTTCGGATGAACGTTGTCGTCCGACGTCCCGTAATACAGCAGCAGGCTCCTCTTCAGTTGCCCCGCCAGCGGCAGGAGCGAGGCGCGGTCATAGGCGTCTGCATCCGTGTCGGGCAGGCCAAGATGGCGCTCTGAATAAACCGTGTCGTAGAGCCGGTAGTCGGTCACCGGCGAACTCGCTGACGCCGCCTGAACGACATCCGGATGGCGCAGGACCATCGCCGCCGAAACCGTGCCGCCATAGGATGTGCCATACATCCCGACCCGCTCATGATCGACATAGGAGCGGTCCCACAGCGACCGGATGCCCGCCGCGAAATCGTCCATCTCCGCGACGCCCAGCTGCTTGTAGGTGGCGTCCAGCGGCTTGCGTCCACGGCCCAGATTTGTCCGCGCATCCAGCTTCAGAATGAGGAAGCCGTATTCTGCCAGCGGGTTCGCATTCACGAAGCTCTCCGTGAGCCCGTTCGATGCCGGCCCGCCATAAACGCTGACCAGCATCGGATACTTCCGCGACGGATCGAAGTTCGACGGGAACTGCAGCTGGCCATAGAGCTGGCTTTCCCCGTCAGCCGCCGTGAACGTGAATTGCTCCGCCCGCTTCAGGCCCAGCCTGTCGAATCCGCTCACATCGCTCGCTGCCAGTTCGGCCACCAGCTTGCCGTCGAAATCCCGCAGGCGCGAAACCGGCGCCTTGTCGTGCGTCTGTTCGACGTCGACGAAATACCGTCCGTCCGGCGACACATCCACGCGATGCGTCATCTTCGGGTCGGTCAGCCGCCTGTCGCTCGAGCCGTCCAGCTTCACGCGATGCAGCTGCACCAGCATGTGGTTGTCGCCCGAACGCGCCGTGTACCACAGCCATCCGGCCTGCTCGTCCACCTTCACGATATCGACCATGTCGAACGCATTGCGCGTCAACTCGGCCAGCTGCGTCCCGTTCAGGTCGTAGAGGTACAGGTTGCGGAAATCCGTGCGTTCCGATGTCCAG
The DNA here is from genome assembly GCA_036795465.1 of Hyphomonadaceae bacterium. Taxonomy (GTDB): domain Bacteria; phylum Pseudomonadota; class Alphaproteobacteria; order Caulobacterales; family Hyphomonadaceae; genus UBA7672. Next base: position 2,446 of record DAIRES010000260.1, read on the forward strand.
ATGAAGCGCTTGCCGTCGTCCAGAAAGCGCGGCGCTTCACCCTCGGTCCAAGACGCCGGGCGGCTCTCACGCACAACAGAGCGGCAAGCGCCCGTCGCGACCGCGCAGGCCCCCAGGTCGAAATGCTTCTGCAGTCGATCGGTCCGCTGGACGAAGATCTCCGAGCTGTCCTTCCCCCATCGCGCGGCCCAGACGTAATAGCCCACCACGTCATTGCTGAACGCTGCTCCCTGGCGCACGTCCATCGCCTTCGTCACGCCCGTCTGCGTGTCATACACCATCAGATCGGCAACCGGGTTCGGTGTCCCCGGGTGCGGATACGCCTGCACCAGCATGGTGGAGAGCGTCTTGGTCTGGTCGAGCTGGAGGAAATAGTCCTCCACCTTGGTTTCGTCGTAGCGCATCCAGGCCAGCTTCTTGCCATCGGGCGACCACCACACAGGCTGCGAGACGCTGAACTCCTCCAGATAGACATAGCTGCCCACGCCGTGCCGGACGCGCCCCGCCGCGCTGCCATCCGCCGTGATCTGCTTTTCCGGGCCGCCATTCACCGGCACGATCCAGATATTCCGGTCGCGCGAAATCGCCCGCATCAGGCCATCTGGTGACAGCACATCGGCGTCCCGCCCCCGTCCTCGCGCCAGCACCACGCTGCCCGTCACGGGTGAAGGCGCCGCTGATACACGCGGCTTCTCGGGCGTGGCTGTAACCGGCGCCGGCGCAGACTTCATGGTCGCAAGATTGAACACGCGCCGGGAATCGAACGTGTACTCGAACGACTTCGAATCCGCCGCCCACACCGCAGTGATCGCGCCAGACTTCACGGCCTGCGGAATCTGCGGCGCAACCGCCGTCCACTGGTCGTAACCCGGCATGGCCGGAAGCCTTGATTGCGCTGCGGCATGTGGGGCGAGCAGAACCATACCCGCGATCAACGCGGTCAGCTGGTTCTTGCCTGTCAGTCGAAACATGGCGTCATCCACGACAATTGGGACCTCAACGACGTCAGTCTAGATTTGTAGCCCCGCCATCGTCGAGCCCCAGCCCTGCGACCCTTGGGCAAGGCGATGTTACCGCCCGTCGGGCCCGAACCGCTTGAGCAGAATCGTGGTCGGCCCTATCCCGGTTGCATGGAGCCCAGCCCATCCCCTGATGCAGCCCGCCCCGACAGGCGCGGCGCCTTCCTCCTTCTGTTCTTCTGCCTGCTGGCAGTCGGGGCAGGGAACACCATGCTCACCTCGGCTGTGCTTCCCCCGCTGACCCGTGAACTCAAGCTGCCGGACTGGACCGCCGGCGCGATCTTCTCCCTCTCGGCCGCTATCTGGGTCATCACCGCGCCCTACTGGGGCGCGAAGTCCAACAGCTGGGGCCGCCGGAAAGTCGCCGCCATCGGCATGTTCGGCTTTGCCGCGTCGATGTTCTTCTTCGCGCTCTCGGCCATGGCCGCGCTGCTCGGCTGGATCTCCGGCTGGGTGCTGGTCTTCGTCCTGCTGATCACCGCCCGCTCGCTGTTCGGCATCTTCGGCTCCGCCACCAATCCCGCAGCGCAAGCCTATGTCGCCGATCGCACATCACGCGAAGAGCGGATGGACGAGATCGCAACGCTCACCTCCGGCTTCACGCTCGGCCAGATGG
>DAIRES010000261.1:0-4072 GCA_036795465.1 Hyphomonadaceae bacterium
GCCTTGCCTTCCGCAGTCGCCACGAACACGACGACGCCGGAACCGAGCGACTTCTTGGCATCGTCCGCAAGGCCCTTGAGGTCCTTCGCCGGCACATCGACGACCTTGCCGATGAACTTGATGCCGTTGACCTCTTCCGGCCCGGACGCCGCGCCGCCACCGCCCATGGCCAGCTTCTTGCGGGCGTCGGCAAGTTCAGCTTCGAGCCTTTTGCGCTGCTCGACCACTTGCGCGACACGCGTCGGGGCTTCAGCGATCGTTGACTTGAACTGGTCCGCAATCTCCCGGGCGATGGCGCCACGCGATTTCAGGAAGTCGAGCGCAGCTGCGCCCGTGACGCCCTCGATCCGGCGCACGCCCTGCGCCACGCCGCCTTCTGACGTGATCACGAACACGGCGATATCTCCCGTGCGCGCGACGTGCGTGCCGCCGCAGAGTTCGACCGAGTACGGCGCGTTGGCTTCGGACACGGAGTTGCCGAGGCGCAGCACGCGCACTTCGTCGCCATATTTTTCGCCGAAGAGAGCCATGGCGCCTGCCTCGATCGCCTTGTCCGGCGCCATGACGCGGATTTCCGCGGGCGCGTTCTGGCGCACGACAGCGTTCACTTCGGCCTCGACTGCTTCGAGATCATCGCGCGTCATCGGCGCCGTGTGCGAGAAGTCGAAGCGGAAATAGTCGGCTTCGACGAGTGAGCCCTTCTGGGTGACGTGCTTGCCGAGGCGATTGCGCAGGGCTGCGTGCAGCAGGTGAGTGGCCGAATGGTTGGCGCGGATTTTCGCGCGACGCACGCGATCAATCTTCAGCTCTGCGACGTCGCCGGCTTTCGCCGTGCCCGACACCATCTCGCCGACATGCGCGAACACATCGCTCGCGCGCTTCTGCACGTCATCGACGCGGAAGCGGCCGCCGCCTGCGAAGAAGATCTCGCCCTTGTCGCCAGCCTGCCCGCCGCTCTCGGCATAGAATGGCGACTGGTCGAACACGAGTTCGGCCTTGTCGCCGGTCTTGATCGCTTTCGACTGCACGCCATTGACCAGCGCGGCCACCAGACGACCAGACGTTTCCTCAAGATCATAGCCCTGGAAGCTGGTGGCGCCCGACGCATCACGCACAGCGAACCAGACTTCGCCGGCGCCGTCGCCGGCCGCGAACTTGGAGTTCTCCTGACTACGCGCGCGCTGTTCTTCCATAGCGGCGTTGTAAGCGGGCTCGTCGACCGTCATGTCGCGACCGCGCAGAACGTCCTGCGTCAGGTCGAGCGGGAAGCCGAACGTGTCGTAGAGCTTGAACGCCACATCGCCGGCCAGAACGCCGCCCTTGCCGAGGGTCGCGGACGCTTCATCGAGCAACGCAAGGCCGCGGCCAAGCGTGCGCTGGAAGCTTTGCTCTTCCTGCTGGAAGGCGCTTTCGATCGCAGGCTGGGCGCGGACAAGATCGGGATAGGCATCGCCCATCTCTTTCGACAACGCGCCGACGAGATTGAACATGTTCGGTTCGCGCGTGCCGAGGATGTGCGCATGACGCATGGCGCGGCGCATGATGCGGCGGAGCACATAGCCCCTGCCCTCGTTGGACGGCGAGACGCCATCGGCGATCAGGAAGCACGCCGAACGCAGGTGGTCGGCGATGACGCGGAACGAAGCCGTCTGCTCGCCCGCGGCCTTCACCTTGTAGAGTTCTTCACCGGCCGCGATGAGGTTCACGAACAGGTCGGTCTCGAACACCGAGTCGACGCCCTGCATGATCGCCGAGATACGCTCGAGGCCCATGCCGGTGTCGATCGACGGCTTGGGGAGCGACACGCGCGGGCGGCCATCGTTGAACTGCTCGTACTGCATGAAGACGAGGTTCCAGAACTCCAGGAACCGGTCGCCATCCTGCTCGGGCGAACCCGGAGGGCCGCCCCAGATGTGGTCGCCGCGATCGATGAAGATTTCCGAGCACGGGCCGCACGGGCCGGTGTCGCCCATCATCCAGAAATTGTCGTTGGTGGGGATGCGGATGATCCGCGAGTCTGGCAGGCCCGCGATCTTCTTCCAGAGACCATGCGCTTCGTCGTCGTCATGGTACACGGTGACGAGGAGCTTGTCCTTCGGCAGCTGGAAGTCGCGCGTGACCAGCGTCCACGCGTGCTCGATCGCCAGCTCCTTGAAATAGTCGCCGAACGAGAAGTTGCCGAGCATCTCGAAGAAGGTGAGGTGGCGCGCGGTGTAGCCGACATTGTCGAGGTCGTTGTGCTTGCCGCCGGCGCGCACGCACTTCTGCGAGGTCGACGCGCGCGGGGCGAACGGCTTTTCGACGCCGGTGAAGATGTTCTTGAACTGCACCATGCCCGCATTGGTGAACAGCAAGGTGTTATCGCCCTGCGGCACCAGCGAGGACGACGGCTTGATGGCGTGGCCTGCCTTCTCGAAATAATCGAGGAAGCCGGCGCGGATGGCGTTCACGCTCGACAGCGATCCGGACTTGGAAGGCGAGCTATTGGACGTCATCAGCAGGCTCCTGAGGTCATGAATACCGCTCCGCCCCAGACAAGGCGGTCGCAGCTCCACGACCGATTACTTAAGGTCCCGCCGCCAGCCATCCCAGCCCGGCTCGGGAACCAACGGGCGGTATAAGGCCCGCCCCCGCCACAGGCAACGCCGCGAGACGCCCCGGACCGGCAAACGCCATGCAGTAGGCCGGAAAACCGGCCGCCAAATGCAGAAGACGCCGGTCAACCAGACCGGCGCCTCCCTGCACTGCCATGTGCTTACCCTGAGCCGGCTGCGAACCCGGTTTCAGAACGTCGTCCCGGCTTGAGCTCAACCGCCCTTCTTGGCCTTGGGGGCCGGAGCTTCGCCGCCGTCATCTTCGCCATCGCTGTTGTCGTCGCCGGGCTCAAGCGCTAGCAGGTTTTCACCGATAATGCCGGCGTTCTTGCGAATCGCGTCTTCGATCTCGGCGGCGGTCTGCGGATTATCCTTGAGGAACTTCCGCGCGTTTTCCCGGCCCTGGCCAATGCGCTGCGAGCCATAGGAGAACCAGGAGCCCGATTTCTCGATGATGTTCGCCTTCACGCCCAGGTCGATCAACTCGCCCGTCTTGGAGATGCCTTCCCCGTAGATGATGTCGAACTCGACCTGCCGGAACGGCGGGGCGACCTTGTTCTTGACCACTTTCACGCGGGTCTGGTTGCCGATGACTTCGTCGCGTTCCTTGATCTGCCCGATACGGCGGATGTCGAGGCGAACAGACGCGTAGAACTTCAGGGCGTTGCCGCCCGTGGTGGTTTCCGGCGAGCCGTACATCACGCCGATCTTCATGCGGATCTGGTTGATGAAGATCACCATCGTCTTCGATTTCGAGACCGAAGCGGTGATCTTGCGCAGCGCCTGGCTCATCAGGCGAGCCTGAAGGCCCGGCAGACTGTCGCCCATCTCGCCTTCGAGTTCGGCGCGCGGCGTCAGGGCCGCAACCGAGTCGATAACCAGCACATCAATCGCGCCCGAACGCACCAGCGTATCGGCGATTTCCAGCGCCTGTTCGCCCGTATCCGGCTGCGACACCAGCAGGTCATCGAGATCGACGCCCAGCTTGCCCGCATAGATCGGGTCGAGGGCGTGTTCGGCGTCGATGAACGCGCCGACGCCGCCATTCTTCTGGGCTTCCGCGAGCACGTGCAGCGCCAGCGTGGTCTTGCCCGAGCTTTCCGGACCATAGACCTCGATAATGCGGCCACGCGGGAGGCCGCCGATGCCGAGCGCCACATCAAGGCTGAGGGAGCCGGTCGACAGCGCCTCGATGTCCATCGCCTGGTTCTTGCCCAGACGCATGATCGAGCCCTTGCCGAAGTTGCGCTCGATCTGACCGAGCGCCGTTTCCAGCGCCTTCTGCTTGTCCATACCCTTGTCTTCCACCAGCTTCAGAGCGGCGCCCGCCATGTTCATCTCCACATCTGCCATGCTGGCTGAAGGGCGGCAAATGCCGCCGATTCCCAGCCCGTCTGGGAGATTATGTACTACAAATGTTCTCGTGAACAAAGCATGAAAACATAGGCGCGCTGAACTATTTCAGCGGCCCAACCTGT
>DAIRES010000055.1:0-3832 GCA_036795465.1 Hyphomonadaceae bacterium
AGGACAAGCCCGAGAAAGCCGTCATCGTCATCATGACCGATGGCGAGGAAAACTCCTCGAAGGAAATGACCAAGGCGTCCGCCAAGGCCGCGCTTGATCGTGTCCGCGCCAAGGGCTGGGAAGTCGTCTTCCTCGGCACCGAGTTCTCGAACTTCGACGACGCCACCGGCGTTGGCCAGACGGCTTCGCGCAACATGGCCGTCTCGAAAGAACAGCTCTCGGATTCGATGGGCCGCCTCGCCCAGAAATCGAAGGAGTTCGCCGCCGGCGCCGCGCCTTCGGTTGAATGGACCGCCGAAGATCGCGCCGCCGCCAAGGAAGAAGAAGTGAAGCAGCGCAACAACGGTTCAACCAGCCCGTCGCAACGCGGCAATCAGTAGGACCAGGTTTACTGGCGTGGGGGACGCCACGGGTCCGCTTCTCCTGTAACGGCAAGCAGGATCCAGATTCGGCCAGTGGCGCTTCTCCCCGCCGCTGGCCGAATTCCGTTTGATGCAGGCCTATTGAGTTTCGACGCGGATTGCAGACCTATGCCGGAAAGCGGGAACGCTTCCGGGGAGCGACAAAGATGATCCACCAGAAAACATCGACCTCAGCCGGCCTCGCACTGGCCAGCGCATTCTTCATGCTGACCGCATGCCAACCTGCAGCAGCCCCCGCGCAAACACCCGCCGCAACAACGCCCTCTGAAACCGCCGCCGATGCGCCGGCAACAACCGATGGCTGCGCAGCATCGGTCGAGCGTGCCTGGGGCCCGATCGGTCCCAGCGATCATCCGTCCTACCGCGTGAAAGCGTGGACCTCCGGTTCGGTGTGCGATGCTGCGGTTGTGACGCTCGCGATCTACGCGCGCGATGGCTTCCCGATCTATGCCTGGGCCGGCGCTACGCAGTATCTCTTCGCGCTCAACGACGCCAAGACGCCCGCCGACATGCAGACCGCGCTGAACGAATGGGTCGGCCCCGATAACCTGCCCCCCGATCTCACCGGCACGCTCCCGCCCTGGGAACAGACCGAAGGCCAGCCCAAGCGCGCCGAATTCCCCTTCATGCCGGCGGAAGGCATGGACCAGGCGACCTATGAAGACCTGCGCAAGCAGAACCTCCACATGCTCTGCTATCCGCAAGGCATGGAAAGCCAGCTCTGCCTCGCCCTCCATCGGAGCGACGGCAATGCACCGGCCATGATCGAGGAAATCGGCCTGCAGCTCTTTCCGGGCTGACGCCTAGAAATCCGCGCAGGTTGCCCGATCGGTCCGCAGCACGGCGTCCTGCGTGAACGCCTTGATGTACGCGCCGCGGATCGCCTCGATATCCGCCGAAGCCTCCGCGCTGCCATCGTGAAAGCGGATCAGCACGCGAGAAGGCTCGCGCTCGGTGATCTTCCGCTGGTCAGAGAACCACAGCCCCTGCCCCTCGAGGATGGTGAACCCCTCCTTCCAGCGCGGCACGACCTGAGCCTCGACGAACTGCTGGAACTCGAACCGCGACACCGACCCGTTCGGCCGCGCCATGCCCAGAAACAGCATGGTCTCCACCATCGGCTCCCCGACCCGGCAGGCAGGCCCTGGCACCCGCGCCGTCTCCGAAACGCTGACGCACCCGGGCAACGCAAAAACCATGGCGGCGGCGATCAGACAGCGCATCATATCCCCCGGTCCTGACATGCGTTTTTACCGCCGCCCCCGCTCCACCGGCAACGCCCCAGGTCGCCCGGCGGTTGATTACGTTACGGCCATACGGCCCGCCGCCCCTTTTGCTGTCGCCAAAACCACCCATTTTGGCATGTATTCGCCTTTCCCTGCTCTGCGGCGCCCGGGATGCTCGCTTTATTCACAAAAGCCGGGTATTGCGGCGCACAATTCCAGACCTCCCCGGCAAAGAACCTAACCATGCAAATGCGCAATATCGCCATCATCGCCCACGTCGACCATGGCAAAACCACCCTCGTCGACTGCCTCCTGAAACAGTCCGGCCTCTTCCGCGAGAACGAGAAGACGTCCGAACGGATGATGGACTCGAACGATCAGGAACGTGAGCGCGGCATCACCATCCTGGCGAAAGCCACCTCCGTCGTCTGGAACGATTACCGCATCAACATCGTCGACACGCCCGGACACGCCGACTTCGGCGGCGAGGTCGAGCGCATCCTGAACATGGTCGATGGCGCGATCGTTCTCGTCGACGCCGCTGAAGGCCCGATGCCGCAGACCAAGTTCGTTGTGTCGAAAGCCCTCAAGCTCGGCCTCCGCCCGATTGTCTGCGTCAACAAGATCGACAAGCCGGAAGAGCGCCACAACGAAGTCATCAACGAGGTCTTCGATCTCTTCGCCAACCTCGACGCTACCGACGAACAGCTCGACTTCCCGATCATCTACGGTTCAGCCAAGAACGGCTGGATGAGCAAGGACCCGACGGTCAAGACCACCGACATGACCGCGCTGTTCGAAACCGTTCTCGCCCACGTTCCGCCGCCGACCATCCATCCCGGTCCGTTCCGCCTGCTCGGCACGACCATCGGCTCCGACCCGTTCCTCGGCCGCATCCTGACCGGCCGCGTCGTCGCTGGCTCGGTCAAGCCGAACCAGACCGTGAAAGTCCTGGCGCGCGACGGCTCGCTGGTTGAACAGGGCCGCGTCTCGAAAGTCCTCGCCTTCCGCGGCCTCACCCGCGCGCCGATCGATGAAGGCATCGCCGGCGACATCGTCTCGATCGCCGGCCTCACCAAGGCCACCGTCGCCGACACCGTCTGCGATCCGCTGGTCGAACAGGCGATGGAAGCCCAGCCGATCGATCCGCCGACCCTGGCGATGACGTTCCGCGTCAACGACTCGCCGCTCGCCGGCACCGAAGGCAAGAAAGTCACCAGCCGCGTGATCTGGGACCGCCTGCTGAAGGAAGCCGAAGGCAACGTCGCGCTGAAGATCTCGCGCGCCGCCGACAGCGACGCGTTCGAAGTCGCCGGCCGCGGCGAACTCCAGCTCGCCGTGCTGATCGAAACGATGCGCCGCGAAGGCTTCGAGCTTGGCGTGTCGCGCCCGAAAGTCGTCATGCAGAAAGACGAAGTGACCGGCGAAACGCTCGAGCCGATCGAGGAAGTCGTCATCGACGTGGATGACGAGCATTCCGGCGTCGTCGTGCAGAAACTTTCAGAACGCCGCGCCGACCTGCTCGAAATGCGACCGTCCAGCGCCGGCCGCACGCGCCTTGTCTTCCACGCGCCGACGCGCGGCCTGATCGGCTATCAGGGCGAACTGCTGTCGGATACGCGCGGCACGGCCGTGATGAACCGCATCTTCCACGCCTACGCCCCGCACAAGGGTGAGATCAAAGGCCGTCACACCGGCGTGCTGATCTCCAACGGCTCGGGCGAGTCTGTCGCCTTCGCGATGTGGAACCTCGAAGACCGCGGCCCGATGATGATCGAGGTCGGCATCAAGGTCTATGAAGGCATGATCATCGGCGAGCACACGCGCGGCAACGATCTCGAAGTGAACGTGCTGAAGGGCAAGAAGCTCACCAACGTCCGCGCCTCGGGCACGGATGAAGCGGTGCGCCTCACCACCCCGATCCGCATGACGCTCGAGAAAGCGCTTGCCTACATCCAGGACGACGAGCTGGTCGAAGTGACGCCGGAGAACATCCGCCTGCGCAAGATCTATCTCGATCCGAACGACCGCAAGCGCTTCTCGCGCGCCACGGTCGACGCGTAAGCTTGGCTGACGCCCTCCCGCCCTGCCCGGCCTGCAGCTCCGCCCTCACCTATGAGGACGGGGCGATGCTGGTCTGCCCGGAATGCGCGCACGAATGGTCGCCGTCCGTTGCGCCCGCCG
>DAIRES010000055.1:3932-19675 GCA_036795465.1 Hyphomonadaceae bacterium
ATGCTGGTCTGCCCGGAATGCGCGCACGAATGGTCGCCGTCCGTTGCGCCCGCCGCAGAGACAGCGCGCATCTACAAGGACGCCAACGGCAACGTGCTGCAGGACGGCGACAGCGTCACCGTCATCAAGGACCTGAAACTGCGCGGCGGCTCGGGCGTCGTGAAACAGGGCACGAAGGTCAAGAACATCCGGCTGGTCGATGAAGACCACGACATCGACTGCAAGATCGATGGCCTCGGCGCGATGAAGCTGAAATCAGAATACGTGAAAAAGGCGCTTTAAAGAGCAGCGCCTGCCCGCGACGAATCGCACCCGGAATGGCTTTCTCCCGCACGCAGCGGACGAGTATGGAAGGACCGCCGACGGCTCTCCTTACAGCGGCGACCTACATCGCGCAGGCGACAGCGCAACTATTCGGTGGCCTTGGCCGCATTACCGGCTTCCGCGGTCTTGAGGAAACGCGCTCGCGGGTTCCATGCAAGGTTGGACTCAGGAGACACGCGGCTAAATCCGATAGTCATGTATTCCATTTGTACGATTTCAGCGAATGTAGTCGGGCACGCCGAGATCGAAGCGTAAATGCAAAGTCCCGTCTCATTCATGTAGGCCATCAGCCGCTCGAACACCTCTTCGGCTGGCTTTGGCGCGCTCGACGAGCCGATTACAGGCTTGAAGCTCGGGCCTTCGATGCGCCCCCTACTCACTAGGAAGTTGTAGGCGAGATCATACGCCTTTCCCGCGCGGTGGTCAGCCAGCTCCCGCAGCCAGTTGGCTTTCAGCACTGGAAGTTGCTCGGCGTCATACGCTTCCCGGTCTTCCGCCGGCATGGTGCAGGGATCGAGCACGCCATCCACCGCATCCGCCGATCCGGCCAGCGTGAACTTCGTGTACTGCGCATTGCTCAATGGCGGCGCGAACTCGACATGCAGTGTCTTTGCCGAACGTAGCTTGTCGAGCGCTTCGGGCTCCCAGAACAGATACGTGCCATCCGTCGAAGGGCTCCACACCTGATTTTCAACCGCGCCCTCGTCAAAACGAACGCGAACGTGGTTGTTGCCCATCGCACTGGTGAACAGACGGTTTTCAAATTGCACAAGCACCTTGACGGAGCCAAAGCCGCCGTGTGCGCGCCAACACCTAAGAATGAGCTGCGGATAAGACTTCCTGCCGAGACTGTCTGTTACGGGCACATCAGCCTTCCGCTTGAAGGTCACGGTCTCCGACTGATCCATCGGACTTGAAGCCGCTTGCTTGACCCATCGGGATGCAGGTTCCGCATGGGCGGTGGACGCGCCCGCAATGCCAGCTATCAATACTGCCAGAATTCTCGAGAACATTGCCGCTGCCTCCCAACCAGCGAGCAGATTGGTGGTCGAGCGTTATTAAAGCTCTAAATGCGGCAGTTCACTTTTGGCGAACTCGTCGCCTACTTCCCCGTCGCCTTCGACCGTTCGATCGATTCGAGGATCAGTTCGCGTGCGCGCTCGGGGCCATGCAGGCCTTCGATCTTCACCCACTTGCCGGGCTCGAGATCCTTGTAGTGCTCGAAGAAGTGCACGATGCGCTCGACCACGATATCGGGAAGGTCGGTGTAGTGTTTCACCTTCTCATAGTAGCGCGTGAGCTTCGGGTGCGGCACGGCCAGGATCTTCTCGTCCTGGCCCTTGTCGTCCGTCATCATCAGCACGCCGACCGGCACGACGCGCACGACGCATCCCGGGACCAGCGCGCGGTTGCCCACCACCATCACGTCGATCGGATCGCCATCGAGCGACAGGGTGTGCGGAATGAAACCGTAGTTACACGGATAGCGCATCGGCGTGTACAGGAAGCGATCCACGAACATCGCGCCCGAAGCCTTGTCGATCTCGTACTTGATCGGTTCGCCGCCAAGCGGGACTTCGACCACGACGTTAACGTCTTCCGGCGGGTTGGGGCCAATCGTGATCTTGGAAAGGTCCATTGTCTCGTCCTGTACGCCCGATGAGGAGGTTGTCTTTATGCCGTTGCGGCGCCTGCAATATCGGGGCCTCGTACAATCGCAAGGTTAACCAGCAGCCCGCGCCGAAATTACGCGCCCCCGCTCAGGCCGCGACCATCACGGCGCGCAGCATGGCGCGCGGATCAATGGGTTTTGCCAGCACGTCCGCCGTTCCGGCCTTCCGGTAAGCCTCGACCTGATCCGGCAGCACATTTGCGGTGCATGCGATGACCGGCGTATCGGCATTCGGCCCCTTGCCTGCCCGCAAACGGGCCAGCGTGGTCAGGCCGTCCATGTCGGGCATGACCATGTCCAGCATCACCACGTCGAACTTGCGCCCCGCGAGGATTTCCAGCGCCTCGGCCCCGGATGCGCAGGTCGCGACCTGATGGCCTGCCGCGCGCAGCATGGCGCCGATGACGTAGAGATTGCGCTCATTGTCGTCGACGCACAGGATTTCCCTGCCAGCCGGCCCGGCATCATTTGCGGCATCGCGCCCCGCATCAAGCGTCGCCAGCGCGCGTACCGCGTCCGTACGAGACAGTGGCGCTTCGATCCGCACGGTGAAGCGCGAGCCCTCGCCCGGCTGCGTCTCCAGTTCGATATCGCCGCCCATGGCAAGCGCCAGCCTGCGCGCCACGTGAAGGCCTAGACCAAGGCCGCCATGCCGGCGCGTGGTCGATGTATCGGCCTGTTCGAAGGCGGAGAAGATCCGCTCCACCGCCTCGGCGGGAACGCCCGGGCCGGTGTCCTCGACCTCGATCACGGCATACTCGATCCCGCCCCGTCCGGCCTCCACCCAGGCCTGGATGGTGACGCCGCCCGTGGACGTGAACTTGATGGCGTTGGCCATCAGGTTGCCGATGATCTGCAGGAGACGCGCGGAATCCACATTCCGCATGGCCGCCAGTTTCGGATCGATCATGGCCGAAAGGCTGAGGCCCTTCTCGCGCACATCCGCCGCCCAGATCACGGCGGCGTCCTGGATCAGCCGCAGCAGCGAAATCGGCTCGCGCTCGATCCGTATCTTGCCGGCGTTCAGGCTGGACAGGTCCAGCAGGTCGTTGAGGACCGCAAGCATCTGGCGTCCGGCGTCGTCGAGAACGCCCAGCGTGCGCTTCTGCACCGGATCAAGCCGCGACTGGGACAGCAGCAGCGCGCAGCTCAGGATGGCGTTCATCGGCGTTCGCAGTTCGTGGCTCATCACGCCCATGAAGTCCGACTTGGCGCGGCTCGCCTTCTCGGCTTCGGCCAGCGCTTCGACCAGTTGCTTGTTCTGATCGTGGACCTGCACCTCCGCCGCGTGCTGCTCGGTCACGTCCTTCATCGTCACCACGGCATATTCGATCTCCTGCGTTTCAGGATGTCGAAGCGGCGCGGTGTTGATGGTTATCCAGCGTATCACGCCCGATGGCATCTCGATTCCCATCGGCACGTTCTGGAGAGACTGTCCCGTCTTCAGCGTTATCGCCACCGGATACTCATCAGCCAGGAATGGCGACCCATCCGGCTTGAACGTCTTCCAGCGAGGGTCGGTAAAGGCCCGGCCCTGCAGCTGATCCCGGGTAAGCCCCAGTATGCTCGCGCCGGCGGCGTTCATCTCGACCACCTCCCCGCTTGGGATATGCACGTTCACGCCTTCCTGGATGGCCTCGAAAATCAACTCGAACAGGTTCTGCCGTTGGCGCTCCGCCGCTGTTTTCCGTGCGGCAGCCTCGGCCCGTATGTTGGCGAGACGTGTTTCCAGAAAAGCGTTGACCAGCAGGCCGATCTTTTCCAGCCGCCCGATATCGGCCTGGCTGAACTTATCCGCATCCTTGTGCACGACACACATGACGCCGACCGGCAGCCCGTCTTCAGCAGCGATCGGCACGCCGACATAGCTGCGGGCATGCGGCGCTTCGATGAAAAAGCGGTTGTTGCGAAAGGCCGGATCAGAAGCCGCGTCCGTGATGACCAGCGTTCGCGGCTTCAGCAATATGTGCGTACAGTAGGTGTCGCCCCGGGGCACGGTGCCGTGTGGAACTACCCCCGTGCTGGACGAAATCTGGATGCCTTCATCAAACGTGTGGAGCGTGATGACGGAAATCTCGGCCCCGCACACATCGGCAGCCAGCGCGGTCAGCCGGTCCAGCTCGGGAAAGCGCCGCGTCTCAAGCAGGTCAAGTTCCAGCAGCGCCGCAAGGCGCTGCGCCTCATTGGCCGGCTTCAGAAGGCAGGTGTCATAGCCCACGTGAAACCTTTCCCCCCAACACTAAGCCCGGCGCCTCCTTGCCATACAACCGGGCTTTCTCTGCCGAACTGTGAATGCGGAAATCACATTGCAGCGCCATGGAAAATCAGATGCGTGCCTGATCCGAACGGCGCTCGCGCTCGCGCACCGGCGCGCGCGCCACGGTGAGAACGAGGTTCGCCGTGTCGATCGGTTTTGCGATGATCGCCGCGATGCCCGGCATGTCCACCAGCTGGCGGCGGGCAATCGTCATGTTGGCCGTACACACCACCACGGGCGTGGTCTTGTTCAGCGTCAGATGGCGCATTTGCTGCGCCACAACCAGCCCGTTCACCTCCGGCATAACCAGGTCGAGCACCACGACGTCGTAGCGTCGCGTATCCAGCCTGCGCAGCGCCTCGGCGCCCGAGCCGCAAGTCTCAACGTCATTGCCGACGCTCGTCAGTATGGTGCCGATGATATCCAGGTGCCGGTCATTGTCATCGACGACGAGAACATTCCGCGCCGATGCAACGCAGATCCAGTCCGCTGCAGGCTGTGCGCTGGTCGATCGGCCCGACGACGATGGCACGCTCTGGGCCTGGCTTCCGGCGATGGCCGGATGCTCGTGCATGTCCCGAGGGAGCAATGGCGGTTGCATTGCCGAAGCTCTTTCCCGACGAGTTTGACCTCGCCCCAACAGGGAATCACTAGCACAGATGTGCCGCTAGCATAATTAACCTTTGGACGCGGCTTGCCAACCCCGGCGCTCGCGCAACCGAAGATAGGGAGGGGATGCTTTCCGGGGCAGGCCCTGAAAACTGGCTCGGGACTAGCGTTTTTTGTTCAGGCCCAGCAGACGCAGGCGCAGGGCGTTCAGGCGAATGAAGCCCTCGGCGTCCTGCTGGTTGTACGCGCCGGCATCGTCCTCAAACGTCACATGCGCGGCCGAGTACAGCGAGTAAGGCGACGCCCTGCCCGTCACGATGACGTTGCCCTTATAGAGTTTCAGCGTGACAGTGCCCGTGACGTTTTCCTGGCTCTTGTCGATCGCCGCCTGCAGCATCTCGCGCTCGGGCGCGAACCAGAAGCCGTTATAGATCAGCTCCGCATAGCGCGGCATCAGCTCGTCCTTCAGGTGGCCTGCGCCACGATCCAGTGTGATGCTCTCGATCGCGCGATGCGCCTGCAACAGGATCGTGCCGCCCGGTGTCTCGTAAACGCCGCGCGACTTCATGCCGACGAAGCGGTTCTCGACCAGGTCGAGACGGCCGATGCCGTTGTCCCGTCCAAGATCGTTCAGCTGAGCCAGCAACGTCGCGCCCGACAGCTTCTTGCCGTTGATCGACACGGCATCGCCGCGCTCGAAACCGATCTCGATCTCCGTCGCCACATCGGGCGCTTCCATCGGCGAAATCGTGCGCATGAACACATACGGCGGCGGCTCGACCGCCGGGTCTTCCAGTACTTTGCCTTCCGACGACGAGTGCAGCAGGTTGGCGTCCACCGAGAACGGGGCCTCGCCGCGCTTGTCTTTCGCCACCGGAATCTGGTGCTTCTCGGCAAACTCGATCAGGTCGGTGCGCGACTTGAACTCCCACGTCCGCCACGGCGCGATAACCTTGATGTTCGGGTTCAGCGAATAGGCCGAAAGCTCGAAGCGCACCTGGTCATTGCCCTTGCCGGTCGCGCCGTGCGCAATCGCATCGGCGCCGGTTTCCTTGGCGATTTCCACGAGGCGCTTGGCGATCAGCGGACGCGCGATCGACGTGCCGAGCAGGTACTGGCCTTCATAGACGGCGTTGGCGCGGAACATCGGGAAAACGAAGTCGCGCACGAACTCCTCGCGCACGTCCTCGATGTAGATGTTCTCGGGCTTGATGCCCATCAGCTCGGCCTTCTTGCGGGCCGGCGACAGCTCCTCGCCCTGCCCCAGGTCGGCCGTGAATGTGACGACTTCGCAACCGTATTCCGTCTGCAACCATTTCAGGATGATCGAGGTATCGAGCCCGCCGGAATAGGCGAGGACGACTTTTTTCGGCGCGGATTTGGCGGCAGCCATGGTCAACTCCCGATCAGGTGGGACGGCGGATCGCGCGCTTATAGCCCCAAGCCGCCGCCCCGCAAGCGATCACACTGCCCCCAAAGCTGGCGTCATGCCGATCGCGTGCTAGTTTGTCCCTGAGCGGCGGGTCTCCCGCCTGACGGGGAGATCGCCATGACCTGGTTCGCCAGCCTCAGCTCGTTTGTGCTCCGGCCCATCGCGGCGCTGGCCGCCCTCGCCGCCGTCTGCACCGCCCCCGCGCTGGCGCAGCCTGCTTTCTGGGTGGTCAGGGACGCGGATTCCACCATCTACCTCCTCGGCACCATCCACCTGCTGAAGCCCGAAACGGTCTGGCGCACCGAAAAGCTCGACGCCGCCATCGCGGCATCCGACGCCCTCTGGCTCGAACTGCCCACCACCAATGCCGAGGCCATGCAGGGCGAGATGATGGTGCTGGTCTCGCGCTATGGCCTCTCCCCCGCCAGCCGCCTGTCGAAGAAGCTGACCGAGGAGGAAGTCAAAACGCTCGACGAAGCCGCGCGCCTCGCCGGACTTTCAGCGGGCCAGCTCGACGTCTTCCGCCCATGGTTCGCCGCCCTCACCATCTCCACCGCCGCGATGACCCGCGCGGGTTACGATCCGGCCTCAGGCGTCGACAGCAAGATCGAAGGGATCTTCCGCGCCCGCGAGATCAAACCGAAGGGCTTCGAGACGGCCGAAGAGCAGATCAAGGTCTTCGCCGGGATGTCCCCCGAACAGGAGCTGGAATACCTCCGCGAGACGATGGAGGAATACCGCGACGCTCCGACCGAGCTCGACAAGATGGTCACGCAATGGGCTGCCGCCGACCTCGCCGGCATGGAGTCCATGTTCGTCACCGAGATGAAAACCGAAGAGCCCGACCTCTACGCCGCCCTGCTCGCCGACCGCAACGCCAACTGGGTCGTCAAGATCGAGGAGATGCTGCAAGGCTCCGGCACAACCTTCATCGCCGTCGGCGCAGCCCACCTGATCGGCCCCGACAGCGTGCTGGCCATGCTGGACGCAAAAGGCATCAAGTCGGAGCGGATTCAGTAATCCGGGACTGCCGAGCGCCTACCCGGTCCTAAACCTCGGCCCACTTCCGCAGCAGGTTGTGATAAACCGCCGTCAGCCCAAGCACGGCCTCGTGCTTGTCGCCCAGCTCCGCGCGCGTTTTGATGATCGACTGGTCCAGCTGGTACAGCAGCGTCCGCCCGCCATCATCCTTCACCATCGACTGGATCCAGAAGAACGACGCCCACCTGCTTCCGCGCGTGATCTCCTCCACGCGATGCAGGCTGGTTGCGGGATAGAGCACCATATCGCCCGCCGCAAACTTCACGCTCTGCGTGCCATAGGTGTCCTCGATCACCAACTCGCCGCCGTCATAGTCCTCGGGCTCGGAGAGAAACAGCGTAGCCGAAAGATCGGTACGCACCCGGATGTTCGGCCCCGCGATGAAGCGGATCGCATTATCGACATGCGCGCCGAACTTCATGCCGACGTCATAGCGGTTGAACAGCGGCGGGAACACGCGGAAGGGCACGGCCGCCGAGTTGAACCCCTGCGACCGGCCCAGTGCACGCAGCACCGTCTCGCCCAGCGCCCTCGCCTGAGGCGCATCCTCAGGCACTTGCAGGTTGTGCTTGGCCAGCGCCGATTGCGCGCCGGCCGTGATCTTGCCGTCCACCCATGGCGTGTTCTCCAGAACAGAGCGGCATTGCGCCACCTCCGCCTTGGTCAGCACGGCTTCGACTTTCACCAGCATGACGACCTGTCTCTCAAGAAAGAAGGGACGGACCCCGAAGGGCCCGTCCCAGTCAAAGTGGCATGGTCTGGGGAGGAATTAATAGACCACGCCGAGGGTTGCGATGAAGGTGCGGCCCTGGCCGGGCGTGACCCGGTTGCCGTGGACCTGTGCGAAATAGGTTTCGTCCGACAGGTTGTACCCGTTGAGCGAAACGCGGAAGCGATCCCACGCATATGACACAAGGCCATCGAGCGTGGTGTAGCCGGGCGCGACAGCTGTGTTGCCTACGTTCAGGAAGACATCGTCCTGGTAGGTGACGCCGCCGCCCACTTCGAGGCCCAGCAGGGCGCCGGTGAAGTTGTAGGTGGTCCACAGGCTGGCTGCGGTTTCCGGCACGAAGTTCGTCTTGTTGCCCACGACCGAGATCGCTGTCGTGCCGCCGATCGGCGTGAACGTGCTGGTCGAGTCGGTGATCTCCGTGTCGACATAGGTGAAGTTGGCGTTGATCGACCATTCGTCGGTGATCGCGCCGGCAAGGCCCAGCTCAATGCCGGTCAGCTTCAGGCTGTCGCCAGAGGTGACGATGGCGTTCAGCAGCGGGTCGATCTCCTTGGCGTTGTCCTTTTTCGTCTGGAAGATCGCGCCCTGCAGTTGCAGGCGATCGTCGAACAGGGCGATACGCGCGCCCGCCTCGATATTGGTGTTCTCTTCGGGATCGAGATCCTGCGTGCCCAACGCACCGCCCGCGCCCGGTCCGGCGATCGTGTCGCCATTGGCGACCGATACGCCCGGCGGACGGGCCGAGGATGAATAGGATACGTAATAGCTCTGGCCCTGAACCGGTTCGTAGATCACGCCAACCTGCGGCGTCAGGAAATCGGTGTTCGAAGCGGTGCGGCAGCTGACGCCCGCCGCGATCGTCACGCCATTGCAGGTCGCTGTTGCATTGAGCGTGGTCGCGTCCTGATCGACTTCATAATACGCTTGGCGAACGCCCGCCGTGATCGACCACTGGTCGTTGAGCCAGAGGCGGTCCGTGACGAACACCGAGACGTCCTTCGCAACAGTGTAGCGCAGGCTGGTCGGCCCGGTGCTGACCACCGGCAGGTTGCCTAGTTGCGGGTTGAGAAGGTCTTTCGTGGTGTCGCGGGTCACATAGGAGAAGCCGTTGCGGTCATTGTCCTGCCACGACACGTCCGAGCCGATCATCAGCTCGTTGCGCAGCCCGCCGATCGGCGCCGTGATCGCCAGCGTCGTGATGTTCTGCACGCCCTGCGTGTCCTGTTCGTAAGGGCCAGGGCCGCCGACCGATCCAAGCGGGATCGTCGCCGGGTTGCTGTCGAGCAGGTTGGTCGTGCACGTCGCGTTGCAGGTGGTCGGCGTGTACTGCGAGTGCCGCTGGTAATAGCCGTACTTGGTGTCGCTGGTCAGCGACGCCCAGCTGTTGATGTCGTGCCGCACGCGCACCGTGAACGTATCGACGATGGTTTCGTCAATGTCGCCGGCGAAGCCGTAATAGTTCGTGGAATCGACGCCAATCTCGCTGACCGGCCTTGCGATGGCCGTCGTGCCGACCGCCGTGGTCGGGATGCCGTAGTCAGGCAGCTTTTCCTCGTCCTGGTGCAGGTAGGCGGCGGTGATGGTGGTCGGCGTGCCGAGGCCGAAGGCGACGGATGGCGCAATGCCCCAGCGCTCCGAATAGACGCGGTCGCGCCCCGTATTCTCGTTCTGGTGGATCATGCCGGCGACGCGCACGGCGACGCCATCGCCGATCAGCTGGTTCCAGTCGCCGGTGACGCGCGCATACTCGCCATCGCCAATCGCGATCGACGCATTGCCCGCCGTGTCGGCATAAGGCGTCTTCGACGTCGTGTTGATGCCGCCGCCAGCAGCGCCGCGGCCGAACGCTGATGCGGACGGACCCTTGAACACTTCGACCTGGCCGTAGTTGAACGAGTCGCGCGTGAACACGCCGAAGTCGCGCAGGCCGTCGGTGAACACGTCATTCTTGGCCGACAGGCCGCGGATGAAGAACTGGTCGCCGCTCATCACGCCGCCTTCGCCGATCTGCGTGGTGATGCCGGGCACGTTGCGCAGCGCCTGTTCGAGCGAGGCGACGCCCTGCTCCATCAGCGTCTCGCCATCGATTACGTTGACGACTTGCGTGACGTCCTCGGGTTTCACGGTGGCGACCGAAGAGACGACACGGCGGCCGAGCACGTAAACGCGGTCACGCTCGTCTTCGCCGGAGGCAGCCCCGACCGTCGGCGAGGGTTGATCGTCATCAGCCGCCGGGCCTGCATCGGGCGCGCTCTGCGCGACGGCGGGCAGCGCCCCGGCGCTCATGGCGGCCAACGCCAGCGCCAGCGCGGCGCCCCTGCGAAGCGCGACAAGACTCACCGGACGTCCGGCTTCCACTTCCACTGACATTCCACTTCCCCGATGTCGTCCTGCAACTGAGAACGAGTTGCAATAAGGGTCGTCTAAGCCGCTCCATTTGCGATTGCAAGTGCTTTGCAATCTCTAGGGCGGGAAAAGTCGCGCATTTTCCGAAATGCCGCAGGGATAGCCCGCGTCAGCGGACAAAAAAGCGCCGGCCTCTGAAAGAGACCGGCGCCAGGCAACGTCTAGAACGATTGGGGAGGAGAGAGATCGTTCCGCGCAAGGCGCCTTTCGGCGCCGATAGTGAAAAGTCAGCGGGAAGCGGCGCCGTAGAGACCTCGGGGGAGGATAGTGAGGCCCCCGGCGGCCGGCTTCCCGTATTCAGATGTTCCTAGGCCAGCATACGGCCCGGGCCGTCGAGCAGGAGGAAGAACAGGCCGGTGCCGGCGAGCGACAGCGGAATGGCGATGAGGAGGGTCAGCAGTTCCTGACGAACTTCAGCGGACTTGGGGAGGAAGGTCATGTGCAGCTCCGTTTTTGTTATCCGGGGTCTCTATCGGCCCCTGGGGGAAGGTTTGGCGTGGCGGGGTTTCTTTGTTCCCGTCCATGCTGTGTATGTAGCCTGGCTCTGAGCGGAATGCAATGAACAAAACTCTAAACGTTCATTATTTCTGCTGCAGGCGCGATCACATACCCGCGATTTCTATGCTGCGACTGCTAACAGAAGGCGGATTAAGGGCTCGTTAAAAGCCGCCCCACACTTCGCGCGAACCTAGCGGCGCGCAGAAAGTCCTGTAAAAACAAGATTCAGAACGCCCGCCAGCTCCGGACGAAGCGCATCGAGCTGTTCCGTCGTCCACAATTGAGGGATTCGGAATTTCATCATTGCGCACTGAACCAGGTCCGCCGTGATGGTCAGATCAGCCGGAAGCGCGAAATCACCCGATTTCTGGCCTTCATCGAGAATCCGCTCGATCTGCAGGCGTTCCTGCGCCGCTTCCTCGGCCAGATACTCGGGGCGTTCGCGCCCCATGATCTCGGCCAGCTCCATCAGCTTCGGGTGTTCGGCGAAAATCCTGAAGGTCCGCTCGAGCCGTGCGATGAAAAAGTCGTGCATTTTCCGTGTGGCGGACCGCGCCGCGTCACGGATGATCTCCTCGTAGAAAGTCCGCGAATTCTTGCCGAATTCCCGTGTCATCGCCTCCGCGATATCGATCTTGGAGGGGTAGAAACGATAGATATTGCCCGCAGACATGCCGCAATCCGCAGCGATCTCGGACATGGTGGTCTTGTTGTATCCATAGTGCAGGATACGGTCGCCCGCCGCCTTGAGAATGGCTTCCCGAGGATCCGCTTTGGGATCGGCCTTGTCCGTCGTTTGAATAGTCGTCATGCGCTGAATGTATTCCGGAACGCTGAACGTTCAATGAAATCTTCAGAAGATATACCTCGGGCCGAAACGACTTTCCAGCGAGTCGGTGTCGCAGGCGCCGGAGCGTGGGGAACCGCCCTCGCCATCTGCGCCCTCGCCGCCGGTCGCGACGTGAAAGTCTGGGCCCGCGAACCCGAAATTGCTGACGCCCTCACCAGCGGCGGCGGCAACCCGGTGTTCCTGCCCAACACGCCCATCCCCGCCCTGCCGGCCTCGACCGATATCGCCCACCTTGCTGATTGCGACGCCATCCTGCTCGTCGCCCCTGCCCAGCACCTGCGCGCCACGTTGAAATCCCTCGCCCCGCATCTCAAACCCGGCACGCCCGTCGCGCTCTGCTCCAAAGGCATAGAGCGCGGGTCTCTCAAGCTGATGACGGACGTCCTCGCCGAGGAAGCGCCCCACGCCTCGCCCGCCGTCCTCTCCGGCCCCTCCTTCGCCATCGACGTGGCGCGCGGCCTGCCCACCGCCGTCACCCTCGCCTGCCCCGACCGCGCAATCGGCGACGCCTGGCTACGTTCGATCGGCCGCCCGCACTTCCGCATGTACTGGAGCGACGACCTCGTCGGCGCCGAAGCCGGCGGCGCGATCAAGAACGTCCTCGCCATCGCCTGCGGTGTCTGCGAGGGCATGGGCCTCGGCCGCTCCGCCCACGCCGCCCTCATCGCGCGCGGCTTCGCGGAGATGACGCGTCTCGGCGTGAAGCTGGGTGGCCGCGCCGAAACGCTGGCCGGCCTCTGCGGCCTCGGCGACCTCGTTCTCACCTGCTCTTCACCCCAGTCACGCAATATGAGTTTCGGGATGGAACTGGGCCGTGGAAAATCCGCCGCCGAGATCCTGTCCTCCCGCAAGGCCGTCACCGAAGGCGCCGAAACCGCGCCCGCCGTCGTCGCCGTCGCGAAGCAATTCGGCGTCGACCTGCCGATCTGCGAAGTCGTGCTCGACATGATCGAAGGCCGCCTCGACGCCCGCTCGGCCGTCGACCGGCTGCTGAACCGCCCGCTCAAGCAAGAACAAGAATAACAGGAAGACCCGATGCCTCTCTTCGCCCTCTACGGCCTCGACAAGTCCGGCGCCCTCGAAGTGCGCAAGGCCACGCGCCAGTCGCACCTCGACTGGATCGCCTCCCTGTCGCCGCGCGTGAAGATCGCCGGGCCGATGCTCGCTGACGATGGCGCAACGCCCATCGGCTCCATCATGGTGATCGAAGCCGACAGCCTCGAAGCCGCAAAGGCCGACTACGCCCGCGACCCCTACAACGCCGCCGGCCTCTGGCAGAGCACGTCCATCCGGCCATTCAACTGGGTCGTGAAGCAATGATACGCGCCAGCCTTCTCGCCGCCCTGCTCGCCTTCGCACCCGTCGCGATGGCGCAGGAAACGCCTGCCGACATTCCCGCCCTGCGCAAGGCGGCGATGGCCGATCCCGCGATCAAGGCCGCGCTGAGCGACAAGTCTCGCGCGATGGAATCCCGCCTCGATGATGACGGCCGCATGATCGAGATCATCCTGAAGGCAATCAACGCAAAGCCCGGCGAGAAGGCGATCGATATCGGATCGGGCAGCGGCTATCTCGCCCTCCTCATGTCCACCATGGTCGGGCCAAAGGGCCATGTCGACATCCACAACACGCCGGGCTGGATCAACCAGTTCCCGACGATGGAGCCCGATCGGCAAAAGCTCCGTATCAAGCAGCCCAATATCGGCTGGGTCACAACGCGCTGGACCGACATCACCGGCGCGCCCAACAGCTACGACATCATCACGCTCGGTCAGGTCTATCACGACGTGCCGCTTGAGGGCGAAAGCACGGATGCAATGAACGAGCGCCTGTATGCGATGCTGAAACCGGGCGGGCGCGTCATCATCGAGGATCATGACGCGATCGAGACCATGCCGCTGCCCCAGCAGGTCAGCCTTCATCGCATCAGCCATGGCGACGTCACCGGCGAGATGATCCGCGTAGGCTTCACGCTGAAGAGCATGATCCTTCTCGACAGCCCCCACGATGACCGCCGCTTCAACGTCTTTCGCCCCGGCGTCAGGGGGCGCACGGACCGCTACATCGCCGTGTTCGAGAAGCCGCTGAAGTAGAAGTCGTCTGGCGGCCTACGCCCGCACAAAATCCAGAAACACCGGCGCGCAATCGCCGAGGCGCTTTTCCTGATAGCGCGTCGTCACGTGATCGGCCGGCGCTACGCGCCAGTCGTCCGCCCGCCCGGCGGTCCATGTGAACAGGCCGCTCCGCGTGACATCCGCCAGCGCGCGGTTGGCATAGTCCGCCCAGTCCGTCGCAAAGCGCAGCCGCGCTCCCGGCTTCAGCACACGCGCCAGCTCGACCACGAAATCCGCCTGCACCAGCCGCCGCTTGCGATGGCGCGTCTTCGGCCACGGATCGGGAAACAGGATGAAGGCGCGATCGATCGACTGATCCGCGAACTGCGCCACCAGATCACGCGCATCGCCGCGCCGCACACGCACGTTCGAAAGCGCTTGCTCCTCCAACGCGGTCAGCAGTTTCGCGACGCCATCGACAAACGGCTCGGCCCCGATGAAGCCGACATCGCCATTGCGCGCCGCCTGCCCCGCCAGATGCTCGCCGCCGCCAAACCCGATCTCGAGCCAGACCTCGCGCGTGCCCGCAAACAGCGACGCAGGCGACAGCGCGCCCGGCTCCGACGCCGGAATGCCGATCGTCGGCAGCACGTCATCGATCAGCACCTGCTGCCGTTTCGACAGCGGCTTCCCCGCCGCGCGGCCATAAAGCCGATGTTTCTGATGCTGCTCACTCATCCGCGCCCTGAAATCACGCCCGGGCCGATACGGCAAGCCAACTCCCGCGAAGAAGCTTCAAAGTGGCAAGCCCCAGCCACCACTTGTCATCCCGGAAGCGCAAAGCGCTATCCGGGAACCATCGTGAGTGCACGACACCCTTTCAATGGCTCCCGGCTCTCCGCTTCGCTGCGGCCGGGATGACAACCAGTGATGACGCGTTTGAGGGATGGAGCGGTATCCAATTCGTAGGACAGCCAAAAATCTTCCCGCGCAACATCAAGCCCCTACCCATCAAAGATGGGGGATAGCGCCCGCCAGATTCAACCGGGCCTTGGACGAGGGTTATTCTCTTGCCCATGACACGGCACAAACACGCACACACTGGGCTGGTAACCCCGTCGCCTCTCGATCGCTGGATCGATGCGACGCTGTGCGTATTTGCGATGCTCGTGCACTACGTCGCCTCAACATTCCAGATGATCCGCCGCCGTGAAGCCGTGAATGCCACACAGCCCACGCCTACGGTTCTGCCCAGAGCGAAGACCGACACCCAACAACAGGAAACGAAAGCCGCTGCGCAACACCGCAGCCCGCCAGCCCTCATTCTGAGCAGCACGCAAAGCGTGCGCCCGTCGAAGGACGAGGGCGTGCTCACCCATGCCAGCTACAAGCTGCAGCAACACGAGCACCCCAACCACCTCGCGCCACCCTCACTCCGCTCATCCCGACGAAAGTCGGGACCCAGAGCATCAAGGGTGATCTGCGTAACAGGCCTGCGTAAGCAGCCCTGGATCCCGGCTTGCGCCGGGACAAGCGGATTTTTGAGTCCGCCAAACAAAAACGCGGCCGCCTAAGCGACCGCGCTTCCAATTCAAAATCCCAAACCCGCAGCCAGCTGCGGGAACGCGGACCTACGCCAGGTCCTTGAGCGAGGCGACGAGGTCCGTCTTCTCCCACGAGAAACCGCCATCCGCATCCGGCTCGCGGCCGAAATGGCCGTAGGCAGAGGTGCGCGCATAGATCGGCTTGTTGAGGCCAAGGTGCGTGCGGATGCCGCGCGGACGCAGGTCCATCACTTCGCCAAGGCGCTTCTCGAGCTTGGCGAGATCGACCTTCTCCGTGCCATCGCAGTTCGCATAGATCGACA
>DAIRES010000262.1:0-4041 GCA_036795465.1 Hyphomonadaceae bacterium
GGATGGCCGCCGGTCTTCGCGATATCAATCAGGCGCTTGATGCGGCGGCCGAATTGCGAGCGCGGACCAATGGCGCCGACCGCGAGCTTGGGCGCACGCACCCAGAGCTGGTTCTCGGCCTGCGTCGTCAGCGAGCGGGCAAAGGCTTTGGCGTCGCCCGTGCGATCCACAGCAGCTTCGTCGCAAGCGACTTCGCGCTCTTCGTCGAGACGGCGGCTGATCCAGTAGAGCGCCGGGCTCCACCACATCAGGGCCAGCACGATGCGTTGACCCAGCGCGGCGAGCATATCCCGGCGACGGATGTGGGCGTGTTCGTGCTCAAGCAGGGCAGCCATGCCGGGCGAAGCCAGCGCGATGGACTCGGGCAGCACAATTGCGGGCTTGAACAAACCAGCAGCCATCGGGCCGGGCGCTTCCGCGCTGACAACCACACGCACGCCGTTCATCCGGCGCTTCAGCGCAGCGGGAAGGTCCGCAGGCTTGGCGCGCGCCACAAGCCGCTCAACGGCGACGAGGTCACGCACGGTTCGCGCCAGCAGCAGGGCGACGCCGGCAAGCCAGATGGCCAGCAGCGGCAGGCCAAGCTCAGGCATCTTGATCTCGGGCAGCGTGAAGAGCGGCGTGTGCGAGATGGTTTCGGTATGCACAATCACCGGCGCGACAGGCGCAACCGGCGCCGCCGGCTTCGTCACGATCGTGCCGACGGGAGCTGTACCCGCGTCAAACACGGTTGGAACAACCATCGGCTCAACCGGCGCAACAGGCGCGGCGACCTCTACCGTCGCGATCGTCGCCGTGTTTGCAAGACTGACCGGAGCGTTGAGCTGCTTCAGCAGCCCCGCCACAATCGTCTCGCCGGGAATGAACGCAGCCAGCGGCAGCGCCAGGCTGGCGACGAACGCCGCGGCGGCCAGGCTGTAGCGCGTCGCGCCTCGCATGCGCTTTCCAAGAATGAGAACACCGGCGAGCACGGCGGCCAGCGCCACGCTCTGCCAGAGGTGTCCGAAAATCATCGTTTGCGGCAGGCTCACATCAGTCATTGCCGTCCTCCGGGGAGATCTGGTCGAGTTCGTTCTTCAGCGACTGAAGCTCGTCAGCACTGAGACTCTCGTTTCTTATGAGATGCTGCGCCAGTTCGGTCGGCGAACCTTCGAAGAAGGTCGAGACCATCTTGCGCAACGCGCGGGAGCGCGCGTCAGCGCGCGAGACAACAGGCGTGTAGATGAAGGCGCGACCGTCCTGGCGCGGCTTCACGTAATCCTTGTCAGTCAGGATACGCAGAAGCGTCAGCACGGTGTTGTAGGCGACCGGATAGCTGTCCTCGAGCGCGTCGGTAACGTCCCGCACACTCGCCTCCCCCTTGTCCCAGAGCACGCGCATGATGCGTTGCTCGGCTTCAGTCAGAACATCGGATC
The DNA here is from genome assembly GCA_036795465.1 of Hyphomonadaceae bacterium. Classification (GTDB taxonomy): domain Bacteria; phylum Pseudomonadota; class Alphaproteobacteria; order Caulobacterales; family Hyphomonadaceae; genus UBA7672. The sequence continues at coordinate 1,416 of DAIRES010000262.1, forward strand.
GTGGCTTGGGCATGGCTTTTTTGTCTCTTTTGCCTAATCTCTTTGTCCGGCGTCCTGACCGATTCCGCAGACAACTAGTTCCTTAGGTGCAGCACATTCTCGTTTATCGATAATCGAGTCAACTAGGTTTCTAGTTGGGTTTTGCATTTTTCTGAAGCGACCCGATCTGAAGGTGCTTTCAAGACCAGATGAAGTTGTCGCAAGTAAATTCAGGCGAATGCTCCAAGATAGGTTGCACCGCACAATTCGGGAAACAGTTCGGTTTCTGCAGGGTCAAAGCGTTGACGTTTGAAACCTGTTGCGTCGATTGACGTTGGTCTGTCTCCGAGGGGGCGTCCGCCCCGCTTTATGGAGAAATAGACATGATTCGCACCACGCTAGTTGCCGGCATCGCTTTCACGGCTCTTTGCGCGCTTCCCGCCAGCGCCCAGCTTGGTCTGGGCGGCGGCGGACAGGTTCAGGTTCCAGGCGCTTCAATCGGCGGCGCTGGTCAGGCGACGGTGGATACGCGCCCGGCGACCGACACCGTCCGGGACGCTGCGGGACATACCAAGGCTACGGCTCAAGCAACTGCCGACGCAGCAAAGCAGAAGGCAGCTTAAGCCGCCGCCCGTGCGAAAGCCGCCAAGCCTGACGTTCAGGCTGGAGCCAGCACATCGACGTCGGCTGGCGTCGGCGTGAGCCCGCAGGGCGCAAGTGCTTCAGCGTCTTCGAATACCTCGGTGTCCGGGTCGGTGCAGCCTCACCGCTAGTCTCACGATCGCTCGACAAGTCATCCCGAAAGCGGCGTCGCTTTCGGGATGATTTTCATTTCGGCTATCCCGCTGCCGGGAAGGACAGCGGATCAGCGGACTCAAGACCGAACGAGCCTTTCGGATTTGCGTAGTCGCCGAGCAGAAGCTCGTAGTGAAGATGCATCGGGATCTGGTAGCTGGCTGTATTGCCCATCAGCCCCAACTGCTCACCCGCGCGCACCGAAACACCCGGCGTCAATCCGCGTCCAAACGAAGCCAGATGGGCGTATCGCGTATAAACGCCGCCGCCATGATCAATCAGCATCATGTTGCCGTAGTCGTCGCGGTATTTGAGTTCGATGATCGTGCCATCGCCGCCGGCCAGCACTGGCACGCCAATGTCCGCGTGATAATCCAGCCCCTTGTGGAGCCGGTCGCTGCGCGGCCCATAACCTGACGACATGCAGGCGCCAGGCGTCGGGAAAGTCGCAACACGAACGCCCCTCACCTGCACCATTGACTTGAAGCCGCTCACCAAGCCGCTCGTATTCGCAGGCGCATTCGACACCGACATGCGCGGACACAACGACAGCTGCGTCGAGAAGATCGCGCCGGGCTCGCCCAATGGCGACATCACCATGACTTGCGTCGTCGGTTTCGGCGGAGGCGTGACCGCTGCCTCAGGCAATGGCGGAGGTGATGAAGGGCTGGAGGCTTCCGCAAGAACCGGCGACGATGCCGGTGCGGGAGCAGCCGCAACCGGAACATCGACAATCTCCATGCCTGTGGGAATTGCAGAACTGCTGTCCATCGCGAGGTTGTCCAGCTGCTCTTCCAGCGTGCCGTTGTCGCGCTCCACCATGATGACTTCGCCGGCCGCAACGGCGAACTCGTTGATCTGAGTTCTCAGCGCATCAAACTTTTCGGCAGGCATCAGCTCGCGCAGGCCGGCAAAACTCACCTGCTCAAGTCGCAGCTTCGCGCGAAGATCGTTGGCGCTGCGATCGATGGCGTCGGTCCATTCGGGCGGGGCTGGCCAGATGCTGCCGCCGACCCAGCCAACGAGACCCGATCCGCCTGCGAGGGCGGTTACCAGAAGTGTCTTGATCATGTCCAATCTCCCACCCGGGGCGGTCTTCGCCGCCCGTCTGGGTCAGAGCCTAGGCCTCCTGATCGGGAGAGTCAGCCATAGGCAAAGCCCCGCAAACGCCGATTTTCAGCTGATATGCGGGCCACGGAGAACCAGCGCGCCCGGCGCGCGTTCTGCTGACGCACGGGTGGACCAAGGGAGACCGCCTCATGATCCGCCACTCCGACCCAGCCGTTCTGACAGCAACCGCGATCGTATCGATTGCCGTCGGCTTCGGCGCCGCGACGCTGATGCCATCGCGCGACGCGGCGCATCAACCGATCATCAACGCGGACGCCTGGGAGCGAGCAAGCCCGTCTCCCGTAGTCGCTCAACCCGTCAGCATCGTGAACTCGGCTCCGCATTGTAGCAAATGGGCCATCTCCGATGTCGCGATGGAAGAAGTTCTCGACGAGATGATCCGACGCGGCTGGCGCCCCCCTACGCAGGGCGAAGCAATTGCGATGCTGGATGACGCTCGCACAACCGGACTGTCAGCCGTCGATCCAACGGCGCCGATGCCTTATCGCGGCGCATGGACTGCGAACAGCACACTCGGAGATGAGGAAGCATCTGCCAACTCACCGACTACTGGCGAGGCGAGTGACGAACCCGAAGAAACTGAACCGTCTCCTCCGCCCGCCTAGTCTTCCCGCTTCACGCGCGCCTTGCCCCGTCCGATCGCCAGCGCCTTCACGGCGCCTCGGAAAGTGCTCACCTCCTGCGCTGTCCATCCGGCCCGCGTGAAGGCGTTGCGCAAATT
>DAIRES010000056.1:0-13864 GCA_036795465.1 Hyphomonadaceae bacterium
ACCCCGGTGACGGTGCGTCAGCCCCGGCTGCGCTTCCACCCGGTCGTGCGCCTCGCCGACGGCGCGGCGTTCGGCATGCACACCGAAGCGGACATTGCTTTCGAAGACACGTTCCAGCCCCGCCACCTGTCGGACGCGGCCCATCCCTCGGCCGCCGCCTGGCTCGGCGACCTGATCGAGCGCGCAGCCCGTCTGGCCCGCGACACCGGCGCTGACCAGCGCCCGCTTTCGGTTTCGGCCCCGATGGCCGCCCTGTCGGACAAGGACGCCCCGATGGCCGCCGAAGCAGGTGCCGCCCGCGCTGGCGTGCTGCCTCAGGAAATCCGTATCGATTTCTGCGATGCTTCGGTTTCGGCGCTGGAAGACCTGGCTCTGGACCGCGTCGATGCGTTCCGCCGCCGTGGCTTCCGCGTTGGTCTCGACGCTCGCAAATCCTGGAACACGCCGATGGGCGCCCGCGCCCGCATGACCTTTGAGGCCGTTCGTCTTGACCCGTCGCGCTGCCAGGCCCTTGAAATCCCGATGACCCGTCTGGAAGTCGCATCGGCTGAAGGCATTGCTCTGATCGCGGAAAATGTCCGCTGGCGCGATACCGAAAAGCTGGCGGAACTCGGCGTACACTTCGCCACCGCTCCCAGAACGGACGGTTGATCCACAATCGGCCACAGCGGGAATTAACCTCTCGCTAACCATACACACGCGAGCTAGGGCCCTGAACAAGGACCCTGGCTCGTGACCGATTCCATCGGCGCCTCCCCTAAAGCCCTACAGCGCGCGCAGGTCATGACTGCGCTTCGCGCCGCGTCGAGCAAGACAGGGGTCGATTTCGATTACCTCGTGAAGACCGCGCAACGCGAAAGCAATTTCGATCCTTCCGCGAAAGCCTCCACCTCCTCCGCGACCGGCCTCTTCCAGTTCACCAGCGAGACCTGGCTCAACATGGTCGAGCGCTACGGCGCGAAGCATGGCGTCAAAGCCGAAGGCCTCACGCGCGAACAACTGCTGGACCTGCGCAAGGATGCAAGCCTCTCGGCCACGATGGCGGGAGAGCTGGCGGGAGAAAACGGCAAGATACTCGCGAAGAAGCTTGGGCGGGAAGCAACGTCGGCTGAACTCTATGCCGCGCACTTCATGGGGCCGAGCGATGCCGCACGCCTCATCACGGCGGCGCGCAACAATGCTCCGGGCGTCGCCGCCGATATGTTCCCCCGCGCCGCGCTTGCGAACGCCAATGTGTTCCGTAGCGCTGATGGCGCGAAGCTGACGCCATCGCAGCTGTACTCGAAACTGACAGGCGTCGATGTGGCGCTTGCCGACGCCGGGCGCGTGACCGCCGCTTTCGTTCCGCCGCCGATGACCATCGATAGCGCCGTACTGCTGCAGGCGCAGCTGGGAACAGCGGCGCTGAACAGCAGCCTGATGACCGCGCTGTTCGGGTTGCAGGAAGACAAGAAGGCCTGAGGCTCTAAGCAGCCACGCGCTGCAGGGCCGAGCGGATATCGCTGGCCTCGAATGGCTTCTTGAGGATGACCTCTTCCAGAAACGGCGCTTCCAGGCCGGGCGAGCCATAGCCCGACGCGAAGATCAGCTTCACGCCACGTTCGCGCAGCACTTCCGCCGCCGGGAAGGATTTGCGACCGTCGAGATTGATGTCGAGAATGGCAATGTCGGCCTCCACGCCCTTCGCGAGTTCAATTGCCTGCGGCAGACGCATCGCAACCCCGGCAACCTCGTGACCGAGGTCAGCCAGAATGTCTTCCAGCATCAGGGCGATCATCATCTCGTCTTCCACGACAAGCACGCGCAGGGCTCGGGCCATTAGGCGGCTCCATCATAGATGTCGATGGGCGCATCGATAACGCAGACAATGCCATCCGGCTCGAAGTCGATCTGAGCCGTTCCGCCCATTTCGCCCGCGAGGCCGCGCTCGACCAGCCGCGAACCAAAGCCGCGTTTCTCCGGCAGCCTGACCGGAGGCCCGCCGCTTTCCCGCCACTCGATACGCATGCGGCCATCGTTGAGGCTCCACGAAACATCAACATGGCCGGCATCCTGCGAGAGAGCGCCATACTTCACCGCATTTGTAGCGAGTTCGTGCATGGCCATCGACAGCGAGAGCGCCGCCTTGGGCGACAGGCGCACAACCGGCCCCTTCGCCGTGAACCTGTCTGGCTGGTTGCCGGCATGCGCCACCGAGACGCCGGCGACAATGTCTGACAGCGAAGCGCCCTCCCAGTTCTCGCCGGTCAGCAGGTCGTTCGCGCGGGCAAGCGCCATGATCCGCGATGAGAAGGCAGCCTGCGCCTGAGGAAGATCGCCCGCATTGCGGAAGGTCTGGGCCGCGACGGCCTGGATCATGGCAAGCGTGTTCTTCACGCGATGGTTCAACTCGTTGACGACAAGCCGCAGATGCTGCTCGCCGCGCGTGCGCTCTGTGACGTCCTGGCCCTCGACGAAGATGCCGCTGACCTGGCCATCGGAATTGCGGATCGGCTGATAGATGAAATCGAGATAACGCTCGCCTGACGTTCCACCGACCGTCTGATCCAGCATGATGCGGGACCCTGCGCCGATATATGGCTCGCCCGTGCTAAAGACGCGATCAAGCAGTTCGACAAAGCCCTGGTCGACAACTTCCGGCAGTGCGTCGCGGATCGTCATGCCGACGACATTCCTGCCGCCGATGAGCTGCTGATAGGATTTATTGGCAAGCACGAACACGTGGGCGGGGCCCGACATGATCGCCATGAAGCTCGGCGCCTGCTCGAACAGGTCGCGCAGGAATGTCGATTCCGCTGACAGGCGCTTGTTCGCTTCCATCACGGCGATGCGCTCGGCGTCCAGCGTGCGCTGGATGTTCACCTTCTCGGTGGTCTCCACCACGATCGCGAACACACCGCCCGGCTTGCCTTCGTCATTCAGGATCGGCGAGTAGTCGAGATCGAGCCATAGCTGGTCGGCCGCGTTATTGTAGCGGAACAGGATCAGCGGCTGCTCTTTCAGCGAAAGCGTGCCGCCTTTGATGTAGCAGGTATCCAGCACTTGCCGGTTCAGGTCCGCCGCCTCGGGCCAGCCTTCGAGCACCTTCATTCCGAGAAGCTGCGGGTGGCGTTGCCCGGCAAAGGCCGCGTAGGCGTCATTGTAGATCAGGAAGCCATCCGGCCCGAACAGCATCACGATCGGAATCGGCGCCTGGAGGCAGATATCGACCGACGTGCGAACCCATCCCGGCCAGCCGGCGATTGGCCCGAGATCGGTCGACGACCAGTCGAATTCCCGGATCAGTCGGCCGCATTCGCCGCCGCCGACCGGGAACAGATAGCCGTCCTTCGATGCTCCTGACATCTCACCAACCATACAAAGCTCCGCCACCCCCCAACCGACAGCGAGATAAATCTGAAGCGTTTGGCGTCAAGAAAGCGCGACCGTCGCTAGGCAACCGATTTTCCTGCGTACATCGCTTCGACGTCCACATCCGAATAGCCGATCGATTTCAGGATTTCGCGCGTGTGTTCCCCAAGCTTGGGACCCGGGCCCTTCGGGCCGTCATCCACGCCATGGAATCGGGCGGGGCCGCCCGGCGACTTGAACGTACCGACGCCATCCTTGCCCGGCATGTCCACAATCCCGCCCGCGGCATGGACCTGCGGGTCGACCGCCACGTCGGCCAGCGTTTGGGCAGGCGCCCACGCAATCTCCTCGGCAGTCAGGCGAGCCGCCATCTCTTCCTTGGTGAACTTCGCAAAGGCTGCGTCGAACATGGCCGTGATCTCGACCGCGTGATCGCGCCGCGACTTGCCATCCTGGAAACGGGAATCGTCTTCGATGCCTGGCAGCTCGAAAGCACGCGCCATGCGCGGCAGGTCCGACTTGCCGGCCCGTGCGACGATGCAGATCCACGCATCATCCTTGGTGCGGAAGAAATTGGTCAGCGGGTTGTACGCCTCCTTACGCGGGCGCGTGGACGCGTTCCGGCCGAAGAACAGCTGGATCGCAAGGTCCGTGTGGATTGTATAGAGCCCCGTGCGCAGCAGGCTGACGTCGACCAGTTGCCCCTTGCCCGTCTTCAGCGCCTGGATCAGCGCGGCGTTGATTGCCGCAACCGCCGCAATGCTCGTGGTGTGGTCGCCCGCCGCCGTGCGAATCGGAAACAGCTCCGACCCTTTGGGCGCGGTCAGACGCGCGAGGCCGGAACGGGACCAGAAGCTCGCCACGTCGAAACCCGGAGCATTCGCATCCGGCCCGTCGAGCCCGTAGCCGGTCAGGGCACAATAGACGAGCTTCGGGTTCCGCTTCGACAGAATGTCATAGCCGAGCCCTGATCGCTCGATCCCGCCCGGCCGAACGTTCGTCAGAAATACATCCGCCGTGTCGGCAAGCTTGCGTACGATCTCGCGCCCGTCTTCGGTTCGCGTATCGACCACGATCGACTTTTTTCCCCGGTTATCCCCATCGAAAGCAGGATTGTCCGTCAGGTGCTCGTTCCTGGCGCCTTTGGTCGGGAAGTTCGTCCTGACGGGATCTCCCCCGGGCGGCTCGATCTTTATGACCTCAGCTCCCCAGTCAGAAAGGATGCCTCCGGCCCCCGGCGCTGCATAATACGTAGCGTGTTCAATGACTTTCACGCCCTTGAGCAGCATCCGGAACTCCCCGTTTTTACTTGCTAATAGCGCAACTTTCGTGCGCCCCGTAAATATCCATTAACCCGGGCCAGCAATTGTCATTTTTCAAGCTAGTTCAAGCCGGAAGGCTGGAAGAATGACGATCGCGACCATGCGCACGTCCCTCACGCAGGACGACATACGCCGCCTGGTGCGGGGCGACAGCCCTGAAGCACGCGCAAATGCGGCTCACAAGATCTGCAAACGCATCGATGCGATGGAACTCTCCGGAGAGGACCAGGAGTCGGCGCGCCAGATTCTGGACCTCATGTGCAACGACACCGCAGCGCTGGTGCGCCGCGCGCTTGCCGTCACGCTGCGCAACTCGCCCAAGCTGCCACGCGACATCGCGCTGAAGCTCGCCAAGGACGTCGATGCGATCGCGGTACCGGTGCTCAAGAACTCGCCGGTCATCACGGACGAAGACCTCGTCGAGATCGTCCTCGCCGGTTCGCCGGAAAAACAGGTGGCCATCGCGCAACGCCCATCGCTCGGCGAAGGCCTTACCGAAGTCATCACGCTCTATGGCGTGAAGCCCGCCGTGGAAGCCTGCACGCTCAATGAAGGCGCGGCGTTCTCGGATGACGCCTATGCCGGCATGCTGAAGCGCTTCGCCAACGATGACGACATCAAGGGCGCGCTGATCTCGCGCAATGCATTGCCGCTGCACGTCACCGAGAAACTTGTCTCGATGGTGACGGGCGAACTGTTCGACCGTCTGGTCAACAAGCACGAGCTGCCGCCGCAACTGGCCATAGAGATCGCCTCGGGCGCCCGCGAGCGCGCCACACTCGATCTCGTCGAACAGGCCGGACTCTCGTCCGACCCTGCGAGGTTCGTTCAACAACTCCACCTGAATGGCCGGCTGACGCCATCGCTGATCATGCGCGCGCTTTGCCTGGGCCATATCGGCTTCGTTGAACATGCGCTCGCCGAACTCGGCGGCATCCCGCGCTCCAAGGCGTGGCTGATGATCCACGACGCCGGAACACTTGGGCTCAAGACCATCTTCGAACGCGCCGGCCTGCCGTCTGGCATGTTCACTGCGTTCCGCCTGGCGGTCGATATCTACCACAAGACCGAGATGGATGGCGGGCCGAACGACAAGGAACGCTTCCGCCAGCGCATGGTCGAACGCGTCCTGACGCAGTTCCAGGCAATTCCGCGCGCCGACCTCGAATACCTGCTCGACAAGCTCGACGCCCTCGACATGGTCCGGGAAAAGACCGAGATCGCGCCGGCCGCCTAATTCCTATTCCTTCGGGGGCTTACCGTCGGCGGGACCGTTCCATGCCGAAATGTGGGCAGCTGTCTGATACCAGTACCGCGAAGGGTTGTAGTGATTGTAGGCCGTGAAAGGCGCTTCAAACTTGCCTTCCACCAGATCGCTCCGGACAAAGAACGCATTCACGCCGGCAACGCTTGTACCGACAAGTGAATAGCCTCGCGAAGCCAACATCTCTTCGTAAGCCTGCAGCGATGCTCCTGTAACGCGTGAGAAGTCGAACGGAGCTGGTTCAGCCTGATAGGGCATCACCCATTTCAATGGCGGGGCATAGCCGCCGAAATATTCAACGCAGATTACGCGAGGCTGCGCCTCCATCGCCTCGAGCAAATGATACTCGTTGCTGTCGATGTCCATGACAAGAAGGTCGATACCTTCAGCATAGCCACCAGAAGCGATCACCTCGTTCAAATTGTGCAGACCGATGATCGTATCGACAAGCTTCAGTCGACCACTTTCTACTTCATCGCCCCATCTGGATTTTATGGACGCAACATTTCCTTCGTCGCATTCGACCCAGAGGCCTCGCCATCCCTGACTTAGCAACAAGGCAGTGCAGTTCTCCTTGCCATTGCCGGCGGCAATTTCGACGAACACTTTGGAGGTTGTTCCGATCCGACGGAAAATCTCAGCTATGATTCCGTCTTCGTCATTCTGGGACGATTGCTTGCGGCCAAACCGTTCAAGCCGCAGGGGTGACGCATAGCGGGGATTTGACAGCGCGGCCTGATACTCCAGACGCGCAACATACAGTTCCATCTGCTGCAAAAAATGGATCTGCAGATCCATTCGGTTCTGGGCAGCTGCCTGCCGCTCGGCAGCGGCCTCGGCGAGTTCCACGAGGCGTGTCAGCCGAGTCTCGGCGTTTATCATGCTCTGACGCGCGGCCCGCCAGCTCGCCAATGCCCTGAAAAACATCCATTCCCCTTTTAATGCGAGACTTCTGGATAGCAGCCTCGCTTCGGTGACGGCAATCGCACGAAACTAAAGTCCCGAGCCCTCATCCAGTCCCAGTGCGATATTCAGGTTCTGCACCGCAGCGCCTGACGCGCCCTTGCCGAGATTGTCGAGCAAGGCCACCAGCCTTGCCTGCTGCGTCGCTTCATTGCCGAAGACATAGAGCTTCATGTTGTTGGTGTTGTTCAGCACCTCGGGATCAAGCGCATCCACATAGCCGCCAGCCCCGGCGCGTTGCTTCTGCAAGCCAGCCGTCTCCGCCTCACTGGCCACGGTGACGAACCGCTCCCCCTGATAGAAGTCGGCCAGCGCCTCACGCAGCTGCGTGGGCGTCGGAGAAGCGGGCAGCGCCCACAGTTGCAACGGCACCTCCACCAGCATGCCTTGCGCGTAGCGGCCCACGGCAGGCGCGAAGACAGGCGGACGGACAAGCCCGGAGTACTTCGTCATCTCCGGCACATGCTTGTGCGCCAGCGTCAGGCCGTAAGCACGGAATGCATCGTTCGTGATCTCGCTCGGCTGCGCCTGGAACTCTTCGATCAACCCCTTGCCGCCGCCCGTATAGCCAGACACCGCATTCACGGTGATCGGCGTCTCCGCCGGGATCAGGCCCGCACGCACGAGTGGCGCCGTGATGCCGATGAAGCCGGTGGGGTAACAGCCGGGATTGGAGATGCGCTTCGAGCGCTGGATAAGCACGCGATGGCCATCGACCATTTCGGGGAAGCCATAGACCCACGCCGGATCGACGCGGAATGCCGTCGATGCATCAATGATCACGGTGCGGTCGTTGACGACGAGCTTCACCGCCTCCTTCGCCGCATCATCAGGCAGGCAGAGAATCACAGCGTCGGCAGCGTTGAGCATCTCGGCGCGCGCGCCGGGATCCTTACGCCGCTCCGGATCGATCGAGATCACCTGGATATCGCGGCGTCCCGCAAGGCGCTGACGGATCTGCAGCCCTGTCGTGCCGGCTTCGCCGTCGATGAAGACCTTGGAAGTCATCGCTGTCATCCGCTGCGTGTTTGCGATCGAGTAAAGGGGAGTGGAACCCTGACTGCGTTAAGTCCTATCGCGACCGGGTTCCAAGATGATGATGTTCAAGGCCATGCAAAGCCCCAAAAACAAAAGGCGCTCCGGTTTCCCGAAGCGCCTCTCGAAAGACAGATATCGAGCGGACTAGCGCTTCGAGAACTGGAAGGACCGGCGGGCTTTGGCCTTGCCGTACTTCTTCCGCTCGACTGCACGCGGGTCGCGGGTCAGCAGTTTGTTGGGGCGCATCGCGATGCGCAGTTCCGGCTCGAAGTTGACGAGCGCGCGGGCGATGCCGTGACGAACGGCGCCAGCCTGGCCGGTAAGGCCCGAACCAGCGACGGTGGCGATCACGTCGATCTCGGTCTCACGCTTGGCGGCTTCGAGCGGCTGTTTGATCATGAGGCGGAGCACGGGACGGGCGAAGTATTCCGTCTGGTCCTTGCCATTGATGATGATCTTGCCGGTGCCGCGCTTCACCCACACGCGGGCGGTGGCGGTCTTGCGGCGGCCGGTGCCATAAGCGCGGCCGAGCTTGTCGATCTTCGCGGTCGCCGGCGCTTGCGCAGCGGCGGCTTTGACGTTGAGGTCCTTGATCGAGCTCAGGGATTCGACGGCTTCGGCCATGATCAGGCGACTTTCGCGTTCTTGGAGTTCTTCGACTTGAAGTCGACCTTCTCGGGGTTCTGGGCGGTGTGCGGGTGATCGACACCAGCGTACACGCGGAGCTTCGAGAACTGCTTGCGCGCGAGGGGGCTTTCGCCCGGCATCATGCGTTTCACGGCGAGCTCAAGCACGCGCTCCGGGAATTTCGAAGCCAGGATCTTCTCCGGCGTCGTGGTCTTGATGCCGCCCGGGTGACCCGTGTGGCGGTGGTACTTCTTGCGAACCAGCTTGCGGCCGGTCATCGCGACCTTGTCGGCGTTGATGACGACGATGTGGTCGCCGAGATCAACGTGCGGGGTGTAATCCGCGCGATGTTTGCCGCGCAGGCGGAGCGCAATGTACGAAGCCAGACGGCCGACAACGACGCCTTCGGCGTCGATGACAACCCAGTTATTCACGGCATCGGCCGGTTTTACAGAAACGGTTTGCATGCTCCCGCACGGAGCCTTTCTCAGACAAGGTTTTAGTACTGAAATTCGAACGGTGCAGCTACAGGGCGACCCGGCCCGTGTCAACAGCGCCTGCGGACTGTATCTGGTGATCCCTCGCCTTTCATCCCGGCAGGACAGCCCCTCCCGCAAATTTCGCCCATTCAACTGATTTATATAGGTATTTTTGTCTTACTCCATCGAGGGAACGCCTTGGAGGGCCCTTCAGCGCAGGCTCCTAATCGCCCCCGCCCCCGCCATCGCCGCCGTCTACGCCCCCATCACCGCCGGAATCGTCGGGGCGGACCGCGGATTTATCCCACATGTCACGGTTATCGGCGCCAATCCCCGAAGAAGCGTCTCCGCGATCCGCCTCCCGCTTCCCGGCGCCCTTGAAGGCCCGACCCATCAGGAACATCGGCAGCACGGCCAGCAGCAGGATGCCCCCGAAGGCGATGACAATCAGATCATTCATGCCCCATCCCTAGCACGGCCGCGCCCGGTGGCGGCAGGGTTTGCCATCCTTCGCCCGCCGGGATGAGTCCAATCGACGTCAGGCAAGCTCTCCTTATAGTTCACGCCAGACAGATTCAGACCTGACCGTTTCCGGGGAGACTTCATGAACCGCCGCTCTTTCCTCACCGCCGCTACCGCCTCGGCCCTTGCTCCGGCCCTTTTCGCCGGCCGGGCAAGCGCGGAAGCCGCGTTGAACTATGACGCCCTCGCCGCCCTTCGCGCGGGTCTCAACGAAAGCACATCGCAGGTCATGAGTACGGCCAGCTACATGATGGACGTGCTGGGCCCGCGCCTCTCCGGCTCGCCCGGCATCCGCAAGTCCGGCGAATGGGTGGTGGAGAAGATGAAGAGCTACGGCCTGACCGGCGCCGCGCTCGAGCCATGGCTCACCGATCCCACCGGCACGAACAACGGTTTCCCGCGCGGCTGGGCCAACACGAAATTCTACCTCGCCGCCACCACGCCCAACGCTTTCCCGATTTCCGGCATGTCCGTTTCATGGACGCCGGGCACGAAAGGCCTCGTCGCCGGCGAGTGCATTCTCGTCATCGAGACGGACGAAAAAGTCCTGAAAGAAAAATATGCCGGCAAGCTGCGCGGCAAATGGATCCTCGGCCAGGCGCCGACCGTGATGCGCGCACAATGGGACGCGGTCGCCAAGCGCTACACGAACGAACAACTCGATGCGCTGGAAATCCCGGCGCGTCCGCCGGAGAACGGCACGCCTCCCGCCCCTCCGGGTCCGCCGCCCTTCACGCCTCCGGCGCCGGGCGCATTCAACCGCAACACATGGTTCTTCCAGGAAGGTGCGCTGGGCGTCTTCTCCACCAACAAGGGCCATGGCGTCGTCAACATCCAGGGCGGCTCGCGCACCGACCTGCCCGAAGCTCAGCTCCCGCGCATCGCCATCGAGGCCGAACACTATGGCCGCATCGCCCGCTCGGTTCAGCAGGGCCAGCCTGTCACGGTGGAAGCCGACATCCGCAACGAGTGGTACGACAACCCGGAGATGTTCAACGTAGTCGGCGAGATCCGCGGCTCGGAACAGCCAAACGAAGTCGTCATCATCGGCGGCCACTTCGATAGCTGGCACGGCGCCACCGGCGCGACCGACAATGGCGGCGCATGCTCGATCGCACTTGAGGCCATGCGCCTGCTGCAATCGACCAAGGTTCCGCTGAAGCGTACGGTGCGCATCTGCCTGTGGAATGGCGAGGAACAGGGCCTGATCGGATCGCGTCTTTACGTCGCCAAGCATTTTGGCGGCGTGCGCGGCGTGCCTGTCGCCGGCAATGTGCGCGGCAATGTCATGCCGATGACGCGCGACCACTCGCGCTTCCAGGCCTACTTCAACCTCGACAATGGCGCCGGCTCCATCCGCGGCATCTACTCGCAGGGCAATAACGCGATCGTGCCGATCTTCCGCGACTGGATCGGCCCTGTGCGTGATCTGGGCGTCACGCACGTCTCTTCACGCTCAACTGGCTCGACCGACCACGTCTCGTTCCATAATGCCGGCCTGCCCGGCTTCCAGTTCATCCAGGACCCGCTGGAATACGAGCCGAAGACCCACCACACCAATCTCGATTTCTTCGAAGCGTTGCAGCCGGAGGACATGCGCCGCAACTCGGTTATCATGGCGAGCTTTGCGATGATGGCGGCCAACCACCCCGGCAAGCTGCCGCGTCACCAGCGTCCGTCCACCGACGCAACAGTGCCGCCGCCAGCGCCGGCAGCAGCGCCGCGCACACCGTAATTATTGGCGCGTCGCGGCGTCCCTATCCTTGCCACGGCCCGCCCGGTGGACCCCATCCCCATGTTGGCATGGGCGGATCGTCGGCAGGCGCGGTCACTCCATTCTGCGAGTTCAACACAGCCAGACGCGTACCCCATTCGAGATAACCGACGAAAGCCGCGCGAAACTCCGGATCGTCTGGAAGTCCCACTTCGTCGGCCGTCTGCAGCATAAGCTCGATCCAGCGCTTGCGCTGTTCGTGCGTGAGGTGACGGCCTAGATGTCGGCTGATCATGTGAGCATGTGATCCCCCATCAGCGGTGTAAGCGCGCGGCCCACCAAAAACCTCGCTGACGAAATGCGCCACATGCACGGCGTGATGAGGATCCATCCCCGCAAAAACGGGAGCCAACACCGGATCATTCGGCACCCGAGAATAGAACTTCTCCGTCAGGCGCTCAAAAGCCTGCGGACCTCCGGCCCACTCGGACAATGTCGGGATGGGTTTCGCGGTTTTCTCGTCGCTCATAGCAAGAGAGAGTGGTGTCGACCTCTGCCGCCGTCCAGTCCACCTGCGCGGATTAAAGTTGGGCCGACTTCGGCCTCGCTGTCCACATCAGACGCGTCGCCGCCATCAGCACGACCACGCCCAATGCCTGGTGCGTCAGCGACAGGTCCAGCGGCGCGGCATTCACCAGCGTTACAACGCCCAGCACAGCCTGAGCGCTCACCAACCCCGCGAACAGCCTGAACAACGACCAGTGCTGCGCCCTGAACTTCCACGCCGTCCACAGCGCAAGCCCGAGCAGCAGATACGCAACCAGCCGGTGGAAGAACTGCGCCGTCGCCGGGTTCTCAGCGAAATTCAGCCAGAACGGGCTCATCGACCACATCTCGGGAGGAGCAACATGACCCGACATGAGCGGCCAGTCGGTATAACCCCTGCCCGCGTCGAGCCCGGCCACCAGCGCGCCGAGCGCCATCTGCAATCCCGAAATCCAGATCAGCGTCGTCGCCCAGCCGAACGCCTCGTGCGGCGTCTCGCGCTTCTCCGCGCCCAACTCCATCCATAGCCAGAAGCAATAGCAGATGATCAGCAGCGCCAATCCGAAGTGCGTCATCAGCCTGTAAGGCGCAACGGACGTCAGCTCGGAGTTCACCCCCGACGAGACCATCCACCAACCGATCAACCCCTGCAGACCGCCCAGCGCGAACAGGACCAGCAGATGCGGCAGCAACTTCTTGGTCGTGCGCCCTGTCACCCAGAAGAAGATCAGCGGCAGCGCAAACGCGACGCCGATCACGCGGCCAAGTTCGCGATGTCCCCACTCCCACCAGTAGATCCCCTGGAACCCGGCCATATCCATGTTCGGGTTGAGCAGATGGTATTGCGCCGTCATCGACTGATACTTGGAGAAGGCATCCGCCCACTCGGCGTCATTCATCGGCGGAAACGCGCCCAGAAGAGGCTTCCATTCCGTGATCGACAGGCCGCTGTCGGTCAGGCGCGTCGCGCCGCCGACCAGGATCATCGCATAGACCAGCCCGGCGATGACGAGCAGCCATGCCCGCACAAGCCCAACACCCTTGGCTGGAGCCATGGATTTCAACGACAAACTGGCAGCAACAGCCTCGCTCATTGCGCCGTTATCCTACCTGTGACAACGGAAGGCCAGCGGCCGGAAAGCCGCATCTGGAGGCCCCCAAGGAGCCAACCATGCGCAAAGCCATCGGATCGATTGTCATGGTTGCGTGGATGCTCGCCTACGTCGCCGTAGCCGCGGTCGTGGGCGATCGCATCGCGTCCGAGCACTGGGCCTGGAAAGTCCTGTATTTCCCCATCGTCGGTTTGGCCTGGGTGCTGCCGCTCCGGCCCCTGCTCCGCTGGATGCATGCCAAGGACGGCCCCCGCGAGAGCCCGGACGTCTAGGCTCAGTTCGCCTTCGGATTCGCCAGAACCAGGCGCAGACCTTCTGCAAACATGATGTTCGGCTCCATCACATGGGTCTGCTCCGCATGCACCCGGTGCGTGACCGCAAACCCGGCTCCCGCCAGCGCAACCTGAAGCCTGTCCGCATCGGTCACCATATTGATGGTGTTGAAAACCTCTTTCTCTCCGACCGAGACATAGATCGGCCGCCCCCCACCCTTGACCTTCGCAACTGACTCCACCAGCGTCGCATTCGCCCACACTGATGGGCTGCCGATAACGTAGCCCGCAAACGCATCGGGCTTGCGTGCGATCAGGCTCGACAGGAACAGCCCGCCATACGAATGCCCGGTGGCGAAAGAGCGCTGCGGATCAACCGGCAACGTCGCCTCGATATATGACTTCAGCTCCTCCACCACGAACCTGGCGAACGCCTCACCACCGCCACCCTGGGATTCGCCCGGCGCATCCCCTTTCACGGGCGAGTAGAGAAAATCTTCCGCACGCTGCGCCATCACATCGACCGGCTTCGACGTGTCATAGCCCACCGCGATCACATAGGCTGGCCACGTACCCGGCTCCAGAGCCATCAGCCTCAGCGTGTCGCTCGCCATCCCGAAATACATGTTGCCGTCGAACACATAGACCGCCGCG
>DAIRES010000056.1:13964-19490 GCA_036795465.1 Hyphomonadaceae bacterium
TTCAGCGAGTCGTTGCCGAAGTCGAAGCGCAGCGTGCCGCCGACAACCATGACGGCGTCCGCGTCAGCAACTTCAACGTAAGAGACGTTGCCGCCGATGCTGATCGGCGAACCTTCGAAGCGGTATTCAACGCCCGAGCCGATCCGGAAGCCATCGCCTTCGCCGAAGCCGGTGTCGATGTTCGCCCAGCCGAGGCCGATGTCGAAGCGCGTGTTGTCGTCCAGGAACAGGCGGTATTCGCCTTGCAGGCCCCAGGCGTCAACATCAACGTCGTCCGCAGACGCGTAGGAGGCGGTGAACGCCAGCGTCGAGGTTTCGAAGAACTTCGCGTATTCGCCGCCGATCGTCCAGACGTCAGCGTCAGCGCCGCCGCCATCAACGTTGGCGAGGCCGGCGAAACCGCCGAAGGCCTGGCTGGCGTCGCGCGAGATCAGGTGCGCAGCGCCGGACAGCGTATCAACGTCAGCATCGTCATTCGTGCTGTAGGAGCCTTCCACGAGAACAGCGAGATTGCCGCCCAGCGAAATGGCGGCGCCGCCATTGATGCCATAGGTCTGCGAGTTGTCGCCGTTGTCGGGATCTACGTGCGCGATGTTGGCGCCGATCGTTCCGCTCGTCTGAGCGAAGGCAGCGCCGGAGACCATGGAGAGACCCGCCAGGAGGGAGGCGGTCACGACATAATTTTTCACGTTCTTGTCCTGTCGATAGGAGCGGGCGGATTGCTCGCGGCGCTGATCTATCAGCCTCCGGACAGATTTACTGTCACAGCAGAGTCACACCGCTGCCAGCCTCTATCCCTATCGGTGGGAAGCGATTTCGCGTGCCGCGCGCAAACAAAAAGGGCGGCCCCGAAGGACCGCCCCTATCGTCGTTCGTCGGTATCCGCCGCAAGCGGCGGATGCCTTCATAGGATCAGTTAGAAGCCCTGCAGCGCGCTGCCGAGGCCCGTGAAGGTCGCGCCTTTACGGTCAGCTTGCTTGAGGGTCTCGTCGCCGAAGTTCCAGCGAGCCGTGATGCCGAAGATGTCGGCTTCAGCGAAGTCGCCATCGGCGCGGGTGTAGGCAGCGCCAATCGAGAACGGCGAGTTGTCGAAGCGATATTCAACGCCGGCGCCGAGCGTGTAGATGTCGGCGTCGTTGCCGCCCGATTCTGCGCGAGCAATGCTGGCGCCGAGGTCGAAGCGGAGGTTGTCCGACGCGAAGATGCGATACGCGCCGTTGAGGCCGTAAGCGTCGACATCGCTGTCGTCGTTCGTCGCGTAGTTCACGTTGAAGGCAAGCGTCGACGCGTCAAAGAACTGAGCGTATTCGCCGCCAACCACGAAGGACGTGCTGTCGTCGGAATCAGTCGCACCAACGAAACCACCCCAGGCGTTGTTCGCGCCGTTGTTGATGAGGTGGGCTTGGCCCGAGAGAGCGCCATCGGTGTCGTCGGAGTCGCTGAAAGCGGCTTCGAGGATCGCCGACCACGAACCGCCGGTCGGGATGACGACTTCGCCGTCAACGCCGTAGGAGTCCGCGTCGCCGAAATCGGTGTCGATTTTGGTGGCGTTGACGCCAACGCTGCCCGACGTTTGAGCGAAAGCAGCGCCCGAGACCATGGAGAGACCCGCCAGAAGGGAGGCGGTTACGACATATTTTTTCACGTTTTTATCCTGTCGATAGGAACGGGCGGATTGCCCGCGGCGCCCATCTATCAGTGTGCGGACAGATTCGTCTGTCGCAGAAGAGTCACACATCTGCCTGCCTTTTTGGCGCCCCAATCCGTTAAGGGGTCAATATTTGTGCTGCCGGCGCGCCATTTCCCAAAAACCGCATTTACCAGAAGACTTTGGGCGGCAAACCTCATCCAGAAACACCCGCGACAGGCGATTGTTGAGTTTACGCAACGACGGGGTGCAATCTGCACTTTACTGTAGGGCAGCCTCTATCGCCGCCCGCATCTCCCGGCTTTCGGGCTCCACTTTCGACTTGAAAGCCCCCACCGGCTCGCCCGCCTTGTTGACCAGCAGCTTGTGGAAATTCCAAGCCGGATGCGCCGCGCGCCCCAGCCGCTCACGCATCCACTTGTAGAACGGATGCGCGTGCCCGCCTTTCACGGAGGTCTTCTCCGTCATCGGGAATGTCACCGCATACGTCACGGCGCAGAACGCCGCGATCTCCGTTTCCTTCGCCGGCTCCTGCCAGAGGAACTGGTTGCACGGCACGCCGATAACGTTGAAGCCACGATCATGATACGCGGCATGTATCTTCTGCAGCCCCGTATATTGCGGCGTGAACCCGCACTTGGATGCAACGTTCACGACAAGCAGCGCCTGCCCTTCGAACTTCTTCAGCGGCAACGGCGATCCATCAATGGCGGTGAACTCGAAATCATACGCAGTCGTCATCACTCCGCCTTCCACTTCATCTGGAACTCGATCTCTTCGCCTTCGGCGCCGCGCTCGTGCTCGATATTGAATACGGCGCGCGCCGGAACGTGGATGCGCTCGCCCGCGATCTGGATCACGAACGCCTCGCCCTGCTCCACACTGTCCGCGAACCGCCGCAGCTTCGCTACGAACTGGGCGCGCGTGTAGCTCTTTTCAACATCACGCGAAGGCTTGCGGGGCATAGGATATCCATCTCTGCAACGTCCGCAGCAATGACATTGTCCGAGGGGCTTAGCTATGGGAAAAGATCCCCACCAGTCGACCGGCACAATTCAGAAGGATACGCCGTGCGGGCTACAATCTTCCTTGGCATGGCCTTCGGTGCCGCTCTCTTCGCACAAGCGGCCAACGGAGAGCCTGCGCGCCTTGGTATTCTCGGTGGGCTGGTTACGTTCCAGATGCCGGAGAACTGGCTGCAAAAAAATGACCCGGACTACGACATCCTGATTGAGCCCGTTCATGAGGGAGACACCGACATAAGGTGCAGCGTCAGAGTGATGGCGCTTCCGCCTCTGCCGCCCGAATTCCACAATCAGTCGACAGTGAATGGCGTTTTCTCGCGGCACTATCACGAAACCCCACCCACCGACGGGGAGACTTACACGTACAGGCGGTTCGAGGAAAAAAGCGGCGTGGCGATCAGCCGTGCAGGCAGAAAGTACGATGGTATCCACTTCGAGATGATGCAGTTCAACGTGTTCAAAGGTACCCAGGCACATGCTGTTCAAACAGACTGTCTGGCGATCCCGGATGCCACGCCCGAATTTCTGCTGGTAGCAGGGCGGTTTCTGGACTCAATGCAGATAACTACAGACTAGGTCTTCGCCTTCTCCCGCGCCGCCCGATCCTCATCCGTATCCTGATCTGCCTTCTTGCTCGGCCGATCAGGCTCGCGCTTCAGCCCATTGGCCGCGTCCCACTCACGCCCTTCGGCCACCAGCCGATCCGTGTTCGAACGGATCGCGCCGCCAAGCCGCTCAAGGAATTCGTCCTTGCCCAGCCCCGGCGGGATCGGATCGAGAAACTCGATCACGGCCGGGCCGGGGTATTTCTTGAAGTCCTCCTGCTGCCAGCGCAGCCCCAGGCTCGTCGCCACCGGCACCACCGGCCATTGCGACGCTTCCTGCATGTGCCACACGCCCGCGCGGAACCTGTGGTGCTTGCCGACCTTGGAAAGATTTCCCTCCGGATAGATCAGCACGATCCGTTTGTCCTCGGCGGCCTTTTCAAACTGCCCAGCCAGATCCTTGCGTGCTTCCGACCCACCGCAATTGTCGATCACGATCGCGCCCAGCTTCTCGAGCACTTTCGGCACAAGCGGAAAGCGCTCGAGATGGTCGCCCGTCACGAATGCGATGTCATCGAACTGCACATACATCAGAAAGCCATCGCCATAGCTTGAGTGCTTCGGCGCGACGATGAACGGCGGCGGCGGCAATCTCTCGCGCCCGCGCGTCTCCGGCGTAATCCCGCACAGCTTCATCAGCTGCACCATGCGCTTGGAATACCGCTTCACCGCCCAGCGCACGCCGCCATGCCCGGGCGCAAGCGCCAGAACCGCGGCCATCAGCACATAGAGAACCGAAACCCACCAGAACCCGATGGTGAAGAAGAACGACCGCATGCATCCCCCGTTTGCGATGCACTGGGGTCGCACTCCACACTGGTCAGGTCAACGGTCGGGAGACACTCACGCCGGCTTGGCGACCTTGTCCTGCGTCTTGAGTTCAAAATCGCTGGCGTCATGCCGCTCACGCAGCTGGCTCGCCGGATCGCCCCATGTCCGGTTCACCATCCGCCCGCGCTTCACCGCGGCGCGCTTCGCGATCGTGTCCGTCCAGCGCAGCACATTCTTGTATTCGTGCACGGCAAGAAACTCGCCCGCCTCATACAGGATGCCCTTCACCATCGACCCATACCACGGCCACACAGACATATCCGCGATTGTGTACTCATCGCCCGCCAGATACTCCGTCTCGGCCAGCCGCCGGTCGAGCACATCCAGCTGCCGCTTCACTTCCATCGCATAGCGGTCGATCGGATACTCCCACTTCTCCGGCGCATACGCATAGAAGTGGCCAAAGCCTCCGCCCAGGAAAGGCGCCGCGCCCATCTGCCAGAACAGCCAGTTCAGCGTCTCCGTGCGCGTCGCGCGATCCTTCGGCAGGAACGCGTCAAACTTCTCCGCCAGGTAAAACAGGATAGAGCCGGATTCGAACACGCGAACCGGCTTCGGCTCGCCATGATCCACCATCACCGGAATCTTCGAGTTCGGATTGATCTCGACATACCCGCTCGAAAACTGATCGCCCTTGTTGATGTCGATCAGCCACGCATCGTACTCCGCGCCTGCGTGGCCAAGCTCCAGCAACTCCTCCAGCATCACCGTCACCTTCACGCCATTAGGCGTGCCCAGCGAATAGAGCTGGATCGGATGCTTCCCGACCTGCAAAACCTTGTCATGCGTCGGCCCCGCTATCGGCCGGTTGATATTGGCGAACCGCCCCCCGCTCCCCTTGTTCCACGTCCAGACCTTCGGCGGCGTATAGGCAGGGGTGTCGCTCATGCAGACATATCCTTCGGGTATCGACGCCCCAGATGTGCGGCCCGCCAGCATGTCTTACAAGCCGGAACATTCCAACCAGCCTGCTTTCAAGCGTGAGAAGACCTACTCACACTCTCAAGCAGAACTGACAGGGCGCGAAACACGCGATAGGGTCGCGCAAATCACGGGGGATCGCCATGCATCGCGCCACACTCGCTATCGCCACGCTTCTCGCCGCCGGCTGCTCCCACGCGCCCGCCGCCGGCAATGCGTGGACCGGCAACGCGACCTTCGCACCCATGGCCGCCGCCACGGCAACCGGCGCCTTCGCCGCCACGCTGGACGGCAGCACCACAGCCGCCGCGCCCTACACAATCCGCGTCCACATCACGAAGGGCGGCAAGATCCTCCCGCACACCCACCCCGATCCGCGCGTCATCACAGTCGTCGACGGCAACCTCTGCTACGGCTTCGGCGAAACCTTCGATCCCGAGGCGTGCAAGATGTACCCCGAAGGCAGCTACTTCCTCGTCCCCGGCAACGTCCCCCA
>DAIRES010000263.1:0-4019 GCA_036795465.1 Hyphomonadaceae bacterium
ATCATCGAGGCCTTCGGCGGCTTCGTGATGCAGGGCAACTTCGTCATCGGCGTCGTGGTCTTCATCATCCTGATCATCGTCAACTTCGTGGTCGTCACGAAGGGTTCGGGCCGTATCGCTGAAGTCGCCGCCCGCTTCACCCTCGACGCCATGCCCGGCAAGCAGATGGCGATCGACGCCGATCTTTCCGCCGGCATGATCACCGAGGAAGAGGCCCGCAGGCGTCGCAAGGAACTCGAAGGCGAGAGCAACTTCTACGGCGCCATGGACGGCGCCTCGAAGTTCGTACGCGGCGACGCGATGGCAGGCATCCTGATCACCTTCATCAACGTGATCGGCGGTATGATTATCGGCGTCGCGCAGGAAGGCATCACATTCGAACAAGCCGCCAATTCCTACACCCTGCTGACCGTCGGCGACGGTATCGTGTCTCAGATCCCCGCGCTCGTCGTGTCGGTTGCGGCCGGTATGCTCGTCTCGAAAGCGGGCGTTGATGGCGCCGCGGACAAGGCGATCGGCATCCAGCTGTTCACCAACCCGCAGGGGCTCGCCATGGCCGCCGTCACGGCTGGCCTGATCGGCCTGCTGCCCGGCATGCCGATGATCCCGTTCTTTGGTCTGGCCGGCGCCGCCGGTTACGGCGCCTGGCGCGGTTTCCAGAAGCAGTCGCAAGCAGAAGACAACAAGGCCCGCGAGGAAGTCGCCGCCGAACGCGCCAAGCCTGTGGTCGAACCGCCGATCCAGGACTCGCTCTCGGTCGACGACATCAAGATCGAACTCGGCTTTGGCCTGCTCGGCTTCATCAACGAAACCTCAGGCCGCAAGCTCACCGATCAGGTCAAGGCGGTTCGCCGCCAGATCGCTTCGGAGTTCGGCTTCGTGGTTCCGCAGGTTCGCATCATCGACAACCTCGAACTTGGTTCGGAAGACTACCGCATCCTCATCAAGGAAGTCGTTGCCGGACGTGGCAAGCTGCGCCCGCAACTGCATCTCGCGATGGACGCCTCCGGCGCTGCACCGCCGATCCCAGGTGAGAAGGTCAACGAGCCTGTGTTCGGCCTGCCTGCCGTCTGGGTCGATGACTCGATGAAAGAGAATGCTGCGATCGCTGGTTACACCATCGTCGACGCCGCGACTGTTCTCACCACGCACTTCACCGAACTGGTCAAGGAAAACATGGCCGAGCTGCTCACCTTCGGCAGCGTGCGCCAGCTCATCGACGACCTGCCCAAGGCCCAGTCCGCGCTCGTCGCCGACATCGCGCCGTCGCAGATCACCGTGTCCGGCATCCAGCGCATCCTGCAGAACCTGCTGCGCGAACGCATCTCGATCCGCGATTTCTCGACCATCCTCGAAGCCATCGCGGAGGCGACCTCCGCCTCAACCGATCTTCTCTCGGTCACCGAGCACGTCCGTTCGCGTCTCGCGCGTCAGCTCTGCAACATGCACGTGGATGCGTCGGGCGCCCTGCCCGTCGTCGCGCTTTCGCCGAACTGGGAGCAGATTTTCGCCGAGGCCCTCGTCGGCCAGGGCGCGGATCGCCAGCTCGCACTGGAGCCTTCGCGCCTGCACCAGTTCGTCGCCGACTTGCGTAACGCCTTCGAACGCGCGGCGCAGACGGGCGACAGCCCCGTGCTGCTCACCTCCGCGCCGGTCCGCCCGTATGTGCGTTCGCTTGTCGAGCGCTTCCGGCCGCAGACCATCGTGATGTCGCAGAACGAAATTCACCCCAAGGCGCGGCTGCGTTCAGCCGGCGCTGTGTAGAGTTCAGAGAGACAGGAGCCCCACCATGAAGATGAAGATGTTCGTGGGCCGAACCGAAGAGGAGGCCATGGCGATGGTCCGGGCCGAAATGGGCCCAGACGCCGTCATCCTTTCCACGCGAGACGAAGAAGGCCGGGTCGAGATCCGCGCTGCCGTCGAGCGCAACTTCGGACAGAAGTTCGCCGCCCCGAAATTCGCAGAACCCCGCCCAGTCTATGACGAGACGCGCTCCACCCTCGCCTCCACCCTCCGTTGGCATGGCGCGCCGGACGGCTTTGTCCACATGGTGTCGGAAGCCGGCAGCCGCCTTGGGGCCGGCATGGAGGCGATCAACTCGCTGTCCGTGGCCATCGAAGGCGTGCTGACGTTCAACCCGTTGAACCCGCGCCCTGACAAATCGCTGTTGCTCGTCGGCCCGCCCGGCTCTGGCAAGACGACTGCGGTCGCAAAGATCGCGACGCTGCTGTCGGACAAGAAAGACCGGCTCGAAGCCGTCGCCGCCGATTTTGATTCGTCCGGCCAGACGGCTCGCCTGGCTGCCTTAATGCTTAAGCCGTCGGTAACCTTTGCGCTCTCGCCGGATCACCTGATCAAACTAGTTCGGGAAGCAGACGACCGGGGACAAAAACTTGTCATCGATTGCCCCTCATTTAACCCGCTGGACGAGGCGGACATGAAACGGTGCAGCGACTTGATTTCCTACATGAATGTCGAACCCGTGCTGGTAATGAGCGCCGAGGGCCACCCCATGGATCTCGAGGATAATGCGCGCGCTTTCGCCCAGGCAGGTTGCAAGCGCGTCATCCTTACCAAGATTGATGCGGTTCGACGTCGCGGGGGTGCAATCGCAGCAATTTCTTCCGCGCGGTTAAGCATCGCTCAACTTGGTTTGACGCAAAGTGTACGTGGCGGACTGGCGCCTGCCTCGGCTGGACGTATCGCCCGGTTGTTCGTGACCGGGAACACCGAAGCAGAACTGCTCAAAGGAGCCGCGTGATGATGAACTTCGGATCGCGAAAGAACGAAACCAAAGGTGGCGCACGCTCTCGCGTGGCGCCAGCCTCGGTAATTGCTGTTGCCTCGGGCAAGGGCGGGGTCGGAAAGACCTGGCTCTCGACCACGCTGGCTGCATGCTTCGCCAAGATGGGCCGTCGCACATTGCTTGTGGACGGTGACCTCGGCCTCGCCAACGTCGACGTGCAACTTGGCATCGCCCCCGAAACGGATCTCGCCGCGGTTATCGCAGGCTGGGTCGAGCTCGAGGATGCGGTTTGCAAGGTAAACGGCGGCGCCGGCTCTGAAATCGGCTTCGACGTGCTGCCCGGCCGTTCCGGCTCCGGCGCGCTCGCTGGCCTTCCCGCTGAAGAAGCCTCGCGCCTCGCCGCGGCGCTGACAGCGCTCGCCCTCCAATACGACCAGGTCATCGTCGACCTTGGCGCGGGCATCGAAGACAACGTCATGCGCCTTGCGCGTGCGTGTGATCGTTGCCTGATCGTCGCCAATGACGAGCCGACCTCAATGACCGACGCCTATGCCTTCATCAAGGTGCTGCGCGGCTATGCGCCGAGTGTGCAACCGTGGATCGCCATCAACATGGCTGATACGCGCGTCGCCGGCCGCCGCACCTACGAAGCGCTGGCTCGCGCCTCGCAAACCTTCCTCGGCTTCCGCCCGCCCCTCGCCGGCATCGTCCTGCGCGACCTCAAAGTGCGCGAAGCCATCCGCCAGCAGAAGACGATCGTCGCGATCGATCCGCAGGCGCAGGCCGCCCTCGACGCCCAGCAAATCGCGGAAGCGATGATCCGTGGCGGCGCTGAAAGCACGATCGCCCAGTCGGCCTGACTGGACACCGAAAAGCCCAACACCGAGCCTCCCTCAACGCGCTAGCCGCGTTGGCGGGGGCCGGGTTGGGTTTTCCGTACATGAAACTGCGCTGGCAGAGCCCTTGGGGCATTGACCACGCGCGCGGCATGGCCAGATTCAGCTGATGAAGTTCCTGATCTACGCCTTCCTGTTTGTCGCGGCGGCTTCGCTGGTGATCGGCATCGTCATCGGCCTGGCGGTACGGCTGATCGGTCTGATCGTGTTTGGCGCGCTGATTATAGCCGGCATCCTGTTTGTGGCGCGGTTGATCCGTGGCTCGCGGCCGGACTAGCGGGGCAGCCGGCTCTCAGGGAACCCTGCCCGGCCCTCGCGCATTTCATTCCGGACAGATTACGAGGGTCCCGGATGAAACTGCTTGTGTTCGCATTCCT
>DAIRES010000264.1:0-4010 GCA_036795465.1 Hyphomonadaceae bacterium
CCGTCGATGATCGGGATGATGTCCGCCGGCGGCTCGTACTGCATGATCACGCCGATCTTCCGCTTGCGTCCCACGCCTTCGGGCAACTCGCGATCAAGCTGCTCGCTCTGCGCAAACATCATGTAGGCCGCGATCTTCTGCTGGAGCGCATTGAGATGCGCGACCGGATCGGACCAGTCGAGATCATCCACGATCACCAGCAACGCATGTCCGGTGCCCGGCTCGATGCCGAGAGCATCCAGGGATGTTGCGTCGCTGATGGCCATCGTGTTTCCCCCGGGCTTGAAAGCGTCAGGCCGGTTTCGGCGGCGGCAGCTTGGCGGCGTCCTTGATGGCTTTTGCCTCGGCCGCTTCCTTTTGCGCTTTCTCGAACGCCTTCATGCGGCGCTTGAGATACGCGGCGGCGGTCTTCTCCATCTCGTCCAGCTTGCCCTGGAAGAAGTGGTTGGCGCCGGTCACAGTGGCGCGGTCGATGATCTCGCCCTTCTGCACGCGCACCTTGGTCAGCGAGCGGTCGATGTCGGCGGGCGGCGCCACAACGTCCTTGTCGCCCGAGATGATGATGCCCGAAGCCGGGCAGGGCGCGAGGAAGGAGAGGTCGTAATGGTTGGCCGGCGGGGCGACCGCGACGAAGCCGTCGATCTCCGGCCGGCGCATCAGAAGCTGGAGGCAGATGTAGGCGCCGAAAGACGAGCCCGCGACCCAGCACTGGCTCGGCGCTTCATTCAGCGACTCGAGATGGTCGAGCACATAGGCGGCATCCGAAAGTTCGGCGACGCCGGCATCGAACGTGCCCTGGCTGCGGCCGACGCCCCGGAAGTTGAAACGCATGGTCGAGAAGCCATGGGCGGCGAACATCTCGAACAGGGTGATCGTCACCGGGTCCTGCATCGTGCCGCCGGCTTTCGGGTGGGGGTGCAGGATCAGGGCGATGGGCGGGTTGTCGCCTGGGGCCGGAACATACCGTGCCTCGATCCGGCCAGCAGGTCCGGAGATGATCAGTTCGGCCATGGGGTGCTCGCGCGATCGGGCCCGACAAGGGGCGTTTCATGGGCTGGAGGCCCAAGGGGCCCGTCAAACACCATTTTGGACTCTGATTTCAAGTATTTCGTGTGATCCGCTCCGACTTACCGACCGTAAACCACACGAAACTCGGGGAAAATTTCTCTGGTTCGCGTGGAAGGCTTGCGTATGAGAGTTGGTTCCAAGGGGCGGTATGCGGTGATTGCCCTTCTGGATGTAGCCGGAAATTCATCCAGCCGGCCCGTCGCCCTAGCCGAAGTTGCTGAAAGACAGCAGATTTCTCTCTCCTACCTCGAGCAGTTGTTCTCCATGCTCCGTCGGGCGGGACTGGTCGTCTCGTCCCGCGGCCCCGGCGGCGGCTACCGTCTGCAGCGCCAGGCCGAGGAAATCACGGTTGGCGAGATATTCCGTGCGGTCGAGGAAAGCGGAAACGCCGATCAGGGGCAGGGGCGCGACTGGATCGGCGGCGGCCATGTCTCCGCGCCTCTCTGGCTCGCTCTGGACGAGCATATCCGCGACTTCCTTGAAGGGGTCACGATAGCGGATGTCATCTCCGGCAAGATAAATGGCCAGTTTTCCGACCTTTCGCCCTCCCGGATGAATGGCGGCCTGTCGGCTCCCTGAGAATTGGCGTAAGACGCCCGGACATGAGCTCCGGCCCCCGCATCTACGCAGATTACAACGCCACCGCCCCGCTTCGCCCAGAGGCGAAAGCTGCCATGGTTGCGGCGTTGAGCCTCACCGGCAACCCATCCTCGGTTCACGCCGAAGGCCGCAAGGCGCGGGCGTTGGTCGAAGGCGCGCGCGAAGCGATCGCGGCGGCCATCGGCGCCTGCCGCGATGACATTGCTTTCACCGGCGGCGGGACAGAGGCCGCGCAGGCCCCTTTGCGTGGTTCTTTCCTCGCTGATGGCAGGCTCTGCATTCTTGTTTCTCGCATAGAGCATGATGCGGTCGAGGCGCTTGCGTCTGACGGAGACGACTACAAGTGGTTTGTCGCGTCCAACGGTGTCGTTGATCTGGACTCGCTCAAGACCGATGTGGAGACTGTGGTGAGGCTGGGCCTTCGCCCCATTGTCTCGCTGATGCTCGTCAACAACGAGACCGGCGTTATCCAGCCGGTCGCGGAGGCTGCCGAGATCGTTCACAAAGCAGGCGGCCTGATCCATTGCGATGCGATCCAGGCGCTCGGCAAGATTCCCGTTTCCATCATCGATCTCGACGTCGATTACCTTTCGCTCTCGGCCCACAAGATCGGTGGGCCACAGGGCATGGGCGCATTCTACGTGAAGCCGGGCGCATCCTTCAGCGCTATCCAGACAGGCGGCGGGCAGGAGTTCGGCCGCAGGTCCGGCACCGAAAACGTTGCAGGCATTGCGGGCTTTGCCGCTGCTGTCACCGTGGCGACCTCCGCCAACGGCCTCGGCGCCTATCAGGCGCTGGCCGAGCATCGCGACCGGATGGAAGAAAAGCTGAAAGCGGCCGCGCCCAGCCTGCAGGTCCATGGTTCTGGCGCCGCGCGGGTCGCGGGCGTTTCATGCTTCGGTGTTGAAGGACTGCCCTCGGAGACCCAGATAATGGGCCTGGATCTGGCGGGTTTCGCCGTCAGCGCCGGTTCGGCCTGTTCGTCGGGCAAGGTGAAACCCAGCCGCGTGTTGACCGCGATGGGCCTCGGCGATACCGCCGCACGCTCCGCCATCCGGGCGAGCTTCGGCTGGGCAACCGTCTGGCAGGATTTCGATGCGCTGGCGGAAGCCTGGATTAGGCACGCGGCCCGCGCGCGGCCGCAACTGGTGAAACTGGATACGCATGTCTGAGGGTAAGGAAATTCTGGTGAAGGAAGGCATCGACCAGGGAACGGTCGATGCTGCCCGTGCGCTTGAATCCGACAAGTACGCCGAAGGCTTCGTCACCGACATCGAGATGGAGCTGGCCCCCAAGGGCTTGAGCGAAGACACCGTCCGCTACATCTCCGCCAAGAAGGAAGAGCCGGAGTGGATGCTGCAATGGCGGCTCGAGGCTTTCCAACGCTGGAAGGAAATGATCGAGCCGACCTGGGCGATGATCAACTATCCCAAGATCGACTACCAGGACGCGCACTATTACGCCGAGCCGAAAGGCGCCGCGAAGTACAAGACGATCGACGACGTTCCGAAAGAGATCCTCGAAACCTACGCCAAGCTCGGCATTCCGCTCCGCGAGCAGGAAGTGCTCCTCGGCGTCGAGGGTGCGCTCGGCTCTGCGGCCGAGGCCCGTGAAACGCCTCGCGTCGCTGTCGATGCCGTCTTTGACAGCATCAGCGTCGCAACCACTTTCCGCGCCGAACTGGCAAAGTCCGGCGTCATCTTCATGTCGATCTCGGAAGCCGTTCGCGAGTACCCGGATCTGGTGAAACAGTATCTCGGCTCCGTCGTGCCGGTGACGGACAACTTCTTCGCAACGCTGAACTCGGCCGTCTTCTCCGACGGCACCTTCGTTTACATCCCCAAGGGCGTCCGCTGCCCGATGGAGCTGTCGACCTACTTCCGCATGAACGCCAAAGGCACCGGCCAGTTCGAGCGCACGCTGATCATCGCGGACGAGGGCGCCTACGTTTCCTATCTCGAAGGTTGCACCGCGCCCATGCGCGACGAGAACCAGCTGCACGCTGCCGTGGTCGAACTGGTTGCGCTCGACGATGCCGAAATCAAATACTCCACCGTCCAGAACTGGTGGCCGGGCGATGCCGAAGGCAAGGGCGGCATCTACAACTTCGTCACCAAGCGCGGCGACTGCCGTGGCAAGCGCTCGCGCATTTCGTGGACGCAGGTCGAAACCGGCTCGGCGATCACGTGGAAATATCCCAGCTGCGTGCTGCGCGGTGATGACTCGTCAGGCGAGTTCTATTCGATCGCCGTCACCAACGGCCGCCAGCAGGCCGACACCGGCACGAAGATGATCCACCTCGGCAAGAACACGAAGTCGCGGATCATCTCGAAGGGCATCTC
>DAIRES010000057.1:0-19377 GCA_036795465.1 Hyphomonadaceae bacterium
AATTCCGTCTGGCGAACGGATCGATCCTGACCTTCCCGCCAAGCTTGCAGCTGGCCTTCGATTTCCGGGAGGCAATGAGCGACGGGACGATTGAAGCGATTCTCCTGTCACCCGACGCGGACATCCCCGCCCTAGAAGCCGCGCTCATCAAGGCCCGGATCAGACCGCAGATGTCAGACGCTCCGCCGCGACAGGGATTGTAACCCGGAGGGCCGAGACGTCTTGGCTCGGGGCGAAGCCTAAAGCCCGGCGCGCGAAGCGCGGTCGCCAAGCAACTTTTCTGCGCGCTTGTCTGCCCCGGCAAGATTTGGCATGATCACGACATGCGTACCCACGCTTCCCCCCTCCAACGGGAAAGCACTTAACGTGCAGGGCTGATCGATAGCGAACTCGCCATCCGAACATTCGCATAAGGAGGGATTGTGAAATCATGCTCGAATGGAAAGTTCACAATGAAACTGTCTGCATCGATCCCAAACCTGAAATCGCAGGCCAAGCGTAAGGCCAAGGAACAAGGCATCTCTCTTTCCGAGGCCTTGAACCAAATCGCGCAGCGAGAAGGCCTCAACAGCTGGAGCTTGCTCGCGAAGAAATTCGAAGAGTACGAGACCGCTCAGCGCCAGACGCTGCCAAAGACAATCGTCGAGCTACCGCTCACTGGATTGCTCAGGAAAGAAGCTGTTTCGACGGCGAAGAGCGCATTCGCGAACGCGCTGGGAAGAATGGAAGCTCGAAATCCGCGGTCGGCAAGGAGTAGCTGGAACGCCGAAGAATATGTCGACAGGGTGCTCACGTCAGACATGCTTCCTATCGAGACGGATTACGCGTTGTCGCTGTTCGAGGCGTTCATCGTCATGGAAGCGGTTGATGCCGCAGGCGACGCGGATGCCGAAGACTAGGAACTGAGCCGGTCGCCCCGGGAGCGCTCCCGGGGCGACCAGCGCTACGGTCTCATGCCGCCAACAGGAGTACCGGAGGGAGCGATGACACGCATTGACGACCAAGTGGGTTGATCTGTCGACGCGCGGAGACAGTGATGCCGGACGCAGCCGTTTCGTGACGACGCTGGGTGTGGAGGGCGGCTTCGGCCGCGCCGTCAGAATTGAAGTTGTCGGAGATGGCAACGCCAAAGCGCCGCCCGAAGAAGTGCTGACCTATGCACTTTATGAATGGCTGCGCACACATTGAGCACCTCCACCTATCGGTTCGCAGCGGCGGTTGACCTCACGCGAGCCGGAACCCGCGTGAGGCCGATGCGCAGCATTATTCTGCGGCCACCGCCGGCTGCTGAATCATGGAGAGACCTTGCTCAGTCAGTGCGAGCGATCCGGCCGCCACAGGAGTGACGAGAATTTCTGGCAGGTGTCCACTTCCTTCGAAGAGCGTGGCGACCTTGGCCGCAAGCTCGTCCTTGCGGAGTTTTGCATGCGCCTTGAGCGCATCCTCGCGCGCCCTGCTGCTGCGCTCTGCCATACCGGGGGCATCTGACACCGACGCAAGCAGGGTCGATTTTGGCAACCGGACCCAGAAATCGATTCCAGCAGTCCAGAAGGCCCGCATGTCGATGTCCAAGTGCTGGGCAAGCCGATCGGCGATGACCTGCTTCCTGAGGTCCGCCGGCGAGGTGTCCTCGTGAGCCAGGTCAACCGAAACGGCGACGAGGACGGCAAGAACAGCCAGCAGCCTCTCTCTGGAAAGACCGAGCGCCCAGTCGAGCAACTCGATTTCATCCGCTGGGAGACGTCCTTCCATCTCCGCCCATCCATCCTGTAGCGCGGGCAAGTCATCGACCTGCCTGGGCTGCGCATTGATGGAGACGCCGATCATCTCGGAATGGTGAACTGCGCGAAGCGCCATGGTTGCCACGCAAACGGCTAGCGCGATATCTGGGTCGCCTGACAGAGCCAATCTCACCGCTCGCGTTCGCGCCAATGTGAGGTCCCTGTTCACTGCTTTCGGCAAAGCGCTGACGCGCGTCGGCGCAACGTCCTCCGAGCTAGCAATGCTTTCGGCGCCATCATCTCCTGCCCTGCGCTGCTTCAGGAAGGCTTTGGCGCGATTCTCGTCTTCGTCGCGAACGAGTCCCTCGCTTGCCGAGATCGAGCCGTCGCGATCAACCGACAGAACTACCCCGGCGAGTTGCTTCACCTCGCGACTCCAGCAACGACCGGCCTGACGAACGAGTTCGTAGGTAGCCTCGAGATCATCACGTATCGACCACCGTGGATCGTCGTCGATCGACGACGCATCGAGTTCGGCGTCGAGCTTCTCGATCTCACCAGAAATCCTATCAAGCTCCGCTTGTTCTTCGAGCGTAGGATCACGCCATTCAGGGTGAAACCGGGTTGAGGACAGCCCTGTTCCCCGGCCCTCGCCCAAATGAACTTCAACCCAGCTCCACGCGTCCTGCAGCCAAGACGCACGCGAATTTCCAAGCTTGTCTTCAGCAAGCTTGGTAAGAAGCGCCGGGTTGTCGATGAAGACGGCGTCAGCGTCGAAGAGGTCGCGCACGAGTTTCCCGCCGGCCGCCTTGTAGGCCTCGAGGCCAACGAATACGGCGAGACGGTCTGAGGTACGAACCCGGCCATCCATTAGCCGAGCGCGAACGGAGCCCGCGTGCGTGATCGGCTTTCCCATGCTGCGGTACACGGCCTCTTGCTGACCGTGATCCTCCACCAGGCAGAAGGCGCGCGCCACGTCGAGCGTGACATCGCCCTTCTTCCAGGCTGCTTTGATCTTCGGCGCCAGCCCGGAAAGAGCGAGCCGCTGATCGACGTGCCGGCGGGTCACACCGAAACGATGGGCAACCTCGTCGGGAGATTTGCCTTCAGCTACCAGCGCTGCGAACGCATCGACTTCGTCGATCGCGTCCATTTCGTTGCGATGGATGTTCTCCATGAGGGAGACTTCCCGCCCCTCTTCCAATGCCACAACGTTGCACGGCACGAGGAAGTCCCTGGCGATGACCTTGTCGCGCGCAAGCTTCTTGAGCGCAGCGAGTCTGCGCCCTCCGGCATCGACCTCGAACGTGCCTTCTGAAGAAGGGACGACGCAGAGATTCTGCAGCAGACCGCGCGACGCGATCGACGCCGCCAAGGCGTCAATGTCCGCCTTACGGTCTTTCCTGCGAACGTTACGTGGCGAAGCGACAAGCTTGCTGAGGGGGATCAGTTGAATTGATGACGATTGGACAGACATCGGATGCTCCAGAGAGCTTCCCGGCGGCAGAATGCGGAGCCGGGGCCGCTTGCGCGACCCCGCTCGACAACGCCTGCCGATTGAGCCTGCCGCTCAAGGGCGGAGAGCACAGCGTCCCTTGAACGGCGGGCGCGGCAGGCGATGGATCACAACGCGCACGGCCTCGCTGCGCACCGCCACGTCGCTTGGGTACGGCGGCAACCAATCCCAACGTCTTGCGGTCGACAGCGCAAAGGAAGATCGGCAGATGTGGATAACAACCGCTCGCAAACATCGAGTGCCGTAGATTTCACAGGCGGAGCGGCCGGTCTGCACTGCCTCTCTGTGAATGCCACTTTTCAAGCACCGATTCGGACAGCATCTATGAGATATGTCAGGCCCCGCAATCGCAGCAGACACAAGAAGGCAAGCACACCAAGTGCTTGCGGCTTTCCGCTTTCAGCTGTTGCAGACTTCGCTGGCCTGGATCGGTTTGTCGCCCGGACAGACGCTTCTAATCGAGCACATGGAGGATTTCGACGTTGTCTCCTCCAACGCCGAAATCGCGGCCACGCAGGGAAAATACTCCGGCACAGGTCGATCGGTTACGCTCGCCAGCAGGGCTTCAACTGACGCGCTGACAAAGTTCTGGGAATCGAACGGCCAGTCGCCCGGCGTCACGCTTGTTTTCCAGACGAATCTTGAAGTCGGTTTCGAGCGCGACGTGTCGTTCCCGGGCGATACGCCAGGGATCGCGTATTGGGAAGCGGCCAAGCAAGGCGCACCCATCGCGCCTTTACGGGAGGCTTTGGCGAGACTTCTCCCCGCCAGCTCGCTGAAGACCTGGGTCGAAGCAGGACAATCGGATGCGGATTTCCTGGACGGCCTTGTGCGCAGGGTTGTCTGGAGCACCGGTCGGCCAGCGGGCGCAGAGCTTGTCGCCGCTTTGAACGAGCAGCTCGTGGGGCGGCTGAACACGCTTGGCTTGCCAGGCAGCCTGGCGAACGCACTTGCAAGCCAGCTCAGCGATCACGTCTTCGAGCGTGCGACGGATAGGGATCCCGACCTGCGTAAACTTGATGCTCCGGCGCTCAACACGTTCCTGATGGAGGCAAGCTTCAGCAACGCGAACGTCGCCTGGACCCTCCCTCCATGGGCGACACTCACCGCGGCCGTCGAGTTACCTCAACCTTGCGCACCCCGCACTAGGTACGTTGCGGCCAATGCGGAGACACTCGAAGCCGGCGGGTCTCTCTGGATCCACGGCCCGAGCGGCTGCGCGAAGAGCACGCTGGCGATGCAGGTGGCGTCAGCTTCCGCCCTGCCCTGGTTGCTTGTCGAATTCAGGGAGGTTGCCGACAAGCGAGATATCCTTCTTCGGCTCAGCCGCACTTACTCTGATCTGGTGCTCGCGGGACAGATTTCAGGCGTCATACTCGACGATCTCGATGCGGACATTGTCGGCCAGAATGCAACCCGGTTTGCCCGGTTCGCTCGTTGGGTGCGAGCGCGTGGCCTAAAAGTGATTTTCACATCGTCACGGCCATGCTCGCCAACGGCCAGCTCCACCTTGCAGCTTCCGCAACAGGGTCTTGTCATAGCCGCCTATCTCCAGGTCGAGGACGTCCGGTTCCTAGCCGCGGCCAAAGGAT
The DNA here is from genome assembly GCA_036795465.1 of Hyphomonadaceae bacterium. Lineage (GTDB taxonomy): Bacteria > Pseudomonadota > Alphaproteobacteria > Caulobacterales > Hyphomonadaceae > UBA7672. The sequence continues at coordinate 4,830 of DAIRES010000057.1, forward strand.
GTCCCGAAAGCACGGTCGACGGCTGGGCAGCGTATGTCTTCGCGTCTGCCGCGTCGGGGCATCCGCAACTTGTTGCAGCGAAAGTTATTTCGCTCGCGTCTCGCGCTTGGCCCACGACGGCTTTGACGGAAGATCTGGTCGGACCTGCCAGCGAAGCGTTCACACTTACGCGCGCAGAGGCGCGGCGCAGGCTGATGCTCGATGCAACGAGCGCCGGTCGCGCGCTGCTTCGGCGCCTTGCCTGCATCCAGGGAAAGTTCGACCGCCCCCTCGCGATTGGCGCGGCTGGCGTCGATCCGAACATTTCGGAACCGGCAGCGAGCCTCGACTTCCTGATCGGCCCGTGGATCGAGAACTCGCCCGGGTCGAAGAAGTATCTTCGCTTGTCCCCCCTCCTTGCCGGCCTCAATGAGGATGTCTCCGCCGAGGAAGCCATGGCGACGCGCATCAAGGTCGCGTTCGATGTCGCCACGCGCGGGCCGATGGATCTTGAGGATTTGGGGATCGCCTTCTGGAACAGCGTCGCTGCCAAGAATGGCTGGCTGCTGAGCCGCCTGCATTTGTCCTTCCTCAATCTCTCGGAAGACGACTTCAGCGCTGTGGCACAGGAACTGTCCGCGCTGACCTTCTTCCGTACAGACCGGCCGATCTTCGCGGACGACCTTCCGACTGCGGTCACGCTCCGCATCATCCAGTTATCGGTCGCGGCGGCGACGGAGAACAGCGACGTGTTCCGCGCCAGCGTCATTGCGGCACTCGAAGAATCCGCCGGCCTTGAGCCCGAAGATCTGCGGACGGCGTCGATCATGATGACGCTGATGAAGGCGCTGTTTGCGCGCGGAACCCGGGTCGAATGGAAGCTCCGTCTCGAATGGCTGGCGCAATTCGAAGACCTAGTTATCCGGTTCCCGTACCTCGCCGCGGACGCCAGCAGCCCCACACTGCAACAGCTGCGGCAAGATCTTGGTCCGGAAACCACGATCAGCGACTTCTTTATCGCGATCGGCGCGCAGACAATCCAGTCCGTCGCAGACCTAGAAGATTTGTTCGACGCTTTCGGTGGCCTTGCGCCAGCGATTCGGGTCCGCCGCCTCAAGGAGCTACGGACGTTCCACAAGGGATATGGCCTCTATGTCCAACAGGGGTGGGCGGCAGCCTGGTTTGCCGGCGCGTTGGACCCGGCCGCCGCCCTTGCGTCCTATGAGCGGCTAGCGGTTGTGGCTCACGGCTGGAACGACACCGAACTCGCCGCGGAATGCCTTGTTGCGCAGGCCATTCTGCTTGAAGAACATCTCGGGCAAGCTGAGGACGCATTGTCACGGCTCGATGCAGCGCTCTCGCAGGATATCGCAAACAGCATCATGCTGCGGCAGAAAGCGAAGCTGCTAGGCCATATGAACCGCTATGCCGAAGCGGCGCAGATCCTTGACGCCTTGCGCCCCGCGATCGACGCACAAACGCCCGTCGAACGCATGTATGCGCTGAAGGAGGCGGCCGTGGCTGCCGGCAACACTGGCGACCTGCAAAAGGCGGCGAACCTGTTTGAAGAGGCCGCCTCGGCCGTTGATCAGGACGCGGACGCCAAGCTGGAGTGCCATCGCCTCGCATTGCGGACAGAGTCTGCGCTGTGCTGCTGGAAGATGGGCGCGCATCGCGAGGCCCTTTCTCGCTATGCGCGCGTCCTTGAAAACCTTCCTGCAATCGATCCGCAGAGCAGCGACACTGCGTTCATGCTCCATGCGCGGGTCCGGTTTGGCGCAGGCTGGATCGACGCTGATGCAAGCCGCCCTCTCAAGAGCCCTCCCCCGCTGAAGATTGGCGCGACGGCCGCGCTTGATATTGAAATGAGCCAGGTCGAGCGAAGGGACCGCGGTCCGCTGGAGGACGTCACACTTCTCCTCCACGCCGTCGCGCTCCGTCTTGGCCACAACGACCTCTTCCCGTCCTTCAATCTCGCCGCGACCACCCCCGACTACCATTTACTGTTGCGTGGCGCCGAGCTCGACTACGCGTTGCTGGGCCAAAACAGCAGAGCGATTGCCGGCGCCGTTGCCGCCCTGCTCGCTTCCGTCGCGGCGTTGCGTTCGCGCGACCTCGAAGGACCACCGATCGCCTCCGATGCTGCCGATGGAACGGCGGCAGCGCTACGCATCCTCATGGCTGGCGTCGCGATGCGGATCTACGCCCTCGGCGCTCTGTCCCTTAGCTGGTGGAGCCAGTTCGTGGACGACTGCCAGTGCGAATTTGGCATACGACCGCAAGATCTCGCAAACCTGAGGAATCCCGCCGACGATGCGGGCCTGCCGCAGGATTCGGCCTGGCATGTCATACGCGGCCTCGCAGGCAGCCGCGAGACACAAACCCCACGGGACCGGTTCGACTTTCATCTTCAATGCGCTCAGGTCGCGACGGCGTCGGCCCCCGCCCTGAGCGTGATCAACGCGCTCGCAACGATCGTACAGGATGACTGGGGCTGGGTTTACGATCGGCAGCGCTTTGCGCTCGCCCAGCCGGATGCAGGCTTGGCGCGGTTCGGGGCGGCAGGCTTGCTCGTCGACCGACGCGAACCCGGTGGACTGATGGCGATGATGCAGATGGCGGCGTTCGTGCTCCGCTTGGAATTCGAGCCGAGCTGGCTCGCCGCCTTCGAGCGCTTGGGCGGCAAGCCCCGGTCATGAATGCCGTAATCTTCAGATAAGCTAACCGGTATGGTCCAGCTTCGCCGTTACCGACTATATAATCCACGCCGCTTCATGGCGATTCGCCCTTCCTACTCTCATCAAACCAAGGGCATCTTTGTTGCGCCGGCCGCGCGAAGATCGGGAATAGAGTCATGGTGACCCAGAACGATCGGATCGGAAAGATCGGTGAGAAGGAATTCTCGCTGATGTGCACGCGTGCTCGCGTGGTTTGCAACAAGTCCGACGAGGACGAACGTGGGTGGGACTACTTGATCCAGTACCCCGAGACGCCTAACCCCCGACGACCGCTAGACCTCAGGAAGGCGCCACATGCGGCGCTCGTTCAGGTGAAGGCGACCCAAACCTCCGACCTGTCGGTAGAGGTAAGTCTTTCGAACGCGTTGCGCATGGCAGAAGCGTCGTTGCCGTTCTTTGTAGTTCTTGCGAAGCTCGCAGCAAATGATGAGCTTGAGGCACTGTTCGTGCGGCACATCTGGCGGGAAGAGATCACTAGAATCCTGCGCGCCGTGCGGCAGGCCGACAGTGAAGGCGATGAGGCGCTTCACAAGCGAACGATTTCATTCACCTTGAACAAGACCGATACAACGACCGACCCGCTGGGTACGATCGCTGAGCGAATTGATAGCGCCGGGGCGACCTATATCGAAGCCAAGCGCCAGATCGTCGAGACAGCCGGCTTCGAGGATGGCCATGGCACCGCTAATATCACGCTGCAGGCGGAGTCGGCAGAGGACTTCCTCGATCTCCAGCTCGGCCTGCGCGACAGTATGGAGTTCACGCGGTTCGTCTCAAGGTCCACTCGCTTCGGGATCGATAGTGGCAAGGCGCAGATTGACGCCGCAAGCGGAAGGCTGTTTGTCGAGCCCAACCCGCGCACCGGTGTCCTTCGGCTGTGCAGCTCTTCCGGCGAGGAGTTCTTTTCGCCAGCGCAGGCGATGGGCGCTGCCCTGCCCGGCGACGATCCGTCTCTACGGAAGAGCCGCATTGTTGCGAGCTGCGTAAATCTCATCATCAGTGGCTCTGGGAAGACGGAGGCCAAGGCAAATCTTGCGGCGGGTGAGCCGGTTCCCCTTGCAACGATCGAGCTTTTTGGACAGCTCATGCAATGGCGCGGAACCGGCCCTGTGTCCCTCACGCTCTATTCGGATGGCCGCAGCTTCGACGTCGGGTCCATCGATCTCGACAAGGATCTCGGCGTCGACCTCGGATGGATCGAAATCGGGAAGGCAGCTGGCATTCTGAAGAAGGTTGCCGCGACAGCCGTTGTCGGCACGATCATGCTGAGCCCTTTGGAGATCAATAGCGCCCGCCACGACATTGAGCTGATGACGCATCTGGTTGGACCTGGCCGCTATCGGATGTCGTTTCCGAAACAGGCCGAGTTTGACAAGCCGTGGGACTCGTTGCTGTCGAGCCTCTCGATCAGGGTCGGTGCATGGTCATTTGGCGCAATCGCGCATTGGCCAGTTTCCGAAGACGTTGAAGTCGATGGCATGCACCAGCTGACCTTCAATCCGTCTCGCATCCTGGCGGCGGAGGTTGCCTCGGACCGCGATGTTGGAGAGGCGATCGTGAACCGGCGCGACCAACTTGCTGCACGCATGCCAAACCGGGAGGCAGTTCTGGAGATCGGTGATTTCAAGGAGTTCTTCGCACGCAGAGGAGTATAGGCAACGTGTGAGGCTTCTCACGCATGTCGCCGATTTGGTGTCCATGGTCTGCAGCTGCGACACGGATGAGGCTCGAGGGCGAGGCAAGATGACCAGACTTTGGACGCCATATTTCGTGTTGCCGAATGTCCAATTGAGCGACGCAATCGAATGCGACATCGCAGCGATCGCGCCAGCGAACGATCAGAGAGTGGCTGCTTTGAAGCGCCAACATCCCATGTTTCGCCGCTTTCTGAATCGCTTTGCGGATAATTTCGGCGAAAAGTTTGAGCCGGCCGCTCTCATTCTCGATATGAACGCGGCGAGATCGTTTCAAACAATCGATGCGTTGGCTGGTTTCCGAGATGTCGTGGCAATCAGCACGGTGACGCAGAGTCGCGCGCAGCAGATCGTGCAGCCGCGCGGCCTCCGTGTTTGTTTTGGTGAAGCGTTTGCGCTGTACCCTTGGATGCTCGATCGGAACTATGAGGATCTCATCGGAAATACGCCTGCGATCCTTGGAACCCACGAGGTAGCGAGTTTCAGGGGACAGTCCTCTCCCGCGCTACCACGTCACTCTCTGCGTCCGAGCGAGATCGATGGTCCCCTATTCGAAGCCTTGGTTGCGGGATGGAAGCGCCAATTCAGTTCTGCCGCTCCTGTTTGGGCGGACACCGTGTTGATGCGATCTCTGAATATGGCCTACAACGCCACGCTTCTTCCAGCAGGCACCGATACGACTTTGTACGATGTCGGACGGATAATCTCGCTGTGGGTCAGCGCATTTGAAATACTTGTACACCCAGGGGGCACAGGACAGGCCAACCGAGACAGAGTATTTGACCTAATCGAAAAAACACCGTGGGTAGCCAAGGCGAGTGCAGCCCTGTCCTACGACACAGGTGGAAAAGTGAAGGTAAAGAGGACAGCAGCGTCTTGGTTGTATCAAAAGCTCCTCGACCGTCGTAACGACTTCCTGCATGGAAACCCGGTCGATCGGGCGAGCCTCATCCTCGAAATTCCTAAGCGATCGCTATTCGAATTTGCGGCACCACTTTACCGACTCGCTCTTACGTCTTTTCTTTGCTTGAAGCTTGGCACACCAGCTCCCGACGAGAACGACTTGGAATTTGCCTCGTACATCGCCGGGCTTACTGCCTTCCAGGGCCCACAACTACGTTCCGAAAAAGCAGTTCTGGCCGCACTCAAACCGCGCGTAGCTTCTTAATCGCTCAGGCTTGGCCGACGCCTCTTGTGTCTTCTGCGAGGCCGCAAGAACGAGCACCCCATTCCCCACTTCGCCGCCACCAACAAGCCGGAGACTAGGTTCAAGCCGGAGGCAAGCAAACCAGCCGTCGCGCTTAAGCCGATGATCGCTGGCCGAGAGGTGACCGAAGACCACGACCATCTCGCGCTGACGCTTGGACAGGATCCAGTCACCTTTCTTCGCGAAGATATGGCGCAGCAGAAAGTCTTGAGCTGCCGAGACGCAGTAGACCTCGCCGGCGCGCGATGGGTGAGGACAGCAGGCCTAATCCTCGTGCGGCAAATGCCGAACTCCGCAACAGGCGTGATGCTCATCACGCTTGAAGGCGAGATCGGCGGCCCCGATCCTGTCTTCTGGTCGAAGATATTTGAGTGGGCCCGCTACGCCATTCTTGGTCACCGTATGCAGCGGATCGACGGCCGCTCGAAGCAGGCAGCCTCGGTTAAACTTCGGGGCATCTGCATATCCGACCTGTCGCTGGAAGCGCTCAAGCTGCGAATGCGAGATTTTCGCTGACCCGATGCAACGCGCGCCGCGCGCACCGCGATCGTTTTCCGAGGTCGAATTGTCTTGGCACAACCACCGAAAGCCCCGACACTCTCTTCAACTTGGGGGGACCTTATGGCTCGGATTCGCAAGCTTGAAATCGAGGGATTTCGAGGCGTCAAAAGCATGTCGTGGTGCCCCAACCCAGGGGTCAATTGCTTGATAGGTCCCGGCGACAGCGGAAAATCTACAATTCTAGACGCGATCGATTGGTGCATTGGGGCGCGTCGATCGCTTCAGGTCACCGACGCTGATTTCCACAAATTGAATGTCGCAGATGGACTGACGATCGACGTCACCTTGGGCGATCTCGACAATCAACTGAAGGATATCGAGAGCTACGGCTTGTTCCTCCGGGGGTTTGACGCAGCAACGTGTGCGGTGGAAGATGAACCGCAAGGCAAACTTGAAACCGCCCTTACGGTGCGGTTGCAAATTGGTGACGACCTCGAGCCTAGGTGGTCTCTGTTTTCAGGTCGCGCGGAAGCACAAGGTGTGAGCAGGGCTCTCTCCTTTGCTGATCGAGTTCGCATCGCCCCCACTCGCATCGGATCCTACGCCTTGCAACATCTCAGCTGGCAGAAAGGCTCCATTCTCACCCGCGTCACCGACGAAAAAGTGGTAGCCCCTGGAGCTTTCGCCACAGCAGCGAGAGAGGCTCGCTCAAGCTTTGGAAACGAGATTGGCGATCAGCTAAAGGCAACGTTGGGGGTGGTCATGACGGCAGCCGATGAATTGGGCGTGGCGTACGGCGACGAAATTCAAGCGATGCTCGACACGCAGTCGGTGTCGTTCACTGACGGCACCATCTCTCTTCACGACAGCGACGGGATACCGCTACGAAGACTTGGGTTGGGATCCAGTCGCTTGCTTGTCGCCGGACTACAGAACCGAGCAGCAAACGCAGCGACCATCTCGCTTATCGACGAGATTGAACACGGCCTTGAACCACACCGTATCGTGCGCTTGCTCTACGAGGTAGGAGCGAAAGACAAAAGCCAGCCGATCCAGATATTTCTGACGACGCATTCGCCTGCTGCAATCCGAGAGCTGTCGGGCGCTCAACTTTATGTTGTACGACGCGCGGCCGACCAGCACGATATAATCTGCGCCCAAAACGATGACGCGGTTCAAGGTACGCTTAGAAAATCAGCCGAAGCGTTTCTAGGAACGCGTGTCCTTGTGTGTGAAGGCGTGACCGAGGTGGGGTTCATTCGCGGTATCGATCTTTACTGCAGTGATAATCTGCTACCGACATTAGCGGCAGCTGGTGTCGTTACATCAGATGCGGGCGGTGTGTCGAAGATATACCGCCAGACTGCAGCATTCCAAAAGCTTGGGTACCAGACAGCGACTTTGAGAGATGACGACGCCAAGCCTGATGCGGCTGATGAAGCGAAATTCCAGTCTGATGGAGGTCATGTTTTCAAGTGGACCGACGGAAGCGCGATTGAGGATGCTTTGTTCGCAAGCGTGAGCGACGAGGCCGTCCGCGCGCTTTATTCCTTCGCTGACCAAACTCATGGGTCAGCAGTGCTCGACAATCTCAAGTCCGCCGCTGGCGGCGCGCTAGACGCTGCCGCATGGCTTGAGGAACTGAACCAGGACAAGCGGAAGATTCTTGCAAAGGCCGCGCACAGCGGCTCGTGGTTCAAGCGCGTCTCCCTCATGGAAGACGCAGCCCGTGAAATCATCGGACCCGACCTAGCTACGAAGCGAGATAACATTCTATCGAAGGTTCTGGATGAAATTTATGGCTGGGCTGGCATAGCAGGTGCCTGACATCAACCTCCTCGAAGTTGACCGTGGATCGGTTGTTGCGCCGGCCGGTTGCGGAAAGACGCAACTGATCGTGAGCGCCCTGACGCGACACACCAATACCAAGCCCATACTAATTCTGACTCATACGAATGCGGGCGTGGCCGCATTGCGGGCTCGGTTGCTGGCCCTAGGCGTTCAGCAGACGAGCTACCGGCTGGCGACGATAGACGGATGGTCAATGCGCTTGACCAACCTCTTTCCTCAACGATCCGGGTACAGCGCGGGACCAAACGTCTCTAAACCGGATTATCCGCTTATTCGCAAAGCCAGCATGAGGCTTTTGAAATCGGGTGACATCGCAGATATCTTGTCTGCCAACTACGGGCGGCTCCTCGTAGATGAATATCAAGACTGTTCAATCGAGCAACATGCGATCGTGTACCACGCCGCGCGGTCGATGCCGACATGCGTGTTGGGCGATCCAATGCAAGCGATCTTTGGGTTTAAGGGAAACACGCTTGTCGACTGGGACAAATACGTCGCGACGCACTTCCCGCTAGTAGGTTCTCTCAACATCCCGTGGAGATGGGTAAATTCAGGGACAGAGGAGCTAGGAAAATGGCTCCTGGAGGCCCGAGAGATACTTCATGGCGGCGGCCGACTCGATTTGACCAAGGCCCCCTCGTCGGTGCGAGTGACGACACTTCTCGGGGACGCAAAGGACTACGAGCGACTGGTGCAGGCGGCGCAATGCAAGCACAAGAAAAGCGGTGAAACAACGCTAGTCATCGGCGACAGCCGGTCTGCACAAAGCCGACACAAGATTGCCAAGAGTGTCCCCGGTATAGTCACTATCGAGCCCGTCGATCTGGGCGATGTGACGACATTCGCGTCCAGCCTTGATCTAGCTGCGGATACCCTTGTTTCAGAAACGCTCAACTTTGCGGAAACAGTCATTACAAACGTCGGTGCCAACTCAGTCCTTGAGCGGTGTCGATCCATCGCAAGCGGAGCGGCAAAGAAGCCGCCAAACGAAATCGAGACCGCTGCGCTCGCGTTGTCAGCCGATCCCTCACTTCCGGCTGTTGCGGAGTTATTGGCAGCGTGCTCGGCGGAGGTCGGGAATCGAACTTTTCGACCTGGAGTGCTTCGTGCTGCACTAAAGGCCATCAGCATGTGCGGGACAAATCAAGGGCTTTCATTCGCGGATGCAGCGGTGCGCGTTAGAGAGGAAAATAGAGCGGTCGGCCGTCAACTTCCGAGAAACGCCATCGGCAGCACCTTGCTTCTCAAAGGTCTCGAGGCGGATCACGTGGTGGTGCTAAATGCCAGCGATCTGGATGCTCGAAATCTTTACGTCGCCATGACGCGGGGCGCGAAGACCGTCACCCTTTGCAGCCGGTCGAGCGTTCTCGCCCCCTCGCGGTAGCCAAGCCGTCGTAACCAGATGGCTTCTCAAACTCTCGAATGACAACCACCACCCGAGCCAAGTTCAGGATTGGGCACGCACGAGGGCCGCCAAACTGGCGACTGTACTAGGCATTACCCTGCTTTCTGGAAGCCTATCAGCATGTCGACGCGGCCAATTACGTCTCCCGCCGACGTCGGGCCAAAGTACCGGCTATCATAGGAGTCCGGCGTGTCTCCAAGAAGAAGAACCTCTGATGTGCTCAACCGTCGGCAGCCGCCCCACGACGGCAGCGCCTCTGCGGTGCGCGACGCGACCTTCGCGATTGCTGCCAGTGACCCGTTCACCGTGACACGCTCGCCATCACGACACACCGTATCGCCTCGACCGGCAGCAACTCTTTTGATGAGCAGCTTGCCGAGCGGAAGAATGCCGCGCCGGTCGAGATCTTCGGCAAGCGACGCCGATGGACGAACCGCAACGCGATCGCCTACGCGCCATATCCCCTGCTCTATGCTGTATAGTCCAGCTGGCGCACTCGCCGTCGTGTTCCAGACGAGGCGTGCCGAGTTTGCGTTTCCCGTAAAGCAAAGCATGGCGATAGCGGCTGCTGCGACACCCAGAATCACGGCCCGTCCGCGCATATTCAGGTCAGCGACGCGGTGCGGCGAGCACTGACGCGGCGTGTGACGGCAACGTTATCGTTCCCCTGCAACGGGGGCTGCGCCTCCGCTGCTCCTGCAGTGAGCGCGGGTCGCTCCGGAGGCACGTAGATTTCCCGGAAACACGGATTGCGGACCGGGTCGAAGCACGACCTGATCCAGTGCAGCACCGGCTGACTGGCCTCCATGTTCCGCGCGCGCTCGGTGTAGGTCAACCAGAAGCGCACCGTCGCCAGCGGCTTGATGTGTGTCAGCGGCGTCAGCCTATCTTCAAACTGGGAGACGTAGCTGGGCAGTACAGCGATGCCCGCGCCGGCCGCGCATGCTTCCATGAGGACAGTGCCAGCATCCGTTTCCATCGTGTGGGGAAGGATTGCGCCCCAGGCCGCCGCGTCCTGTCGCGAGCCTTCCGGCTGGTACACTTCTCCCGACAGCCTCAGGCATTTGTGCGCCTGCAGATCCGCCATCTGACGAGGTTCGCCGTGCCGCGCGAGATAGCTCGGCGCGGCGTACAGAATGTAATGCAGCCATCCAAGCTGGCGCGAGACGATGTTGGCGGCCGTTGGTTTTTCGAACTGGATTGCGATGTCGCCATCACCTTCGGCCAGGTTAGGCGTCGTTGGCAGAACCCTGATGAACAATCTGACGTCTGGCTCAAGCTGCAAGAGCTCAGGCAGGCGCCGCGCCAACCAGTAGCTGGCGATTCCTTCGCGGGCGCAGATCACGAGCTGGTCGGGCCCGCTGTCGTTGGCACGGTCAATGATGGTCTGAACGGAGTCAGCCATGCTGCGTGCTGTTCGCAGGATGTCCTCGCCAACGACTGTCAATTCGAGCCCCCGGTTCGATCGGTCAAACAGCTGGTGACCGAGGGCGCGCTCGAGTTCCTCGAGGTCCTTCGATACCTTGCCGTAGCTACGACCCAGCACCTTGGCGGCTGCGTTGATGCTTCCTGAATCGGCTACGGTCTGGAAAACCTTAAGCCGATCCCAATCCAGTTTCGCCCCACCCACGTTCGCTCCTTTTCGACGACCCCTTGTCGAAATAACTGGGAAGCGGAACCGCCGCGGTCGCGACTAAGCCTGGCCAATCGAATGGCTGGTGCGCGATGGACAGGTCTCTACCCCCGTTAAGAAATTATCCAAGCAAGGCCCGGACCAGCTTCGCCTTTTGGTGCGCTGCGGGCGCCGCTTACGTAAGCGATGCGCGTTGCCGGCGAGCAGTCGTCAGGAGACCTTCCCGCCCTCGCACGACACACGCAGTGTTCGCCGGCCGGCTCATGATCAAACCGCAGGCGGCCGATCAATGAGCGCCGGCCGCGTCTACTGGGGCCAGATCCTGGCCGTGCTGTGCGCCTTCGTCGCCAGCGCCGTCGTGGCGACGCAGTGGACTGCGGATGCGCTCGGCTATCAGCCACAGCTCGGGCCTCCGGACGCATTGGTCTGGGGCGTCCGCCTCTACGCGCCGTGGAAGTTCCTGCTCTGGTGGTATTACTTTGACGCCTATGCGCGTGAAGTTTTCGAAACCGCGGGGCTGATCTTCCTCTCTGGCGTCGCCATCGCTGTTGCCATGGCATTTGCCTTCTCGCTCTGGCGGTCCCGCGAGGCCAGGAACTCCAACACCTATGGCACTGCGCGCTGGGCCAACGCAGCCGACGTCAAACGACTCCATCTGACGAGTGGCGACGGCGTCATTCTCGGCGCCTGGAACAAGCACATCCTTCGCCATGATGGCGACGAGCACGTGCTGGTCGTGGCGCCCACCAACACAGGCAAGAGCGTTGGCGTGTCACTGCCAACAGGCCTCGTCTGGCGTCACTCCTATATTGCACTCGACCTCAAGGGCGAGAACTGGACGGTCACATCCGGCTTGCGCGCGTCATTCGGACCCGTCTATCGCTTTGCGCCTACCGAGACTGGCGCCCATCGCTACAATCCGCTGACGCAGATCCGGCGCGGCGATGCGGAGGTCCGCGACGCCCAGATCCTCGCTGACATGCTGGTCGATCCGGAAGGCGCGCTGCGCGAGCGCAGTCACTGGCAGCTCCGCGCCTTCGAGCTGCTCGTCGCCGTCATGCTGTGGACGCTCTACGCCGAGCGACACAAGACACTGGCTCGCGTCGCTGAACTGCTGGCCGACCCTCAGCGTCCTGTCTCCAACCTGCTCGAGGAGATGCTCGGCCGTCCAATCAAAAACGGCCTGCCCCACCCGGTTGTCGCGGCTGGCGCGCGGCAGCTACTCGACATGGCCGAAGCGGAGCGCTCCGGCGTCGTATCGACAGCGCTTGGCTATCTCGTCCTCTATCGCGATCCCGTGCTCGCCCGCGCGACAGAAGTATCCGACTTCTCGATCGAGGACATCATCACCGGAGCGCGTCCCGTCTCGCTCTACCTCGTCATTCCTCCGGAAGAGATTTCGCGGCTGAAGGCGCTGCTGCGCCTGGTGCTCAACCAGATCCTGAAGCGCCTGACAGAGGTCGCAGCCCGGCAAAACGGCGCCGGTCGGCGCGTGCTGTTGATGCTCGACGAGTTCCCGCAACTTGGAAAGCTAGACTTCTTCGAGCATGCCCTCGCTTACATCCGCGGCTACCGGATCAAGGCCTGCCTCGTCGCCCAGTCCTTGAACCAGATCTCGCAGGCATATGGCGAGCACTCGTCGATCCTCGACAATGCGCACGTACGCGTCGCTTTCGCCTGCAATGACGAGCGCACCGCCAAGCGCATTTCGGACATGCTCGGCGTCACCACCGAGTCGCGCTCGCAGATGAACTATGCCGGCTCGCGCATGGCGCCCTGGCTCGGTCACACCATGGTCTCGCGTCAGGAAGTCCCGCGTTCTCTGCTGACGCCGGGCGAAGTGATGCAGCTGCCCGCAACCGACTCTCTGATCCTTACGGGCGGGTCGCCGCCCATCCGCGCGCGCAAGGTTCGCTATTTCGACAATCCGGCGTTCGCGTCGCGTGTCCGGCCCGCCGTGACCTTCCCGCCGGTGCGCGGCCCGGGCGTTCAGACCGTTTGGGATGGCGTCGCCCTGCTCGTGACCCCGCCGGCGCCCGCGCCCGCGCCCAAACCCGCCAAGTCGCCCACACGTCCAACCTCGCGCCGCGCTGGCGCTTCGTCCCAGCAGAAAGCTTTCGAGTTCGGCGCGCCTGCCCCGCCTGGCAATACAGCCGTCGGACAAGCCCCACCTACACCAGATGATCGCGACGATACGCACGCAATCGATGCGCCCGATCCTGTCCGCCTGCAGTTCGGTCTCGATGACGATTTGTTCGCTGGAACGGAGCGCTGATCGTCATGGCCCGCACCAAGATCACTGTCTACGTGACGCCCGACATCGCCGAGACTCTGAAACGCGTGGCAGCGATCGACGATCGCAGCATGTCCGACATCATCGAGGACGCGATCATGCGCCGGCTCGGCAATGCCGGGCGCGACGTCGAACACGCAGCCCTGATGGCGCGCATGGATCAGTTCGGACGCCAGCTCAGGCAGATCAGTCAAGTGCAGGACACACACTTCGAACTGACCGCGCAGGCTGCACGCTTCTCTCTGAGCGTCGCGCCCGAGATCCCGGAAGCCGATCTTCCCAGGCTAGAAGCACGCGGAAGCGACCGGTTGCGCAACATCCTGTCGATCGTCATCGCCCGGCTGGCGGCGGGTCGCAGCGTCTGCCGCGAAACCCTTGGGCAGCTCATGGCGCCCAGAGACGAAAGTCATGCCGTGCGGGAGGCCGCAGAATGACCTCCCCGAACACGACCGACCCCACGCGCGGCCTCGCCATGCTGTCGACAGCGCTGGGCCCATCCATCGCCGCGATGCTTGAAGCGCCTGACACGATCGAGGTCATTGCCAATCCGGATGGAAGGCTCTGGCTTGAACAGGTCGGCAAGGGACGCGTGCCCACGCCGCACCGGCTGGAAGCGGCCGAAACCGAACGCGTCATCCGGCTCGTCGCCACCCTCACCGGCGCCGAAGCCAACCGTGACAGGCCGATCGTCTCCGCAGAACTGCCGCCACGCGGCGAGCGGTTCGAGGGGGTACTGCCGCCGGTTGCACGCGGGCCCTGCTTCGCAATCCGCAAGCCGGCCAGCCGCGTCTTCACGCTGGACGAGTATGTCGCTCTCGGCATCGCCTCGCCCGAGCAAGGCGAGGAACTCCGCCGTGCCGTACGGACACGCGCCAACATCATCGTCGCTGGCGGAACGGGCTCGGGCAAGACGACGCTCGCCAACGCCCTCCTCCACGAGATTGCGCGGCTGGGCGAGCGGGTCGTCATTCTTGAAGACACGCGCGAACTGCAGTGCGCCGCCGAGGATGTGGTGGCGCTCCGCACCCAGCAGGGCTCGGTATCGCTCTCGGACCTTGTGCGCTCGACGCTCCGGTTGAGGCCTGACCGGATCATTGTCGGCGAGGTGCGCGGCCCCGAGGCGCTCGATCTTCTCAAGGCGTGGAACACCGGCCATCCGGGGGGCGTCGCGACCCTGCACGCCAATTCGGCTCCGGCGGCGCTGGCGCGCCTCGAACAGCTCACCATGGAAGTCTGCGAGACGCCGC
>DAIRES010000265.1:0-3995 GCA_036795465.1 Hyphomonadaceae bacterium
GGCACGGTGCCGAGGACGTTCGACATGTGGGTCAGGGCGAGCAGCTTCGTTTTCTTCGACAGCTGGCTTTCAAGGCTGCGCAGGTCCAGCGAGCCGTCGGGCAGCACGTCGACCCATTTCAGCACCGCGCCCTTGCGCTCGCGCAGGAAGTGCCACGGGACGATGTTGGAATGGTGCTCCATCACCGACAGCACGATCTCGTCGCCCGGCTGGATGGTGGCGCCGATTCCGGCGGCGACGATGTTGATCGCCTCGGTGCCACCTTTGGTGAAGACGATCTCTTCGGATGAAGCCGCGTTAAGCAGGCGGCGTGCAGCTTCGCGGCCGCTTTCGTAAGCCTGCGTTATTTCGTTCGCGAGCGTGTGCAGGCCACGGTGAACGTTGGCGTAGCTGTCGCGCATGACCTCGGCCATGGCGTCGATCACGGCGTTCGGCTTCTGGGCGGAAGCGGCATTGTCGAAATAGACCAGCGGGCGGTCATGTATCTGACGGCCGAGAATGGGGAATTGTTCGCGGATGGCATGGACGTCGAAGCTCATGACACAGCTCCGAGCCAGGCATCGATGCGCGCTTCAACTTCAGCGTGGATGGCCTCGTCCAGCCAGTCCGGCAGGGCTTCGATCAGGAAGGCGCGTGTAATCATCGCACGCGCTTCGATCTCCGGCAGGCCGCGCTGGCGCAGGTAGAAGATCGCGGCTTCGTCGAGCTGGCCCGACGTGTTGCCGTGCGCGCATTGCACGTCGTCAGCGTAGATTTCGAGTTCGGGCTTGGCGAAGACTTCAGCACCGTCTTCGAGCAGGAGCGCGTTGTGCTCCATCTTCGCATCGGCTTTCTGCGCCGCGCGCTCGACCTTGAAACGCCCCTGAAATACGCCGCGCCCGCCCTTGCGGGCTGCGCCGCGGACGATCTGGCGGACCTCGGCGTGATCTGCCTGCATGATCACCTGGCTGGTAAGGTCCGCGTGGCGGCCCTTGGCGACCAGATAGACGCCGTTGAGTTCGACCTTAGCGCCCGAGCCGGCAACTTCGATTTCCGTTTCGATGCGCGCGTACTGGGCGCCGCCCGCAACGACGAACTGCCGGAACGTTGCGCCCTGCCCGAGCCGAACCTTGCGGTGAGCCAGAGCGACATCGCCTTCCTGCTGGATCGTGACGAGCGACATGCTGGCGCCGTCCCGCACATCGATCTCGAGCGCGCGCGTATCCACGCCTTCGCCGCCGACCCGTTCGATCTCGGTGCGCGTCTCGCCCGTATTGACGACAATGCCCGCCATGCGTCGCGCGCCAATCGCGAGGCGCGCCAGCACGTGGCGGTCGCCCGGAATGATCGGCAGATCGCGGCCAGCCAGAGCGGCGCTGAGATCGCTCCAGCGCCAGCCTTCGACGCGACGGTTCGGCAGGGCGTTCGCCGCGATCACGGCGTCCCCATCACTGTGTCGTAGCCAGATTTCTCAAGCTCGTGGGCCAGCTCCGGCCCGCCGGATTTCACGATGCGGCCGGCGGAGAGAATGTGGACGCGGTCGGGTTTGATATAGTCGAGCAGGCGCTGGTAGTGCGTGATGACCAGCATCGATCGATCCGGTCCGCGCAGCGCGTTGACCCCATCGGCAACGACTTTCAGCGCGTCGATATCGAGGCCGCTGTCCGTTTCGTCGAGGATCATCAAGCGCGGCTGGAGCATCAGCATCTGGTAGATTTCGAGCCGCTTCTTCTCGCCGCCGGAGAAGCCGACATTGAGCGGGCGCTTCAGCATCTCGGGATCAATGCGCAGCTGCTGCGCGGCGATGCGCGACAGCTTCAGGAAGTCCGGGGCGGACACTTCGGCTTCGCCCCGCGCCTTGCGCTGCGCATTCATCGCGGCGCGCACGAAGGTCATCACCGGCACGCCGGCGATTTCGAGCGGATACTGGAAGGACAGGAACAGGCCCTTGGCCGCGCGCGTCTCGGGCGGCAGGGACAGCAGGCTTTCGCCTTCGTAGAGGGCGGCGCCTTCGGTGACTTCGTAGCCGCCACGGCCGGTCAGCACATAGGACAGGGTCGACTTGCCCGAGCCGTTCGGACCCATGATCGCATGCACCTCGCCCTTGGGGACGCTGAGCGAAAGCCCCTTGAGGATTTCGCGCGACGGACCGTCCTCAGGGACGACACGCGCATGGAGATTGGTCAGTTCGAGCATCAAAGGCCTGCAAACGCGGGATTTTTTGTAGTCCCGGGCCTATAGATAGGCCCTTGCCGGCCCCAGCGCGAGGCCGGGCCGGATGGTTCGCTGGGTGTTTCATGCCGCAGGGACGAAAAGTCCAGTGCCGGCGGCTAATGGGACCTATTTGAAGATATCGGCGACGGTCGGCTCAGCGCAGAACTGGGCCTCTGCGGCCTCCGGCGTGAGGCCTGTGGCTGCGAGGCCGCCATCGTCGGTGATTACGCACTCGATCCCGGTGATCTTGTCGGGTTCGCCCTGAGCCGTGACTTCGGCCGTCAGGACGGGGGCGAGGACATCGCCTTCGAGCTTGTAGAAGGAGATGCCCCAGGCATTGGCGCTGGAGCGGGCCTGGGCGGCGATATAGCCGCTGTCGGTCTTGACCAGCGAGACGCCGCTGGGCTCGCCCACGCGGACGAACTTGCCATCGGCGACCTGCCGCCACACGGCCCAAGTCGTGTTGACGTTGCCGGTTTCCAGCGGGACCTGGATATCGACCTTGCCGTCCTTGTCGAAGTCTTCGAGCAGGGGGCCGTTGAACGTGTTGCCCATGCGCTCATCGATGGTCTGCAGCGTGGCGTCGCCCGTGGCGACGACCTGAACGGTGACCTGCGTGGAGTCGTCCTCGGCGGGCGCATAGCGCGCTTCGATCGCCATGCCGGACTGGTCGGGGAACATCAGGCGGCAGTCCGGATGCTTCCAGCCATCGGCGCCGGCGTCCTGTGCTTCGACAGTGCCGCAATCGGGCAGCGGCAAGCGCTTGGCGGCGGGCGCCGTTCCAGCCGCATCGCCCTCGCCTGCCGGCGCGGGAGAACATGCAGAAATCGTGAGCGCGATGGCGCAGACTGCAAGACGGAGTTTCATGACCGTGCCCCTCGTGTTGAGCCCGGAATAGATCAGTTGGCGTGCTGGCGCCAGCTTACGCTGCTGTAATCAAAACGCGGCTTCGGAGAAGCATCAAATTCACTGCCCGATCCGGGTGACGCTCATCGTCACGCTGGCTGGATGTCCGGGTTCATAGGTCAGCGCGATCGCCCGTTGATAGTCGATCTGCAGGATTTCGGGCGACGGCGCGCCTGAGTTTCTGATTGTCTGCCGCTCGATGAACTCGGCAGAGCAATCAAGTCTGTTCTCCGCCGTTGGCGAACACGAGAATCCCATCCGGGTCGCGACTTCGCGCACTTTGTCGATCGCGACTTCGCCGAAGTGCGCGATCTGATTTGTACGCTCGCGTGGAGGTGTCGAGATCGAAGAACAATCGCCGCGAGGTGTCGTTTCCGCTCCGGTAGCTGGAGAAGCGAGTTCGTAGAACAACCCGCGTGTCAGGTACGCGCCACGGGCATTGTAGTCTTTGCAGTCATGTCCTGCCGAGTTCAGGGATGCTCGTCGAATTTTCGATTCAACGGACAGTTCGCTGTTCGGGTCAGCGATGTCGTTCCAGAGATACCAAACGACAAATGCGCTTCCGGTATCCTCGGCGGTTACACCTTCGATCAGCTTCGTGAGCGGCGACTGCGTCAAAGCCTGGTGAGTGATCTGCTGCGAGCTTTGCGATGCACAAGCTCCGACAAGGGACGTCGCGAAGAGCGCGCAGACGAGCAGCAGCCGTTGGCAGCTTCTCACCCCACGCTCCCCTCGAGGCTCACCTCAAGGAGCTTCTGCGCTTCCACCGCGAACTCCATCGGGAGTTTCTGGAGGACGTCGCGGACGAAGCCATTGACCAAAAGCGCGACGGCCTGCTCTTCGCCGAGGCCGCGCTGGCGGGCGTAGAAGAGCTGGTCTTCGGAGAGTTTGGTGGT
>DAIRES010000266.1:0-3973 GCA_036795465.1 Hyphomonadaceae bacterium
CGCACCCAGTTGCCCGAAGCATTCTCCGCCGGCAGCACCGCAAAGCTCGACCCCGTACCCGGAGAGAAGCTCGCGACATGCCCCGTCAGGTGCGCATTCGGAAACGCATCGACATGCACCTGCACCGGCTGTCCCGGACGCAGGTCTGCCAGCTGGTTCTCCTTGAACGCCGCATCCACCCAGGGTTTGCCCGAGATGATCCAGAACATCGTCTGCGAAGCCTGCACATACGATCCCGGCTGCAACTGGCTCACGCGCGTCACCACGCCATCAGCGGGCGCCCGGATCGATGTATCCGCCAGATCGCTCTTCGCCTGATCCAGCGCAGCCTGCGCCTGCATAACCAGAGGGTGCTTGTCCGCGTCGATGTCAGCCGACCCGCCAAGACTCGCCAGCGTATTGGCCAGCGCTTCTCCGGCTGACGCCTGACTGCGCTCTGCAAGGTCAAAACTATTGCGCGCCTTGTCGAGATCCTGCTGCGAGATCAGCCCCGCCTTGAACAGGTTGTCCTGCCGCGCCAGTTCGCTGCGCGCGAAATCCGAACTCGTCCGCGCCGTGCGCACATCCGCCGCCGCCTTGCGGTACGACGCTCGCAGCGCATCAACCTGCAATTTTGCCGAGGCGAGGCGCGCTTCCGCCTGCGCCACGTTGATCGCGAAATCTCCGCCATCCAGCTTCACAAGCTCATCGCCCGCTTTGACCTTCTGGTTCTCCGTCACGAGTATCTCGACCACCCGCGCCCGCACGCTCGACGTGATCGGCGCCCGCGCCGCTGAAATCTGCGCGTTGTCGGTCGAGACATAGCCCGCCGTCAGCATCATCCAGACCGCAACCGCCGCAGCGATCAGCACCGGAGGTCCGGTCATCAGCGCCAGACGACGTTGCTGGGGCGAAAGCCCCTTCTTGGCCGGCGCCAGCGTCGCCGCCGGCTTGCCGTCGCTCTCGAATGAGCCGTCCATCACCATGCCTCATTGTGAAATCGGTTCGGCGGCGATGCCGCGTCGTCCCATCTGCCACCAGATAGGTTGACACCTTCTTTGAACCAAATGATATTTGTGCAGGTGCAGCATGAATGCGATTCAGTTCAAGAACCTCGACCTCAACCTTTTCCGCGTGCTTCTCGCGCTGCTTGACCATCGCAGCGTCTCGCGCGCCGCAGAGGAATTGGCGCTGACCCCTTCCGCCGTCAGCCACGCCCTCGGCCGCCTGCGCATCGCCCTGAACGACCCACTGTTCGACCGCCGCGCCGGCGGTCTGAGCCCCACCGCTTACGCCATCGAAGTTGGCCGCCAGGTCCGCGCCTCTATGGATACCCTGCGCGATGCCCTCAACCGGGAGGAGTTCGACCCCGCCATCGCCGAGCGCGAATTCATCGTCGCCGCCGGGTCCTATCCCGTCGTCGTCATCCTCCCGCGCATCATCGATCACCTCGCGAAGGTCGCTCCCGGCGTCCGCGTCCGCCTGCGCCGCATCGAGGACCAGTCGCCCGACGACGTCGAACACGGCCGCCTCGACCTCATCCTCGGCGTCTCTGCCAACGCCATCGGCCGCCTAGAATGGCGCCCCTTGCTCACCGATCACATGGTCTGGATCGCCCGCCGCAATCACCCAACGGTCCACGCGCCCCTGACGATGGAGATGCTGAGCGAAACCCGGCACATCCTAATCGAGAAGTTCAACCGCGTTTTCAGCCCCGATTACCCCGAACTCCGCCGCTTCTTCGACGAGGGCCGCGAACTCGGCGACGCCAGCCGCGCCGCCGTCGGCCACAACCGGCGCAAAATCGCCGGCGCCGGCACAATCGCGTCAGACACCATGCACGCAATCGCCATGGCTGCGCAGTCAGACAGCGTGACACTCACCCTGCGCGGTCTCGCCGAAGGGTTCCTGACCGATCAGATCCAGATTCTCGACCCGCCGCATTCCACCCCGCCCATCGAAGTCGGCATGATCTTCCACCCCGAACGCGCCCGCGACCCCGGCTTCAACTGGTTCCTCTCGGTGCTCGCAAACCTCACCGCAGTGCGATAATTCGACATTCCCCAGCGGCATTGTCGACGCGCCGCTGAAATCCGCGCTAATCCTGATGCAAAGCGGGAGCGCAAATCATGACGCCAGACGAACCCCATGATGCAGTCGTCGTCGGCTCCGGCGCGGGCGGCGCGATGGCCGCCTGGGTGCTGACCAAGGCTGGCGCCACAGTGCTCATGCTGGAAGCGGGCAGGGATTACAGCCCCGATGAATCGCCCATGCTCAACATGGCGATGGACGCGCCCCTCCGCGGCGTCGGCACGCCCGACAAGGAGTTCGGCTTCTACGACGCCACCGTCGATGGCGGCTGGCAGATGCCCGGCGAACCCTACACGATGAGCGAAGGCTCGGAATTCATGTGGTGGCGTTCGCGCATGCTCGGCGGCCGCACCAATCACTGGGCGCGCAACTCCTTCCGCATGGGCGAGTACGACTTCAAGCCGCAGACCCGCGACAGCCTCGGCGTCGACTGGCCGATCGAATACAAGGACATCGCGCCCTTCTATGATCGCGTCGAGAAGATGATCGGCGTTTACGGCACGAACACCGGCCTCGAAAACCATCCCAGCTCCGGCCCCGGCGTGCTGCAACCGCCGCCGAAATTCCGCGTCTGGGAAACCTTCCTCAAGGCCGGCGGCGATGCGATGAACATTCCCGTCGTGCCCGCACGCCGCGCCATTCTCACCAAGAAGATCGACGAACGCTCGCCCTGCTACTGGGCCTCCAACTGCGGCCGCGGCTGCTCCATCGGCGCAGCCTTCCAGACCACCACCTCTCTGCTGCCGTGGGCCAAGGCCACCGGCAAGCTCACCCTCGCCACCGGCGCGATGGTCTATGAGGTCATGCTCGGCGCAGACGGCAAGGCCACCGGCGTCCGCTACATCGACAAGGCCACGGGCACCCACAAGGAAGCGAAAGGCCGCGTCGTCATCATCGCCGCCTCCACGGGCGAGACCGCGCGCATCCTGCTCAACTCGAAACCCAACGGCCGCTCGGAAGGCGTCTCGAATTCCAGCGGGCAGGTCGGCCGCAACCTGATGGACACGGTCGGCTCCAGCGTGAACGCCTACTTCCCGCAACTCGAAGGCCGCCCGCGCTACAATGAAGACGGCGCCATGGGCCTGCACGCCTACATTCCGTTCTGGGACTATAAAGGGATCAAGGACGGCACAGCCGGCACGCCGCGCGGCTACCACGTCGAAATCGGTGGCTCATTCGGCGATCCCGGCATGGGCGTCGGCTCCGGCCTCGACGGCTACGGCTCATCGCTCCGCACCGACGTCAAACGCCGCTACGGCTCGCGCATCAACTTCACCCAGCGCGGCGAGATGATCCCGAACGCAAAGTCGTTCTGCGAAATCGACACGAACACCAAAGACAAGTTCGGCATCCCCGTCCTCAAATTCTCCTTCGCCTGGTCCGAGCACGAGCTGAACCAGGTCACGCACTTCCAGAAGGCGATGAAGGAGCTGATCGACAAGCTCGGCGGCACGCTCACAGCCGAACCGAGCGAGCCCACCAAAGCCATCTCCAAAGGCGGCGAGATCATCCACGAAGTCGGCACCGCCCGCATGGGCAAGGATGCGAAGGACTCGGTCGTCAACCAGTACGGCAAGTCATGGGATGTCGATAACCTCTACATGACCGACGGCTCGGTCTTCGTCTCCAAGGCCCACAAGAACCCCACGCTCACGATCATGGCCCTCGCCATGCGCTCGTCCGAAAACATCGCCGCGCGCCTGCGCAAGGGCGAGCTGTAGGAGGAACCAGAGATGTCCGACGCAAAAACCTCCGCTCTTGTGATGATTGATCGCCGCGTGACCCTGAAATGGTTCGCCGGCGCCATGGCCGTGGGCCAGCTCGCCGCCTGCGGCGACCAGGCAAAAGGCATCAGCTGGCCCGAAGTCGCCGCCATCAAGGCGCAGGGCATCGGCGTCGATCC
>DAIRES010000267.1:0-3912 GCA_036795465.1 Hyphomonadaceae bacterium
GAAATCAGGGGCGAAGGATTTTGGCCGTCCTACGAACTGGATGACGCTCCATCCCTCATTCTCGCGTCAGCCGTTGGGCGTGAGCCCCCTCCGTCTCGCG
This sequence comes from Hyphomonadaceae bacterium, assembly GCA_036795465.1. Classification (GTDB taxonomy): domain Bacteria; phylum Pseudomonadota; class Alphaproteobacteria; order Caulobacterales; family Hyphomonadaceae; genus UBA7672. The sequence goes on from DAIRES010000267.1 coordinate 101, forward strand.
TGCCTTGCACGCGATCCACCTCCCCCAGTGCTTCGCACTGGTGGAGGCAAGGCGGCGGTGAGTGGCGGTGGAGCGTGGCCCCTGGGTTCGGGATCACGCGCTTTGCGCGTTTCCGGAATGACAGCGGTGGGGTGAGCTGGCGTGGGAGACGCGATGGCCAGAAAAGCGAAAGGCCCGCTGTTGCCAGCGGGCCTTTCTTTTTGGGTCGTAGAAACCGAGAGAGTTAGATCGACTCTTTCAGTTCTTTAGCGGCGCGGAAGGCCACTTTTTTCGAGGCTTTGATCTGAACCGGCTCGCCCGTGGCAGGGTTGCGGCCCATGCGGGCGGCGCGCTTGCGGACGACGAGGACGCCGAGGCCGACCATACGGATACGGTCGCCTTTTTTGAGGTGCTTGGTGACCAGCGTGACGAGGTCGTTCAGAATTGCTTCCGACTGCTTTTTCGGGATCTCATGGTTCTCGGCGAGAGTCGCGGCGAGATGCTTGAGGCTGACGGTGTTCTGTTTGGCTTTAGCGGCGGTGGCCATTGTCTTTCGACTCCCTTGGATAAGTCCGCCCCCTGAATACACGGATTTTGAAGGGTCCCAACCCCGAAAAGCCCGATTTACAAGGGGAATCGGCGCTTTTCACAGCAAAAAGCCCCTAAAAACGAGGTTTTTTGGTCAACGAACCGTGTGCGAGGCTTGGGAACCCGCGTTTTCCGAGGGAATCAGGGCCATCTGAGTCGCGGGCCTGAGGGCCGGTTTGCGGTGGGACCAGCGTGTCCAGTAGCGGGTTTCGACCCGGTCGAGATAGGCCTCGTCGAGCCAGTCTGAATAAAGCAGGCCGAGGCGGATGGCGGTGTCGGGTTCAACATAGAGCTTGGGCAGCATGACGTGGTCGGCGTCGGCGAAGATCTGCCCGGGCTCGGGGTGGACCTTTTCGCTGACGGTGCGGCCGTCGTCGAAGGTGATCCAGTAGCCCTTCGCCGGGCGGGCATTCATCAGGAAAGCCAGCGGGCTGGAGAAATCCATCACGACGACGGTGTCGTCCTTCTCCATGACCGGCTTCAGTTCATCCATGCCGGCCTGCAGCGAGCCGAGATATTCGCCGGTGCGCAGGTACTGGCGGCGGCCATAGGTCGACATGGCGCGGAAGGCGATGAGACGTTCCTGTTCGGTCGCCGCCTCTTCGATGTGGTCGATGACGTTCTCGCGTTCCTGGGCATAGACGTTGTGCAGGGCGGGAATGCCGGCCCAGGCGGGCGGGCCCCTCGCCTCTTCCCGGCGGGCGACGCTGGTCTGTCCGGTGAGGCCGGACGTGCGGTCCATCACATAGGTGAGCGCCGGCAGCGCGAAGGCGAGGATGGCGAGCAGGCGGAGCGACTGGTCGGCTTCGCCACGCAGGCGCCACAGGGCGTAGGCGGCGACGACCAGCAGGGTCGGCAGGCCGGACATTTGCGCGTTCTGGTTCACCACGAACAGCGTGCCGCCGAGGATCAGGCCGGAAACGGCGTAGTCGATCGGCTTGAGGCGTTTGGTGATCGCCATGGCGGCGATGGGGGCGACGGCCAGCAGGATGTAAAGCAGGTTGTCCCGCAGCAGCATGGCGAGATCGTTGAAGCGGGCGCCGGAGACGCGGCTGGCTGTCAGGATGTCGTTCAGGTAGCCGAACAGGTTGCCGAGCAGCAGGGCGATGGAGACGGCGACGCCGCCGCCGACCGCCGCGCCTATGCCCAGCGTGCGCCAGAGGTTCGGGCCGATGAAGGCGTAGAGAACCGCAACGCCTGCGCCGACGACGAAATATGACAGTTTCAGCCAGAACAGGAAGGCGAGCAGCAGGCCGAGGACGACGGTCTCGGCGATGGACGTGCCTTCCTCGTGCGTGCGCGGGGTCAGGAAGGCGAACATGGCCAGCAGCGCACCCCAGCCCCAGCGATTGTAGAACATCGCATTGGCGTACTCGTCGCCGACCTTCTGGAAGCCGTCGGCTTCGAAGGTGGCGCTGTCGGGGACGACATAGCCTTCCAGCAGGGAGGGCACGACCATCAGGAAGATCGCGGCGATGAGGACAGCGGTGACGGCCCCGCCATGGCGTTTCGCGCAGGCGAGCGCGCAGGCGAGGCAGAGGGGCAGCGCGACCATGACCGACGAGATTTCGATGGCGCCTGCGTAGCCGCCGGAAATCTTCGAGCCGAGCCATGGCAGATAGAGGCTGGCGGCGCCCAAGGCGGTGGGGAAATCGGTGGAGGGGCGCTGGCCGTGGTCGATGCGGTGGATGGCGTCGAAGAAGATGAAGGTGTCGTGCAGCATCAGCGACACGGCTGTGACAGGCGTCCAGACGAAGGCGAGGTAGCCAGCCGTGAGGATGAGCGCGTAGGCGACGCCGGCGAGGAGACGGCTGCGCGGTTCGGCCATCCAGAGCGGAAAGGCTGAGTTGAGGCGGACGTGCGTAAGCGCCGTTACGAGCACGAGACCGGCGAGCGAGGCGCCTTGCAGGGCTCCGGAGGCGCGGGAAAGGGCGAGCGTATCCATCCGGCTGCGCAGCCAGTCGCTGATGGCCCCTGCTCCGCCCGCGTGGGCGTCGAGGACCAGTGGCCGGAGCACGAAGGCGACCAGCAGCCAGGCGAGGAAGGACAGGCCGATCGTATCGGCGAAAAGGAAGCGCAAAGCGGCCATGGGGCCTGCTGGCGGCAGCTTCCGTGCTGCGGCTACGCTTTGGTCAGTCATCGTCTATGCCCCCGGGCATTACCCGATCACATCGACATGCCTAGGTTAATGAATACCCCAAAGGGCTTACCCTGACGGTAGCGAGCCCTTGTGAATCGGGGCGTGGCAGCCGACATTGGCGGCATGGCCCACGCTCACGCCCACCTCGCCTGCGCTCCCCATTCCCTGGCCGATAGCCTGAAGGAAGCCGAGGCGCTGTGCGACGCCCGTGGCGGGCGGATGACGCCGCTGCGGAAGAAGGTGCTGACGCTGCTGCTGGAATCGGATGGGCCGGCGAAGGCTTACGACCTGCTCAGCCTGATGGGCGATGATGGCGAGGCGGCCAAGCCGCCGTCCGTCTATCGCTCGCTGGATTTCCTGCTGGAGATGGGGCTGGCGCACCGGATCGAGAGCCTGAACGCTTTTGTGGCGTGCGGGCACTGGAAGCACGGGCATGCGGCGGTGTTCCTGATCTGCGACAAGTGCGGGATGGCGGGCGAGCTGCACGCGGGCGACAGCGTGAAGAAGCTGACGCAGGAAGTTGAGAGCGTGAAGTTCAAGATGCGCAATGCGGTGATCGAGATCCGCGGGTTGTGTCAGGACTGCGCTGCTTAAGATGGCGGCTGCGGGGGAGCCGGGCTCGAACGTCACGCTGCATCTCTCGGTGCTGATGCCGCCTGCGGGTATTGGGCACAGTCTTCAGGGCAAGGATGGCGAGATCGTTGATGCGCGCATCTCTGCGGGCAAGACGATGGTGTTCGAGATTCCGGTGCGGCTGGAGGAAGGCAAGGCGGGCTGGCGCTTTCTCGGCGACTTCGTGCGGACCGAGGGCAAGATGCGGCGGTTTGTCTATGTCGGGATCGGCAGGCATGCGGGGCAGCCGCATACGACCTGGGATCGCCGCGCGAAGGTGGACCTGCCGGAGATCACGCCGGCGATGATAAAGAAGGCGCAAGCGGGGAAGCTGGTGCTGGATGGCGCGTATGAGGGCACGGACCGCAAGGGCGAGCCGAGCTGCGCGACGGTGAAGGTGACGTGGAAGGTTCGGGGATGATCGAAGTCTATCGCGGGAGCATCAACACCTGGGAATGCGACGAGATGGGGCACATGAATGTGCGCTTCTACG
>DAIRES010000058.1:0-3374 GCA_036795465.1 Hyphomonadaceae bacterium
TGGCCAGCAGGATATTGAGCGTCACCCAGCCCGCCACCAGCACACCAACGATCGACCCCACCCAGATCAGCACAGGTTTGGATGGCGACTTCCACTTGACGTTTTTTATCCGATCGCGCGCGTTGCTTGCGGTTTTTGCCGCGCCGGCCTTAAGTTTTGTCCACTGATCATTGATCCACGCCACGCGATACTCCACTCCGTGACTTGGAATCGCGCGAGCAGGCGATTTGTTCCGGTCCAACATGTCCCTCAGCGGTTCACCCGCTGCAGGACATGTCTTCACAGGCGAGCCAGGCTCAGCTCCACAGATCGCCGAGCGTGAGTTGCTCGATGAATGTGTCCCCGATCGGATGGCAGTAATTTGTTCCACTGGCCCAATCGTCGAGCCGGGCGGTCAGCGTCTGGACGGATGGTCCGGTGCGCACACCCGCCGCGTCAAGAATCCGGACCAGCTCGCGTAGTTGACTCTCTTCGAGGTCGATGTTCCGAGGCGCCTTGGCCTCCGCCAGCCGCCATCCAGCCGCGTCCCAGTTGAGAGCGATGGCGGCAGCCACATCAGCGCGCCACGCGTAAACAGCCATGCGGCCATCCGCGATACGCGCAGCGTGATCGGCAAGGCAGTTCTGGAACTCGAGTGCGAGTGCTTCAAGCTGCTTGCGGTTCACGACGCGCATGAAGGGAGGGGGCAGGGATGGAGCGTGATCCACCATGCGGAAGGCATCGGGCGTCAGATCCTCCTGCGCTCGCTGAAAGACAGCGCGGGTGTCTCCACCTAAACTCCAGCGCCGGGCGAGGCGTGCGGATGCATCGGGTTGGCGCATCCGAACAGCGATCGCGAATGCGCGCGCGAGATCGGCCGCCGCTGCCCGCGTGGGCAAAGAGCGAACGACCGCTGCGGAACGCAGCGCAGGCGGAAGTTCCGCCAGCGGCGCGAAGGCAACCGGACGAACCACGTCGAGATGACGCAGGACTTCGTTGGCCATGGGCTCAGCGAGCAGACGCAGGAAGACGACATAGTCGTGCGGCTCCCACAGTGTTTCCCCCGCCTTGGCCAGTGCACGCATGAGGCCCTGGGCCTGATCTCCCGCCAGCGCCTCTGCGACGATAGCGTCGCGCTGGTATTCAATCAGGCGGCGCAGTTCGCCGGGTCCGATCCGGCGGGTGGCCTGATCGGCAAGGGCAATCGCCGCGGCGTGACGGCGGGCGGCAGGAAGTGCGAAGAATTCGGCATGCGGCGCCGGCCACAGCTGGGCGACCGCGTCGGCGAATCCGCCGGCGATGAACACCAGAAGCGGTGTCGCATGGCGCGCCGGTTGCGGCGCGCGCTGAAAAAGTTGCGCGACCATGGTCGCGTCTCCTCTCGACATGCGTCCGCGATCCCGCTGCAAAGCGGATTCAGGGACGCGGCTCCACGCGCGCGGAATTGCGCGGCGAGGCCAGGGTCAGTTTTGTGAGGTCAGACGCTTCCGAGCCAAAGCCGGGGGCGCTGACCGCCCCCTGGGATCCAGAGGGGCAAACTGATTGGGTTCAGTCGCCTCATCGGCTGCTGGGCTCCATTACGATGCGGGAGAGTTGTCCCCCGACCTGCGACCGTGTGGCGCAAGATTTGGGCGGGATTTGGGCGGAGCGTGAATCCGGTCTAGGTGTTGACCAGATGCTTGCCATCGCTTGCGGCGCTTGATGATCGCACGCAGGTTTGGAGATCAGGGAGAACATGATGATCCGCTATGCCGCCTTTGCCTGCATCGCGCTCGCCGCGTGCGCACCGGAAGCAAAGGCTCCCGAAGCGACGGCGCCGGTTGAACAAGTCGCGCCGGATGTCGCGCCATCTGTTGCGGCGGACGCCTCCAAATACAAACCGGCGCCCGATGGAGAGATCACCGTTAAGGCGCCGCTTGCTGGCGCGCGTGCGAGCAGCCCGCTGATCGCGGAGGGTGTTGCGATCAACAACTGGTTCTTCGAAGGCCAGTTCGTGGCGGAGCTGCTGGTTGACGGCGAGGTGATTGCGTCCGCGCCTGCCATGCAGTCTGGCGACAAGAACTGGACTGACCCCGGTCCGGTGGAATTCAGGGCCGAGATTGCGTTCGACGTGACCAAGGAAACCAATGCCGAGCTGATCCTCAGCGAGGACATGCCCGAGATGATAAACCCCGACACCGACGAGCGTGGGCCTGCCCGTTCCATCCGCATTCCTGTCGTGCTGGCGCCGACTGCAAAGTGACTTCGTCGTACAGGCCTGAAAAAGCGATTCTGGAACTCGACGGGCGTTTTCATGCGCCCGTCGATCCCGCAGACTTTCCGCAACACATCACGCGGTGGCGTAACCAGCGATGGGCGGAGGAGGTTGGACTCGGTGCGCTTGGCGATGCGGAGTGGATCGAGCATTTCGGCAAGTTCGCGCCGTTGCAGGGCTCACTCGATCGGCCGTTGGCGTTGGCTTATCACGGACATCAGTTCCAGGTTTACAATCCGCAGATCGGCGATGGACGTGGTTTCCTGTTCGCACAGCTGCGCGATGGGAAGGGCAGGTTGCTCGACCTTGGAACCAAGGGTTCGGGACAGACGCCGTGGTCTCGCACAGGCGATGGCCGGCTGACGCTGAAAGGCGGCGTGCGGGAAATTCTGGCGGCGGGACTACTGGAAGCATTTGGCGTCTATACGTCGAAGGCCTTCTCGCTGATCGAAACCGGAGAGCGGCTGCACAGGAATGACGAGCCATCGCCAACGCGGTCTTCGGTTCTGGTGCGGCTTTCACACAGCCACATCCGCTTCGGGACGTTTCAACGGCAAGCCTATGCTGGTGACGCAGACGCAATCGGCAAGCTCATCGAATACTGCATTCGTCACTACCACCCATTAGCCGCGGGCGCAGACACGGCCGCCTCGGCTACGGGTTTACTGCGCGAGATCGTCGCCGCGACGGCCGATCTGGCAGCGTCATGGATGTCGGCGGGTTTTGTTCATGGCGTGCTGAATACCGACAACATGGTCGTGACGGGCGAGAGCTTTGATTACGGGCCCTGGCGCTTCCTTCCGTACTCCGATCCCAGTTTCACGGCGGCGTATTTTGACGAGCAGGGGCTTTATGCTTTCGGGCGACAGCCATCGGCGGCGCTCTGGAATCTCGGGCAGCTGGCTTCGTGTCTCACATTGGTGGCTGATGTTCCCGCTCTTGAGAAAGAGCTTGAGCGCTTCGAGGGGCTTTATCGGGCTGCATTCAGGTCGCGCATGCTGGGTGTGCTGGGCCTGAAGCCGGTCAGCGAGGAGCGGGATCTGGCCCTGCTGAAATCGCTCTTTGCGTGGATGAACGAGACGCGGGCGGCGTGGCCGCAGGTTTTCTTTGACTGGTTTGGCGGCCCGGCGAGCGAGGCGCG
>DAIRES010000058.1:3474-18939 GCA_036795465.1 Hyphomonadaceae bacterium
GCCGAAAGTTCAGGCAATACCGGGCTTTTGGGCATCCCGCCGCACCAGAAACCCTTCTTTCCATACAGATTTGTTAACTGTTCTCACGCGAGATGAGGCTCGGTATTTTCAGCCTCGGTCGCCGGTCCATGACGTCCGCTCCTCTCCCATTGGGTTCGGCATCGCCCCCCGAGGTGATCGAGAAGTCGTTTGCCGATGCAGTCGAGCATTTCCTGAACTCGGTGTCGGAAGCTTTCGCGCTGATCGATCAGGATGGCAGGGTTGTTCGCGCCAACATCGCTTATCGCCGCCTGACCGGGCCTGCCGGCGGCGCCCACGATGCCTCGATCATCTCCTATCTCGACGCCGAACGCCGCGAGTCCGTGCGTGAAGCGCTTCGCACGCTGAACGAAAAGACGCCGAGCCGCTCGCTACAGATGCGCTTCAAGATCGGCCATGAGCTGAAGCTGATAGACGCCGATCTTTCATGGATGGGCCCGGCGGGTCTGATTTCGTTCGTCGGACGTGACATGACGCGGCAAGACACGCTCGAGCGCGAGCGCCTCGAGACGGCGACGGCGCGCGATGCGGTCGAACAGGTTGGGGGCATCGGCCACTGGCGGGCAGGGCGTGATTTCAAGCTTCAATGCTCGGCGGGCGCGGCGCGTATTCTTGGCCTTGATCCTGCGGCGCCGCCGCTGGTGCTGACTGACTTCGTCGAAATGATCCAGCAAAGCGAGCGTCAGAACGTCGTCGCCGCTACGCGGGACGCCATCGAGAAGCGCCGGCCTGTGCAGCAGACGTTCAGCGTACGCCGGGCGGACGGCACCACGCGCATGATCCAGGTTGCCGGTTCGCCTTCGATTGACGCGCGTGGTCAAATAGAAGCGATGCACGGCGTCGTCGTCGACAAGACGGATAGCCATGCGGCGCTTCAGGCGGCGCTGATGTCCGACTCGACCGTTCGCCGCTTCGTGCAGGCGGCGCCGACGCCGATCTGCATGTGCGACAAGGAAATGCGGGTCATGATGGCCAGCGCAAGCTGGATCGCAGAGCTGAAGCTCACCGAAGCGGAAGTGCTGGGACGTTCGATCTACGATCTGCTGCACTGGATGCCTGACAAATGGCGCATCATGCATCGTCAGGTCATGCGCGGCGAAGTCATGAGCAATGATCGCGACCCCTTCGTTGCGCGCAGCGGCAGGCAGCGCTGGATGAAATGGTCCGCCGCCCCATGGCGCGATGGCGATGGCCAGGTTGGCGGTATCGTGACGATGCACGAGGACGTGACTGCGTTCGTTGAGGCGCAGCACGAGATTGAATCGTCCAAGGAACGCATGTCGTTCGGCATGTCGATCACCCAGATGATGATCTGGGAACTCGATTTCGAACTGCGCGAAACCTATCTCGAAGGCGACTGGAAGCATTTCTTCCCGCAGAAGCCGACCTTCGACTCCCTGACCGGCGGCGATAGCTGGGTCCATGTGGCCGACCGCGACATGCTGGGAAACAAATGGCGCGCGCACCTCGCCGGAGGCCCGCCCTATACGGCTGAGTATCGCGTGGCGTTCGCTGATGGCCGCGAGATCTGGCACGCGGCGTCCATCCGCATTCTCAAGACCGTGAAGGGCTCGCCCGCACGCGCCTTCGCGGTGATCCAGGACATCACGGCTCGCAAGAATATCGAATTGAAGGCCATGGAAGCCGAACAGCGCGCGCTGGTCGCTGCCGCTGCGAAATCCGACTTCTTGTCCAACATGAGCCATGAGATCCGCACGCCGCTGAATGGCGTGTTGGCCGTCTCCGAAGTTCTCGCGCGCACGCAGCTGGACGAGCGCCAGGGCGAGATGGTGCGCCTGATCTCGACGTCTGGCCGCACATTGCTGCGCGTGATGGATGACCTGGTCGAATTCTCGCGCCTCGAAGGCGATGAGATCCAGTTCGACGTGCGCCCCTTCGAACTTGAAGAAGTGCTGCGCAACACCTGTGAAGCGGCCCGCACACGCGCAGAGGCCAAGGGCCTGCGCTTCGATACGTTCATCTCCGCCACCTGCGATGGCGTATTCCGCGGCGATCCGGTGCGGATCGGTCAGGTGCTCGGCAACCTGCTCAACAATGCGGTCAAGTTCACGGAAGAGGGGCACATCAGCGTGTCCGCCACTTTCGATGACGTGGCCGATGGCAAGACACAGCTGCGCCTGTCCGTGACCGACACGGGCGTCGGCTTCCCGCCGGAGCTGGCGGACAGGATTTTCGAGCGTTTCGAACAGGCCGACATCTCGACATCGCGCAAGTTCGGGGGCCTTGGTCTCGGCCTCTCGATCGTGAAGCGGCTTGTCGAGCTCATGAATGGTCGAGTCAGCGCGCGCTCCAAGGAGGGCGAAGGTTCGACATTCGAAGTCGTCTGCCCGATCTCGCGTGACCGTATCGCTGCACTGGGCGCAATCACGGCTGTGGCCGTGGAAGACTTCGATGCCGAGACGAAGATCGAGAACCTTCGCCTGCTGGTGGCTGAAGACAATCCGATGAACCGCCGCGTCGTCGAATTGCTGCTGGCGCAATCCGGCCTGCACATCACCTTTGCCGAGAACGGCAAGGAAGCAGTCGAGAAATTCTCGAATGGCCGCTTCGATCTCGTCCTGATGGACCTGCAGATGCCGATCATGGGCGGCCTTGCTGCCCTGCGCGCCATCCGCGCCTGGGAGCGCGACAACGGCCGTCCGGCTACGCCGATGCTGGCGGTCTCGGCCAACGCGACGGACGAGCACGTGCTTGAAGCGAAAGAGGCAGGCGCCGACGATCACGTCGCCAAGCCGATCGTGCGCGAGATACTGTTCGAAGCGATTGCGCGCTATGCCAAGCCCACGGGCAACGATGCAGCCGTTGGTCTGGACGACGGCGATTTCGATCTCGACGAGTTCGATATCGCGGTCTGATCTCCGCTAGCCGTGGAAAGACTGGCGGAAGAAGTCGCCAATCGAACCCGGCGCGTAAACGCCGAACATGATCAGCCCCAGCGTCAGAACGTGCAGCGCCGTGATCAGCGCGGTCACCGTGACAAAACCCGGCTTGTAGGTCTTGTGCCTGAGCACGTGCTGCGCAAGCAGGCCGCCTATGATCCCGAAGGTGAGGTCGAGGAGGTGAAGGCGGCGTTCCGGTTCGCGCCATTCCCGCCGCTCCGCCGCGCGCTTGTCTGCTTGATAGAACACGAATGAAGCGATGCCTGCGATCAAGTAGAGCAGGCCCACCCATATGGGGAAGCGCTCCAGCATGATGTTGTTCGCAAGAAGCACGAGAATGACGGCGGCAGCCGCCACGCGGGTCGATATGCTCAGGAGGCCAGGCTCCGGCTTCGGACGCGCCGGCTTCGAGGCGACATCGGGAGAAGGGGCGGACGCGGGAGCTGATTGCGTCTTCGGTGTTCCATGGTTGTGCACGTTGACGGCTACAGGGCGGCCATCAGATCCACGACTGACTTCGTATGAAAGACTGTCACCTGTTTTCGGTCGTTCGACACTTTTGCCGATCGACTTCATGTGGACATAGAGTTTCCCACCCGCTGGGCGACGGATAAATCCGAAGCCTCGCGAGTCATGCCAGTCCACAAGTATGCCAGTTTCACGCGCCACGACGTTTCCGATAGCGCTATTTATTAGCTCGGTTCTTAACGAGGTCATCGACAACGGCCGGATCGGCCAAAGTTGATGTATCGCCCAGGTTGGAGAAGTCGTTTTCAGCAATCTTGCGCAGGATCCGGCGCATGATCTTGCCGGAACGTGTTTTCGGCAACCCCGGCGCAAACTGGATCACGTCTGGCGACGCAATCGGACCGATTTCCTTGCGCACATGGGAAACGAGTTCCTTCTTGAGCTCATCCGTTGGCGTTTCGCCTGCCATCAGTGAAACATAGGCATAGATGCCTTGGCCCTTGATCGGGTGCGGATAGCCGACGACAGCAGCTTCAGCCACTTTCGGATGCGCAACGAGTGCGCTTTCAACTTCGGCGGTGCCGAGACGGTGGCCTGATACGTTGATGACGTCATCCACCCGGCCGGTGATCCAGTAGTATCCGTCTTCATCACGGCGGCAGCCGTCGCCGGTGAAGTACTTGCCCGGATAGGTGCGGAAATAGGTGTCCACGAAGCGCGTATGATCGCCATAGACCGTGCGCATCTGGCCCGGCCACGAGTCGAGAATGCAGAGATTGCCGGCAGTTGCGCCTTCCAGAACGGTTCCCTTGTCGTCGACCAGTTCCGGACGGATCGAGAAGAACGGCTTCGCCGCTGAGCCGGGCTTCAACGCGTGCGCGCCGGGCAGGGGCGTCATCAGCGTGGCGCCCGTTTCGGTTTGCCACCAGGTGTCGACAATCGGGCAGCGTTGCTCGCCAACGACGCGATAGTACCATTCCCACGCTTCCGGATTGATCGGTTCGCCCACCGATCCGATCAAGCGCAGCGACTTGCGTGACGAGCTTGTGACGAACTCGTCGCCCGCGCCCATGAGCGAGCGCAGCGCGGTCGGCGCGGTGTAGAAGATCGACACCTTGTGCTTGTCCACCGTCTTCCAGAAGCGCGAGGCGTCGGGCCATGTCGGAATGCCCTCGAACATCAGCGTGGTCGCGCCGTTCGCAAGCGGGCCATAGACCACATAGGAGTGGCCCGTGACCCAGCCGATATCCGCCGTGCACCAGAAGACCTCGCCCGGCTTGTAGTCGAAGACAATCTCATGGGTCATCGAAGCCCAGACGAGATATCCGCCCGTGGTGTGCAAGACACCTTTGGGTTTGCCCGTGGAGCCCGACGTGTACAGGATGAACAGCGGGTCTTCCGCGCTCATCTCTTCCGGTTCGCAATCGTCTGACACGTTTGCGGCCAGATCCTCATACCAGTGGTCGCGGCCTGCGCTCATGCCCACCTTGCCACCGGTGCGTTTGACCACAATGACGGATTTGACCGTGGAGGCAGCGCCGAGCCTGTCGAGCGAGGCGTCAACGTTGACCTTGAGCGGGATCGGTTTGCCGCCGCGTACGCCTTCGTCAGCCGTGATCACGCAGGTCGAAGCACAATCATCGATCCTCCCGGCGAGGGAGTCGGGCGAAAAGCCGCCGAAAACCACCGAGTGAACCGCACCGATCCGCGCGCAGGCGAGCATTGCGTAAGCAGCCTCGGGGATCATCGGCATATAGATGGTGACGCGGTCACCTTTCTTGACGCCTTGGCCCTTCAGCACGTTCGCAAAGCGGCAGACGTGTGAATACAGCTCGGAATACGTGATGCGTTTCGAGACGGAGGGGTCATCCCCCTCGAACAGGAAAGCGGTGACGTCGGCCTTCTCCGGCAGGTGACGATCAATGCAGTTGGCCGACACGTTCAGCGTGCCGTCCTCGAACCATTTCACGTACAGGTCTTTCGGGTCGTTGGTCTTCGAGATGTCCCAGTTGACGTTCTTGACCTTGGTGTAGGGGCTGATCCAGCGCAGGCGCTTGCCGTGCTGGCGCCAGAACGCTTCTGGATCGGCCACCGAAGCTGCGTACATTTCCTCGTACTTTTCAGCATTCACCAGCGCTTTCGCGGCGAATTCCGGCGGCACGGGATAGACGTGGCTCTCGGACATGGGGACCCTCGGATTGTAAAGGCTTCTTGGGACCAGCTTCTTGGCCCATTTTCGCCCGAAGATGAAGCGCCCCGAAGGCGTTCATTGACGCTTGATTGCAGGTTTCAGACAGGGAGATTGATCATGGTCAATCGAGCCCGGGCGTAGTCTGCTGTCGTAAGGGTTCAAGGCTGTTGCCGAAACGCGATGGAATAACATGACCGCATCACAGACCAGCGCCGCCAGGACAGGACAGGCCGCAGAACATTTTGACGTTCTCATAGTCGGGGCCGGCATTTCCGGCGTGGGCGCCGCCTATCACCTGAAGACACAGTTGCCTGGAACCAGCTTCGTGGCGCTCGAAGTTCAGGAGAGCTTCGGCGGTACGTGGATCACCCACAAATACCCGGGCATACGGTCTGACAGCGACCTGCATACCTTCGGTTATCGCTTCAAGCCGTGGGTTGGTCCGCCTATCGCGACGGCGGCAGAGATTCTCACCTACATGAATGAAGTGATCGAAGACAACGATCTCGGGGGGCATATCCGCTACGGCCACCGCATCGTGCGGGCGGACTGGTCGAGCCGTGACAATCTCTGGACGATCGAAGCTGAAAAAGCCGGAACCGAAGAACGGGTCCGCTTCACGACAAACTTCCTCTGGATGTGTCAGGGCTATTATCGCCACGCCAGTGGCTACACGCCCGAATGGCCCGGCATGGCGGACTTCAAGGGCCGTATTGTACATCCGCAGACCTGGCCTGAAGATCTCGACTACAAAGGCAAGCGGATGATCGTCATCGGCTCGGGCGCTACCGCGGCCACGCTTGTGCCGAACGTGGCGCAGGATGTTGAGCACGTGACCATGCTCCAGCGTTCGCCGACCTATTTCATCCCGGGGCGCAATGCGATCGAGATCGCGGAACAACTGCGCGCCCTGCAGGTGGATGAGACGTGGATCCACGAGATCACCCGCAGGCAGATCCTGAAAGCGCAGGACGATTTCACCCGCCGCTCGCGCGAGGAGCCGGAGGCGGTGAAGGCCGAACTGCTCGCTGCGGTGAAGATGTTCCTGGGCGAAGACTACGACGTCGCAAAGCATTTCACGCCGAAATACAGGCCGTGGCGGCAGCGTATTGCCTTCATCCCGGACGGCGATCTCTTCAAGGGCATCGCTTCCGGCAAGGCATCTGTCGTCACCGACGAGATCGAGCGCTTCACCGAAGCCGGCATCCTCACAAAGTCGGGCAAGGAGTTGCAGGCGGATATCATTGTCACCGCGACGGGTTTTGATCTCAGCCCGCTGGGCGACATCGCCTTCCAGATCGATGACAAGCCGCTGTCATTCTCCGACACTGTCACTTATCGCGGCATGATGTTCACGGGCGTGCCGAACATGGCCTGGGTATTCGGCTATTTCCGCGCCAGCTGGACGTTGCGTGTCGATATCATGGCGGACTTCATCGTTCGCTTGCTGGCGCACATGAAGACGATCGGCGCCAGGCGCGTCGAAGTGGCGATCCCGCCGAAGCTGAAGGACATGAAGCTGTCGACGTGGATTGATCCGGAGGATTTCAACCCCGGCTATGTCATGCGCGGGATGCATCTGCTGCCCAAACGCGGTGAGCTGCGCGACTGGCAGCACACACAGGATTATTGGCGCGAGAAGGACGAGTTTCCCAGGATCGATCTCGATGGAGAAGAGTTCATGTATGACGCGGCGAAGGTTCCGGCCTAACCGACGAATGCTTTTTCGATCACGAACTCGGCCGGGTGGGCGTTGGAGCCCTCCTTGAGGCCCGCTTTTTCGACCAGCGCCTTGATGTCGTTGATCATATCCATCGAGCCGCAAACCATGACGCGATCGACGGCCGGATCCAGCGGCGGAACTTCAAGATCGGCAAACAGGATGCCTTTCTCGATGCACGTCGTGATGCGCTCCTGATTGGGCCAGGGCTCGCGAGTCACGGTGGTGTAGTGCACGAGGCGTTTGAAGTGCTCCCCAACCAACGGGTCGTCGCGCAGGCTTTCGACTAGCTCCTGTCCGTACTTCAATTCGCCGACTTCACGGCAGGTGTGCGTGACAATAACCTGTTCGAACCGTTCATAGGTGTCCGGATCGCGGATCACGGATGCAAAGGGAGCGAGCCCGGTGCCGGTCGAGAAGCAGTACAGCCGCTTGCCTGGCGTAAGGGCGTCATGAACCAGCGTGCCGGTCGATTTGCGTCCCAGCAGGACCTTGTCGCCCGGCTTGATAAGCTGGAGCTTCGAGGTGAGGGGGCCGTCGGGAACCTTGATCGAGAAGAATTCCAGCTCCTCGTCCCAGCTCGGGCTGGCGATGGAATAGGCGCGCAATAGCGGTTTGCCGTTGGGGCCCTCGAGGCCGATCATCACGAACTCGCCCGAGCGGAAGCGGAAGGTCGGCGGCCGCGTGATGCGGAAGGAGAACATCCTGTCCGTGTAATGCTTCACCGAGAGAACCGTCTCCTCGGTGGGGGCATTTGGCGATTTGGCAGGCTTTTCTGCGGGCTTGTCGACAGCGTCCGTCATGGTGTCCTGGGGCTCTGACGAAGCCCCCGTCCGGGCCCGTTTCGCGCAGGCTGGACCTAGGGGGTAAGTCCGGCAAATGCAACTAATGCCAATGTTTAGCGGGGAAACGCCGCTGGAGCTGCTGAGGCGGGTGTTTACCGCCATAATCTCGCCCGCCACGCCATTTTGATACCTTGCGAGGGCGAAGCCGCCTATGCAGGCTGGACCTGCCATTTTTAGCTGCCGGAGGACCCGGGACACGTGCCACGTCTCCTGACCATCATGCTCGGAGCGATCGCGCTGATCGTCGCCATTGTCGGCATCCGCTCCCTGATGCCCGGCGGCGACGACATCCGCGACGTGCAGGCTGACAAGATACCGACGCTGGAC
Organism: Hyphomonadaceae bacterium; assembly: GCA_036795465.1. Lineage (GTDB taxonomy): Bacteria > Pseudomonadota > Alphaproteobacteria > Caulobacterales > Hyphomonadaceae > UBA7672. The sequence goes on from DAIRES010000058.1 coordinate 11,965, forward strand.
AAAGCCCTCCCGGACGCCAGCCAGGGCCGTAACGGCATGCCTGTGGTGGTGATCCGCTCGCAGGCCGTGGAACGCCCGCTGTTCCTGTCGGTCGGCGGACGCACCGAAGCGAGAATTCTCGACGTGAAATCCCAATCGGCCGGGACAGTCACCTCGGCCCCCGTGACTGAAGGTACTCTGGTCGACAAGGACACGCTGCTGTGTGGCCTCGATGTCGATGGCGCCAGCGCCAAGGTGCGGGAAGCCGAAGCCTCCATCGCCGGCAAACGGCAGGCCTATGAAGCTGCGGTCAAGCTCGTGGCCAATGGCTGGGCGACGGAAGGTCGCCTCACCTCCGCAAAGGCGGCGCTGGATGGCGCGCAGGCTTCGCTCGATGTTGCGAGGTCCGAACTGCGGAAGATGCAGGTGAGGGCGCCGTTCAGGGGCGTTTTCGAGAAGCGTAACGCAGATGTTGGTCAGTTCCTGAATCCCGGCGGTTCGTGCGGTGTGGTCGTGCAACTCGATCCGATCGTCTTCGTCGCGCAGGCCACCGAGAAGCAGGCCGGCCAGATCATTGTCGATGGCAATGCGCGCGTCCGCCTGTCGGACGGCGCCGAGGTCGAAGGCAAGGTGACGTATCTCGCGCGCGTGGCCGACGCCTCAACGCGCCAGTTCAGGGTGGAGGTTTCGGTTCCAAACCCCGCCAACGCCATCACCGTGGGAAGGACGGCGGAGATCAAGGTCGAGACCGGCCGTGGTTATGCCCACCGCGTCAGCCCGGCCCTGCTACTGCCTGACGATCAGGGCCGGATCGGCGTGCGGTTTGTCGACGTTGGCGGCGTGGTCAGCTTCGTGCCGGCCGACATCATCGACGAGACAGCTGAAGGCATCTGGGTGGCTGGCCTGCCGCGCAATGCGCTTCTGGTCGCTGAAGGGCAGGACAATGTGAAAGCCGGCCTGCGGGTCACGCCCAACGTCCGCGAGGACGGCGGCGCACCCGCGCCTTAGCCTGCGTCCTAGTCCTCGATCACGTTGTGATACTTCGCCTCGAACTCGGGCGTTCGCGGCGTGCGGTGATAGCCGGATGCGACATAGAGCTTGAACTTGCGCTCTCGCGTCGGTCCCAGCGGGATCGACAGGTAACCAATCTCCTCGATCGTGGTGAAGTCCTGCCGGATCATCGGACGGTTGCCGCCGGCGCCGCTCGCGATCAGTATCCTGGCGTCTTCGCCGGGCTGGATGGCGCCTGCTTCCTCCGCATGACTGCGGGCATGATCGCCACGAAGCCATGTGCGGACGGGCTTTATGTCGGTGTTCCGGCCATAATAATCCATGCCGTGCCAGAGCTCGCGGTCATCCACCAGGATGGCGGTCGCGCCTATCTCCTTGGCCTTGCTGTTCAGTTCGGCAACCGTTTCTGCCCAGCCGCGCACGGCCTTCATGCCATTCGATGCGCGCATCGAATCCGCCAGTGACGGCGCCACCCATAGTACAGTGAAGATCAGTCCGATCACAGCGTTCAGCGCCAGACCGCCTTTCAGGATCGGCCCGATCTTCACGCGGCTCGTCTCCGAACCGAAGGCGCGATCGATCCACGCCGCCAGCAGCACGCATGCTGCGGGATAAGCGGTCGCCGCCCAGTTCGCGTGGGCGCGTGACATGATTTCCTGCCCCATGATCACCAGCAGCGGCGGCAGGATGAAGCACAGCAGCCACATCTCGCGCGTCGTCGTCCATTTGTCCTTGCGGCCCGCAACAAGGCCAAAGCCTGCGAGCAGCAGGAGCAGGGTGATGGGACCGAATACCGCCGCCTGATCGCTGATATAGCCAAACACGTGCAGCGGATTGAAGCCCGCTTCCCCGAGATTGGCGTTATCTGCCGTGTGGCTGACGGTGGCGAAGTTGTTGGCGAAGTTCCAGAGAATATTGGGGCCGAGCGTAACCAGCGACGCAATCACGAGAACGCCACCCGCCGGCGAGAGAACCGCCTTGCGCATGTCCTTGTCGATCAGGGCCGCAAGACCCGCGCCGGCATACAGATAGAGCGCAGCATACTTGCCGAGCATCGCCAGCCCGATGGCGACGCCTCCGAGGATTGCGTTGACCAGGGTCGGCTCATCGCGGAAGCGCCAGAGGAAATACAGAGCCGCCGCCCACGCCGGCAGCAGCACGGCGTCGGTCGACATGATGGTCGACGACAGCCAGATACCGGGCATCAGCAGATAGATCGCGGCCGACCACGCGCCGATCCGCGAATCGAACGCTTTCTGGCCCAACAGGAACAGGAAAAACGCGGCGACGCCGTGCAGGACCGGCGAAAAGAACCGGATCGCCCACTCACCATCGCCGAACACGGCCGTCGACGCTGCAATCACCCACGCGATCAGCGGCGGCTTCGAATAATAGCCGAAGTCCAGCGTACGCGACCAACGCCAGTACTGCGCCTCGTCAGGCCCGATCTCGAGCGGCGTTGCGACCACCACCGCGATCCGCACCAGCACGACGGCCGCGATCATCAGCGCCGCGCACGCCGATGGGTTGCGCCGCCAGAGATCATTCAAGGCATTCATGCGTGCGGTTGTCCTGAAAAACTGGCCGGACCCTACAAGGTTGCGGTCTCGGCCAGAAGCCCGACGGCGATTCGATTGGCGGCGACTTAACCACGACTGAAACGGGGTTGCGTTGCGTAATCATCGTGGCGCCGCGGACACAAGCGTGGACTCATTTTGATCGTTGCAGCCTCAAACTCGGGCGGGCAAATCGCGCCCGGCATCCTGTTGCGCGTTTGCACCTGCTGGTGCGCGGTTCGTTCAACCATAATGCGGTGGAAGCACAGAATTTGCCGCGGCGCGGAAATTTCGGGAAGTATCAAGGCGGCGGCGCGGTTGTTGCGCAACTGAGACTGCTGGTCCCGCCGAAGTCGCTTCGCCGGCTACGGGAATGCGAGTCAGCCACGCACGAAATGTCGCAGGAAATGCCCTGTTCGCACCGTCAAGAAACATTCACGCAGCAGTCATTGAGCGGCTGCAGCAGACAGGTTATCGGCGCGGCGAAATCCGGAGGGGCGTGGCGCTCCTTCTTGGTTCTCCAGGGGTGACAATGATCAATCTTAAAAGAATGGCTGGTGGTGTTGCGTTCGCGGCTATGGCGGCTTCGCTGACGCCAGCTGCATTTGCGCAGGTCACGACTTCGGGCGTGCAGGGCACTGTCTCGCGCGCCGACGGCGCACCGGCCGGCGATGCCACCGTCACCGTCAAGGACACCCGCACGGGCCTGACCCGCACCGTCGTGACGACGCCGACCGGCGCGTTCGACGTCCGCGGCCTGAATGTCGGCGGCCCCTACACCGTCTCGGTCGCCGCAGACGGCGAACAGACCACGCAGATCAACGATGTGTTCCTGAACCTCGGTCAACCGACCAGCCTGTCGCTCGCCTTCTCCGGCGCCGCGTCCACGGACGTTGTGATCATCACCGCCACCCAGGCCGGCGCCACGCCGATCGCCACGGGCCCCGCAGCTACTTTCAGCCTCGCCGACATCGAGAACGCTCCGCTCGCCAACCGCGACATCCGCGACCTGCTTGCCGCTGACCCGCGCATCTCGATCGACCAGGGCAACTCGGACGCTATCTCCTGCGGCGGCGCCAACCCGCGCTTCAACGCCATCACGCTCGACGGCACGCGCATGGGCGACAGCTTCGGTCTCAACAGCTCGGGCTACCCGACCGAGCGCATGCCGTTCTCGCTCGATGCGATCGAGCAGGTTTCGGTCGAACTCGCCCCGTTCGACGTCCAGTACGGCTTCTTCACGGCCTGCAACATCAACGCCGTCACCAAGTCGGGTACCAACGAATTCCACGGCGGCGTCTTCTTCGATTACACCGATGATGGGATGACCGGCGACAAGACCGATGGCGTCGATCGCGACCTCGGCAAGTTCGATGAAAAGCGCTACGGCTTCAGCCTCGGCGGTCCGATCATTCCGGACACGCTCTTTTTCTTCGCCGCCTACGAGAAGTTCGAAGGCGCGAACGTGTTCGCCTACGAGCCCCAGGACAAGCTGATCGACCTGGCCGTTTATCAGGCTGTGATCGACACCGCCGTGAACCAGTACGGCTATGTCGCCGGCGGCCTGCCGACCTCGATCCCGGTTGAAGACGAGAAGCTGCTCGTCAAGCTCGATTGGACGATCAACGATCGCCACCGCGCATCGCTCACGTACAACTACAACGACGGCTTCAACTTCTCGCCCTCGGACGACACGTCGAGCCAGATCGTCGATGGCAACCACTATTACGAGCGTGGCGCCAAGCTGGAATCCTACACGGGCCAGCTCTTCTCTGATTGGACCGACAATTTCTCGACCGAGTTCCGCGTCTCGAACCTGAAGCTGGATAACCGTCAGAACTCCGTCGCCGGACCCGAATTCGGCGAGATCCAGGTCGACGTTCTGCGCACGAACGGAACGACCGGGCGCATCTATCTCGGCTCGGATGACTCGCGTCACCGCAACAAGCTCAACTACGAAGTGATGAGCTACAAGGCGGCGATGAACTACGCGATCGAGGACCACCTGTTCACCGCGGGCGTCGAGCGCGAAGAGCTCGACGTGTTCAACCTGTTCCTGCAGGAAGTTGAAGGCGAGTGGCGGTTCTCCAGCCTGGCCAACTTCCAGGCTGGCCGCTTCAGCTACTTCGAATACTCCAACGCGGTCGGCTCCAACGAGCCGAACGACTCGGCTGCTGCCTTCGGCTACGAGACAACGACGTTCTACCTGCAGGACGATTGGCAGGTTAACGATGCGCTGAACGTCGTCGCGGGTCTGCGCCTCGACGTGTACAGCTCGGACGACAAGCCGGCCTACAACGCGATCTTCCGCAACAAGTACGGCTTCCGCAACGACGAGACCTTCGACGGTCTCCACCTGCTGCAGCCCCGTCTCGGCTTCACCTACGACTTCAACGACGACATCACCTTCCGCGGCGGCGTCGGCCTCTACTCCGGCGGCAACCCGAACGTCTGGCTCTCCAACAGCTATTCGAACACGGGCGTGCTCACGAGCGACTTCATCTGCCGCAGCGGCGCAAACGGATGCAATCTTCCGGGCGTGACCCTCGCGACTGCAAACACGCCGAACCTTTCGGATTTCACCTATAATGGCTCGGGCCGTCCGTTCTTCGACGTCCCGGTTGCTGGCGTGAACTATATCGCGAACGCAACTCCGGTCGGCGGCGTCAATGCCATCGACCCGGATTTCGAGCTGCCGTCATCCTGGCGCTATGCGCTCGGCGCCACCTGGAACCTCGACACGGGCACGTTCCTTGGCGACGGCTACCGCATTGATGCTGACGTGCTCTACGCGCAGACCGACAAAGCTCCGGTGATCCTGCCGCTCGGCTATACCCGCGCCGGCACGTTCATCGACGGTCGCCCGCGTTACACCGGCAACACCACCGACATGCTGCTGTCGAACTCGGAACGGAAGTCGGACAACTGGGTTTACTCGCTGTCGGTTCACAAGGCCTACGACTTCGGTCTCGACTGGACTGTCGGCTACGCCCACACCTACGCCAACGAAACCAACCCGATGACGTCGTCGGTCGCCTTCTCGAACTTCGAGAACACCGCCCGCTACGACATCATCAACATGCCGCTCGACCGTTCGGACTATGTCGTCCCGCACCGCTTCTCGTTCAACGTGAACTACGAGCTGGAGCTGCTGCAGAACTTCCCGACCAAGTTCTCGCTGGGTGGCTATGCGCAGGAAGGCCTGCCTTACAGCTACACGATGGCCACCAACACGGTTTCGCCCGCGTTCGAGCCCTACACCAACGCGATCAACCGCACGCTGGCCTACATCCCGACGGGTGTGAATGACCCCTTCATCTCGCCCTCGTCGAATGCTGCAGCCGTCACAGCGCTCAACAACTACATCTCGGGTAACGACCGCCTGTCGGACTACCGTGGTCAAATCGCTCCGCGTAACATCGCCAGCGACGATTGGATCGCGCGCGTCGACTTCAAGCTGTCGCAAGCCATTCCGGGCATCGCGGAAGGTCACAAGGCGGAAGCCTTTGTGGTCGTCCAGAACCTCGGCAACCTGCTGAACAGCGATTGGGGCATCGTGCGCGAGCACGGTTTCCCGGCTCTGGCCAGCCTGTACAACGTGACGGGGGTCGACTCTCAGGGCCGCTACATCATTGGCCCGAACTCGACGACCACGAACTACAACCCGGACGCGGACACGATCAACATCGATGCCTCGCTCTGGCAGGTTCGTATCGGCGCCCGCTACGACTTCTAGTCGTCGGAGCCCGGCAATAGACAGGAAGAGGCGGCCTTCACGGGCCGCCTCTTTTCTTTTGGCAAAACGGGGCCATATGCGCACGCTTGTGTCCGGCGCTTGCGTGCTGGCGCGCACCTGATAGAGCGGCGAACCATGAGCGATACGAACCTGCATCCCCCCGCCGAATGGGCGCCGCACAGCGCGATCTGGACCGCATGGCCGGCCGACGAGGAGCTGTGGCTGGACAACCTTGCCCCAGCGCAGGCGGAGGTGGCTGCGATGGTCAAGGCGCTCGCGGCGCCGGGGCCTGACGGCCGTCCGGGCGACAGGATGAAGGTGCTGGTGAACGGCCCGACGGCAATGCTGTCGGCCGAGAAGCTGATCGGCGAATACGCCGAGCTGATCGACGCGAAGTATGGCGACATCTGGCTGCGCGATACCGGCCCTGTTTTCTATTCCAGCGACCGCTGCGCGCTGTTCACCTTCAATGGCTGGGGCGGCAAGTACGTGCTCGACTACGACGACCAGGTCGGCGCGTTCGTGGCGATCAATGCTGGCGCAGACGCTACCCGCTGGGATCGCGTGCTGGAAGGCGGCGCGATCGACTGGGACGGGGACGGTACGATCCTCACCACCAGGGAATGCCTGCTCAACCCCAACCGCAACCCGCTGATGAGCGAGATGGACATCAAGGCGATGCTCCACGACGCG
>DAIRES010000268.1:0-3891 GCA_036795465.1 Hyphomonadaceae bacterium
CTGCCGGAAGGGCCGGACGGATGGCGGCCGCAGCGGAGCTATGACGTCGCCTAGGCCAGCGCGAAGTCGACGAGCGCTTCGGCGTGAAGCTCCAGCGTATCGTAGGCGGGCAGTCCTGCTTCCGTGGGCGGGAAGAGCATGCCGATCTCGGTGCAGCCGAAGATGACGCTGTCGGCCTCGTGCGTGGCCGAGCGTTCGATCATGGCGAGGACAGCGTCGCGTGACTTGTCAGTGACGATGCCCTTGATGAGTTCGTCATAGATGATGGCATGCAGGGCGTCGCGGTCGGCGCGGTCTGGCGTGAGGGCGCCGATGCCCTTGTTGGCGAGATGGTCGATCATGAAGGGATCTTCCATCGTGTAGCGCGTGCCGAGCAGCAGCGGGCGCGAACGCGCCTCGCGACGCAGGGCGGCGACGAGCGTGTCGCCGATGTGGATGACGGGCAGGCGGACGGACGCCATCACCTGTGGCGCGACCTTGTGCATGGTGTTGGCGCCGATGGCGATCACATCCGCGCCGGCGCGCTCGAGCGATTGGGCGGCGTTGGCGAGAATGGCGCCGGCTTCTTTCCAGCGGCCTTCGGATTGCAGGCGGGCGATCTGCGCGAAATCAAGCGAGTTGAGGATGATCTGCGCGGAATGCGCGCCGCCGAGACGGTCCGCGACGAGCTGGTTGATCCGCTCGTAATACAGTTTCGAGCTTTGCCAGCTCATGCCGCCGATGAGGCCGATGGTGCGCATGGACATGTCCCCGGTGTGACCCGCCGGTTAGCATTGGCGGGGCGGCGGGTACAGGTCAGACCAGGTTTCAGGCCTGCTTGATAACGTCGACGGCGACGGTCATGGCGGAGGTTGCGCCATAGCCAGTGAAGGCGCCGGAAATGGGCGTGAGCTCGGCGCCTGTGGCGGCGGAGGCGACGGGGATGAGGTCGCCATCATCGACGAGGCCGTTGGTGGCGTCGAGTTCGACCCAGCCAAGCGCGGGAAGATAGATTTCGGCCCAGGCATGCGGTGAGGACGAGCCGGGCGCGGCATTGGGCGTGAAGACATAGCCGGTGACGAAGCGTGCGGCGCAGCCGAGGCTGCGTGCGGCGGCGATCATCAGCTCGGCGAAATCGCGGCAGGTGCCGGAATGGAGTTGCAGCGTTTCGGCCGGGGTCTGCAGGCCGGGCTCGAACCGGGCGCGATAGTCGAATTCATAGCGGATGCGGGCGGCGCATTCGAGCAGGCGCTCGTACTGCGTCTTGCGCACGCTGATGGCGCCGCTGTTGATCCAGTCGGATGCGGCCTCCGAGGCTTCCGGCGGCTGGTCGATGTAAGGCCAGAGCACGCGGCTTTCGTGAGGGGAGTATTCGGTCGCCCCGGCTTCCAGCAGGAGGCGGCGCTGGCTTTCGCTGCGCGGGAAGGTTTCGACTGAGAGCTCGCTGATGATATCGAGCTGGGTTGTCTCGCCGGCGAAGTGGGCGAGGGCCACCGAGTTTCCGTACAGATCATTGCGCCACACCACTTCTGCAAGCGGCGAGAGGGTGAGGGCGGATGCCTGCACCTTGATGCGGTGATCGCCGCGCGGGCGCATGTAGAGCTGGTGCGGCGACAGGGTGACCGGCGAGGAGAACGCATAGGTCGTCGCGTGGCGTAGCTGGAAGGCGGGCATGAATGTCTCGGGAGCTTGGATCGCGGTGCAACGTGCAGTGAGGCGCAGGGTTCCATGTATTCGCGGGCTGGGCGACCAATCTGCGGGCAGCGATCGAATTCTATGCGGGTTTAGGGGCCATCCCTGTGGCGCGGCGAATGACCTAGGCTTTTAATGCACGTGGGTATTGGGGGATATCACATGAGAAGATTACTGGTTCTGGCTGCCGCGTGCGCGACGTTGGTGCCGGCGGGCTGTGCAAATCTGAATTCGATCAGCCGCACCCGTTTCACGTCCGGTGAGGCGGCGGTGCATTACGCGGACGCGCAGCAGTGGGGTGTGCTGAGCCAGCGCTGGGCCGAGTACCCGCATGAGGGCGGAGCAGGGTATTGGGTCTATCGCAGCTGCGCCCAGCCTTCGCCGGATGTGTTTTCTGTTCTTGGCTTTTCGCTGGCGGGGGCGATTTCCCGCGACAAGCAGGACGATGGCAAGAGCCTGAATGCCGAGGTGGCGACGGCGCTATCGCAGAGCGGCGCGACGATCTCGCGGACGCAAACAGTCAACCTTCTGCGGGAGTCGATGTACCGGACCTGCGAGCGCTTCATGAATGGCGCGATGAGCGAGGAACAGTTCCTCGTTCAGGCGGCGCGTGACCAGCGCGCCATGATTGCCATTCTTGCGATTGAGCAGCTGACGGGTGTGGTGCTGCCTTCGTCGACCGTCATCGTCGCCAACGGTACGGCGATACAGACAGACCGGCCGCTGGAGGTGCTGGAGAAGCTGGAAGAAGCCGAGGCGGACGAGGCCGAGAAGGCAGCAGCGCTGACCGGCGCAAAGACGAAGGCGGCCGCGGCGGAGACAAAGTACAAGACACTGAACAAGGACGATGCGTGCAAGAAGCTGCTGGAGGCGAAGGCGGAGACGCCGGCTGAGGAGGCCGACGACGCGCCTGCAAGTCCCACGAAGGAAGAGTGCAAGACAGCGCTGGATGAATCGACAGCAGCGGCCGACGACGTCACGCAGAAGACCAAGGCGCACAAGGCGGCTGAAACCCATCTCGGCGCGGTCAGGGCCGTCATTGAGGCGGGGCCGGGCGGCGGCGTCGCGCGAACCCAAGCAAGCGGGCAACCGGGCGGTGGGCGCGATCAGGCATCAGCCGCAGACCGGGAGAAGATAGCGGACGTGGTGGAATCGATCGTCCACAAGGCGTTCAGCGATAGCAGCGAGATGTCCTTCGTCTGTATCGGAGCCTTGAACAAAAAGGACACTCCGGCGCCGCTTTTCCAAGCCTGCGTGCAGCGGCTGGTCGCCCAGGCTGAGGCTGAAACCAAAGCGTTCAGGCTGAACTAGACTTTGCAGTTGGTGGGCGAGCTGGTTTCGAAGCGCGCTCGCCAGAAGGGGGCGCACTTTTCGGGAACTCAGCCATTTCCCTTTAAACTTGACCTTTTCCACAGCCGGGCGTAGGGAGCCCGTCTTTCGCGCAGAACCTGTTTCTGTGCTTTGACCGGCACGACCCCGTTTCCCTGTGTTTATGGGCTTCGGACGAGGCTGGCGAGGTCCCCCGCCCGGCGCGTTGCGCTCAGCGGGGTCTTCGTCGTTCGTTTTGGGCGTCTGGTCTGGGCCGGGTTTGACCGCGGAAAGCATGCTCCCCATGTCGGATGGTCCGGCATGAAAAGGAATGGCGATGTTCGACGCGCTGACAGACAAGCTTGGGAAGGTGTTCGACGGCCTGACGGGCCGCGGCGCGCTTTCCGAGAAGGACGTCAACGAGGCCCTGCGCGAGATCCGCGTGGCGCTGCTGGAAGCCGACGTCGCGCTGTCGGTGGTCAAGAAGTTCATCGACGATGTTCGCCCCCTCGCGGTGGGCGAGAACGTCATCAAGTCGATCAAGCCGGGTCAGCTCGTCGTCAAGATCGTCCATGACCAGCTGGTCGAGACGCTGGGCGGGGACGAAGAGCCGGCGCCGCTGAAGATCGACAGCCCGCCCGCCGTCATCATGATGGCCGGCCTGCAGGGCTCTGGTAAGACGACGACGACGGGCAAGCTGGCCAAGCGCCTGAAGGAAGTCGAACGCAAGAAGGTTCTGGTTGCATCGCTCGACGTGCGCCGCCCGGCGGCGATGGAACAGCTGCGCGTGCTGGCGCAACAGGTTGGTGTGGATGCGCTGCCGATCGTCGAGGGACAGCTGCCGCCGGATATCGCGCGGCGTGCGATCCAGGCTGCGAAGTTCGGCGGCTTTGATGTGGTGATTCTGGATAC
>DAIRES010000269.1:0-3846 GCA_036795465.1 Hyphomonadaceae bacterium
CCGAATTCCGGTTCCGGGGGAAGGTCTGGCCGGATGGGCATCCCTAGTGCGTTTCGCCGGGGACGTGATCGTGCGGCGCGGCGGCGTCAGCCGGCGGCGTGATCGGCGTCGGCGCGACGGGCTGGCCGGAGGCTGCTGCGTCGATGGCGGTTTTCATCAGCGCCCACTGTTGCGACAGGTCGGGCGCGGAAACTTCAACGCCGTTGACGAAGAAGGTGGGCGTGGACTCGACGCCGATCTGGCGGGCGTAGGCGCCGACATCGTTGACGCGTTGCACGTTCTGCTTGTCAGTGAGGCAGGCGTCGACCTGCGCGCCGCTGAGCTTGAATTTTTCGCCGAGCGATTTGAGCGCGGGGATGGACTCGCCTTTCTGCGAGGCCATCACGATGTCGCGCTGGCGGGCGAAGGCTTCGTCGAGCACGGCGAAATAGTCTTCCTTGCCGGCGCAGCGGGCGACCGAGAAGATGCCGGCGTCGATGGCGCCGTGGATCGCGAATTCGCGGAAGATGAACTTGACCTTGCCGGTGTCGACATAGTCGCGCTTCAGCTCTTCGAGATTGGTGTCGTGCCAGAACTTGCAGCCGGGGCAGGTGGGCGAGCCGTATTCGATGACGGTGACCTTGGCGTCGGCCGGACCCATGAAGGCGTCGCCTTCGACATTGACGATCTTGTCGCGGCCAGCCGGCCCGCAGGCGGCGAGGGCGAGAGCGGCAATGGCGCCGGCGAGGGTCTTGAGGAACATGCAGGGCTCCGAACTTGGGGTGGGCGGAACCTAAAGGGTTGAAGCGGGAGGGGGAAGTGGGGGAACAGGCAATACGCTGTGATGAGCGGGCACTCCCTATTCCCCACGGTGCATCCACGCTATTCCGCGATCCATGACCGACACTCCTGCCAGATGGCGGATCAAATCCGCGCGAACGGTTTATTCGAACCGCTGGATCACCGTGCGCGAGTACCAGACCGTGGCGCCGACGGGTGCCGATGCGCTGTATGGGCTGGTGCATATGCATAACCTGGCGCTGGGCGTGCTGCCGATCGATGCGGAGGGAAACACCGTGCTGATCGGCCAGCAGCGGTTTCCGTTCGGACGGTATTCCTGGGAGCTGCCGGAGGGGGGCGGGTCGCCGCTGGTGACGCCGCTGGAGGGCGCCCAGCGGGAGTTGGGCGAAGAGGCCGGGTTGAAGGCCGGGCACTGGCTGCAACTGCTGGGCGACATGCACATGTCGAACTCGGTGACGGACGAGCGGGCCTATGCCTTCATCGCCTGGGACCTCTCGCCGGATCACAGCTTTGCCAAGGACAGTTCAGAGGAACTATCCGTTCGAAGAGTTCCATTCGCAGAAGCGCTAAAAATGGCGGATTCCGGCGCGATCACGGACGCGTTCACCCTTGTCATGCTCTACAAGGCCGACCATCTGCTCCGCACCGGGGGCTTGCCGCCGGAGCTTGCGAAGCTCATGCAGGCATAGACCACGCGCTGTCGTGGTGGGGGGCGGACGGGCCCCAAGGGAGATGCGCCATGGCGGACGGCCGTTCTGTCGAGTCATCAAATCCGAAAGCAGCGGGCGGGGCCCCGGCTCCGATCTGGCAGAAGCTGCGCTTCGACGCGAAGCTGGCGGCTGAACAGGAGCCCTCACTGTCGAGCTATCTGGCGGCGACGGTTCTCAATCACGAGACATTTGCCGAAGCGCTTTGCTATCAGCTCGCGCAGAAGGCGGGCGGGCCGGACATGAGCGCGCTGGCCGTGCGCGAAATCTGCGAGGAAGCCTACAAGCAGGACCCGGCGATCGTGGCGGCTGCTGAGCGCGACCTGCAGGCTGTGCTGGAGCGCGATCCGGCGACGCGGTCGACGTTGCAGCCCTTCCTGTTCTTCAAAGGATACCTCGCGCTGCAGACGCATCGCGTTGCGCACTACCTGTTCGGTCAGGGGCGCGAGACGCTGGCGTTCTTTCTGCAGTCGCGGATGTCGGAGCTGTACTCGGTGGACATCCATCCGGCGGCGCCGATCGGGTCGGGCGTGTTCATCGATCATGCGACGGGCATCGTGATCGGCGAGACGGCGCGCGTGGGCAATGATGTGTCGATGCTGCATGGCGTGACGCTGGGCGGCACGGGCAAGGTCTATACGGATCGCCACCCGAAGATCGGCAATGGCGTGCTGCTCGGCGCGGGCTCGAAGGTGCTGGGCAATATCAGGATCGGTGATGAGGCCCGTGTGGGTTCAGGCTCTGTGGTGCTGAGCGATGTGCCTGCGCGCTGCTCGGTTGCTGGTGTGCCGGCCAAGCCTGTGGGCGGGGCCTGTATGAAGCCCGCGCAGACGATGGATCAGAAATTCGACATGGGGCTGTAGCGCCAGAGCGCTGCACGGCCCCATGCCGCTAATCTCCTAGTAGTCGTCGCAATCGCAGTCGCTGCCCCAGTCGTCGCCGGACGGGCTGTCGTAGCCGGAGTCGTAGCCGTCTTCCCAGAACTCGTCGTCGAGGATGCAGCCGGAGCAGAGCGTCAGCGCCGCGACGGCGGCGAGGATCATGCGTTTCATGTGAAGCTTGTCCTGAAGGTCAATGCGCGAGGTAGGCTTCGGGCTCGTCTTCGATGAAGTCGTCATCGAGAAGCATGCAGCCCGAGCACAGGGTCAGGGCCGCCAGGCAGGCGAGAATTGCGGATTTCAATTTGATTCCCTCCGGCCCCACCCGATCCCTGCTTAGCATTGCTGCAAGCGGGCGCTAGCGACCGTTGAGAGCCGGCTGCACGTCGTGCGACGGGGCGGGGTTCGCGCCGTTCGCTGCCATGCACATGTCGTCATACCAGCAGTCGAGGTCTTCCTTGGTGAGCAGGCAGCCCGAGCATAGCAGGGCGGCGGTAAGGCAGGCGGCGGCGATCTTGAACATGAATGGGTCCCCGTAATGCGTTGCAAGGGAGCGGATTCAGGGGACCAACGCAAGATTGCCGGCCCCGTTTGGGCCATACCGGCAGCTTGTTGGCTGCCTTTCCGGGCAGGGTTGGCGCCGGGCCGAGGGGCGGCTAAGTCTCCGCCGGCAAACTCAGGAGCCCTCCCGATGAACCCGGAAACCGTGAAACGCGTCGAGGCTTACCTGAAGCGCTCGCTGAATCCCGGCATCACCCTGGCGGCCCGCCCGCGCGTGACGGACTCGGTTGAAGTCGTCATCGGCGGCGAGCATGTTGGCCTCGTCTATCTGGTCGAGGACGAGGGCGAGACGAGCTACCAGCTCGAGATCACGATCCTGCAGGAAGACCTCGAAGGCTGATCCAGCCAATCGCTGGAAGGGGAGACCGGCGTGTTTGGAAGGATCGGATTTCTGGATTTGTTGGTGACCGGGCCGTTGGTGCTGGGCGCCGTCATGGTTTGTCCGGGCATTATTGGCCTAGGATACATGGCCATGGTCGGGGCGCGGCTGGAATAGGCGGGCGCATGATTATGGGTGTCGGGTCTCTGGCGCTGATTTTTGGCGGCCCATTGCTGGGTGTGTTCAGCATGGGCGGCATTGGCGCGGGCACCGCGCTGACGCCAAGCCTGCTGATCCTGCTCATGACCTTCGTGATCACGCGCCCATCCTGATCACTTCCCTCGCGATACGATTGTGGATCAGTCCGCACGGGGCTAGCCTGACGGCGTCAAGATAAAAGACGTTGGAGGGAATACCCATGGTTCGCACTCTCATTGGCGTTTCTGTTTTTGCGTTGGCGCTTTCGGCGTGCGCGACCTCGATGGAGTCGGCTGCCGCGCCGCCGTCTGCGCAGGCCGCCAAGGCCGCTGTGAAGCTGGAAGACAAGTTCGCGAACAGCCAGGACGGCACCAAGATCCACTACGTTGCGAGCGGCAAGGGG
>DAIRES010000270.1:0-3834 GCA_036795465.1 Hyphomonadaceae bacterium
TTCCAGTTATCCCGAGCAGGCAATAATGCGGAGGAGCACGGCTTGGGACTGAATTTCTGCCATTCCCACCAGCGTTAGCAGCGACGTTGCTGCGCATTATCCGGTGATCAAAATCCAGCTGCCTTCAACAGCTGAGGAATTGATCATGTCGGACGAGCATAGCGGACTCCTGTCGAGACTGGAGGAAGCGCTGACAGTTCAGCGCTACAATCGGGTTGTCGTGCAGAACTACTGTTGCTACGCGCGCGCCTTCTTGTGCGATCTGCGCGCACGGGACGTCGCCTTGACGGCGGTGACGCCTGATCATGTGTCGCGCTATCTGCGCGCCGCCACTCGACGCTTCCGCGATCGCCGGGGCCGGGCGCCTGGACCGACGTGGGCCTCAATCCCGCGGTCAGGCATCCATGCGCTGTTGCGGATGGCGCTTGGACAATGGCCGCCAGTACCCGAGGCGCAAGGGTCAGGCGCGATGCTCCGGCATGCGATCTGTCTTGCGTACGAGACATCGCTGCGGGAAGACCGGGGACTGTCGCGAGCGAGCGTGGCTGCGCTCATGTGGGAGGCGCGGCACTTCCTGACCTGGTATCTTGAGCGATCTGCCGCAACCGAGCTTGCAGCGCTCAGCATCCAGGATGTCGATCGTTACCTCGACCAGCGTTCGCCGGGTCTGAGGCGGAAGTCGCTGAAGGACGTGGTCGAGCGGCTTCGTTCGTTGTTGCGCTACCTGCATGGAAAGGCGCTCGTCCCGATAAACCTCGCCCCGCAAGTCATCGCGCCCATGCTCTACGCCTATGAGTCGATCCCCTCGACGCTGCACCGCGACCAAATCGACGTGGTCCTGAAAGTAACACGGCAAGACCGCTCTCCAATCGGGCTGCGCGACTATGCGATCCTCCAGCTTCTCGCGACCTATGGCCTGCGCGTCGGCGAGATCACGCATTTACGGCTCGAGGATATCGACTGGCGCGCCGATGCTCTGCGGGTCCACCACTCCAAGACGGGCGCCCGCTCCGTCCTGCCGCTAATGGCGCCGGTCGGCGAAGCATTGCTCGACTATCTGCGTGGCGGTCGACCACAAACCGACCACCGGGTAGTGTTCCTCCGCGCCCGTGCGCCATATCGCCCGCTTCAATGTATCTATAGCGACTTGCGCCGACGACTTCACGCCGCAGGCGTCGAGCCGCCGGGGAAATGCGGCCCTCATATCTTCCGACATGCCCGCGCAGTTGAACTGCTGCGGGCGAGCGTTCCCCAGAAGATTATCGGCGACTTGCTTGGTCATCGATCGACCGAAGCAACGAACTCCTATCTGAAGCTCGCCACCGAGGATCTGCGCGTGGTCGCACTCGACGTGCCGGGGCGGGAGGTGCTGTCATGAGCACATGGCCCGACACCGACGACCGCGTCGTCATGCGTTATCTGGCCACGCTCAGGCTGCGCAGCCCAAACAGCCGAACCTATTATCGCCAGGCGCTCTGCAGCTTCCAGGATGTAGCACGACGGCATCGGCCGTCGTCGGTCGGCCGGACGACGATCGAGACCTGGCTCCGTGAATGGGGTGCAGACCGCCATTCATCGACCCTGTTGCATCGCGCCAACATCGTGGATCGCTTCTTGGATCATCTGGTGCGTGAAAGGGCGATCTCGAGCAATCCGGTTGCCGATCTGCGTGCCGAATATGCGGTGAAGCAGAGCAGACCGATCCTGCGAGCGCTGGCGGCGCCGCAGCCGGATGAGGCGCTTGAGGCGCTACGGCGCCACCCATCGTTCGGGAGCACGCTCGGCGGCCTCATGCGTGATCATGTGAAGCTCATGCGAAGCCGAGGCTATCGTTATGAAACGCAGGAGGTCTGGTTCTTGCGGTTCGACCGCTTCTTGCAGGAACATCCCGCGCTGGCGCGTGAAACGGTCGACGTGATGCTCCAGCATTGGGCGGCGGCGCGCCACAGCGTCAATCATGCTGCAGAATGCGAGAAGCTCGGCCGCGCTCTCACCAGGGCGCAGCGCCAGCTGGACCCGAACATCAATCCACGCCGCCCCGACCCACGGCCTCACAAGGAGGTCGAGCGGACATGGCGAAAACCGCACATCTACAGTCCGGCCGACATAAGGCGGCTGCTTGATGTCGCTTCCGCCTATCCGTCGGGGCGGGCGCTGCTGCGCCCAATCAGTCTGTATACGATGCTGGTACTGGCCTACTGCGCGGGCTTGCGGCTCAGCGAACTGGCGGGCCTCGATCTTGGCGATGTCGATCTGCTCGCTGGTACGATCACGATCCGCGAAACGAAGTTCTTCAAGACCAGGATCCTGCCGCTGCCCGACAGCGTGGTTGCTGACCTGCAAGCCTTTGTCGCCGCGAGGCGAAGCGCGAAGGCGCCTCAACACCCCCAATCGGGGCTCTTCTGGCACGAGCAAGGCAATGCCCGCTATACGTCACAGGCGATCGGGTGGTTGCTGGTGGACATCCTTCGCCGCGCCGAGCTCAAGCCCCGCAAGGGCAGGATCGGTCCTCGCATCCACGATCTCCGCCACTCGATGGTCGTGAACCGCATGCTGGAGTGGTATCGCGCCGGCATCAATCCGCAGGATCGGTTGCCGTACCTGGCGACGTATCTTGGCCATCGGGATATCCACTCGACGCTGGTCTACATCACCGTCACCCAGGATCTGCTGCAACAGGCAAGCGCGCGGTTCCGTTCGATCGGCGCATCCCGCCTCAACATCATGGAGGGGGCTGGCCATGAAGAGCGTTGATCCGTTCCCCCAGCTGATGCGCGCGTTCTTCTATGAGTGGCTGGTCGAGCAGCGCAACGCGTCGATGCACACGGTGCGCTCGTACCGCGACGCTTGGCGCCTGTTCCTGCGCTTCGTCGCATCGCGTCGATGCTGCACGGTCGCTCAACTGAGGCTGGCTGACCTCACTGCCGAGGAGGTCAGCGCGTTCCTCCGACATGCCGAGCAGGAACGGCGAGGTACGATAGGCACACGCAACTGCCGGCTCGCAGCCATAAGGAGCTTCTTCAACTTCGTGGCGAGCCGTGAGCCAACCGCTATTGCGCAATGCGCCGAGATCCTCCGAATCCCGGTCAAGCGGGCGCCGATCCCTGCGCCCAGCTATCTCGATCCCATCGAGGTGGAAGCGATCCTTGCCCAGCCAGACCGGTCAACGCTCGAAGGAATGCGCGACCATGCGCTGCTCTCGTTCCTTTACAACAGCGGGGCGCGGATCCAGGAGGCGCTCGATCTACGTCCAGACGCCATCCGGTTCGACACGCCTACCTGCGTCCGCCTCTATGGCAAGGGGCGCAAGGAGCGCATCTGCCCGCTCTGGCCAGAGACGATCGCCCTCCTGAGGGCGCTGCTCGAGCGACAGCCGCGCCCCTCGGATCAGGCATTGTTCGTCAACCGCTATGGCGAGCCCCTCAGCGCGTCAGGCGTTCGGTTCAAGATGGCGGCCTATGTGGAAGCCGCGGCTCGTACGGTCCCGACATTGCGATCAAAACATGTGACGCCGCATAGCTTCCGTCATGCCACCGCCGTGCACTTGGTGGCTGCGGGGGTCGACATCACCGTGATCCGCAGCTGGCTTGGTCACGTCAGCCTCGACACGACCAACCACTACGCCCAAGCCAATCTGGAAACCAAGCGCGCGGCCCTCGAGCGCGTTGAACCTCCCGAGCCAGGAACCAAGCCGCCGAGATGGAAACGGGACGCGAGCGTCCTCTCCTGGCTCGACTCCCTCTGACGAAATAATGCGGAGGAAAAGAGATCGGCGCACCGAAATCAGGCAAGCAGATCAGCGCTCCTGCGCATTATTGCCTGCTCGGGATAACT
>DAIRES010000271.1:0-3786 GCA_036795465.1 Hyphomonadaceae bacterium
CCACCCAACTCGCCATCCCGCGAGAACGCGCCCTCATGCCCGGCGGTGAAACACCACCTGGCTGACCCCGCGCTTGCCGCCAACACGCGACAGCTGCACCACCACATCGATCACCGAGCGCGCATAGTCGATCACATCCGCCCGCGTCAGCGTCAGTCCCGCCTGAAG
This sequence comes from Hyphomonadaceae bacterium, assembly GCA_036795465.1. Taxonomy (GTDB): domain Bacteria; phylum Pseudomonadota; class Alphaproteobacteria; order Caulobacterales; family Hyphomonadaceae; genus UBA7672. The sequence continues at coordinate 169 of DAIRES010000271.1, forward strand.
CGTCATGAAAGCAATCTGGTCCATCGCTCCCTGCGGGCTATCGGCATGCACCGTCGTCAGCGATCCCGGATGCCCCGTATTGACCGCGCGCAGGAATGTAAAAGCTTCCGCCCCGCGAATTTCCCCAACCATCAACCGGTCCGGCCGCATCCGCAGGCTCGCGCGCAGAAGCTCGTCGATCCCGACGCGCGCTTCGCCCAACTCGCTGTTCACCGCAATAAGGCCAACCGCATTCGGATGCGCCAGCTTCACCTCGGGCGTATCCTCGATCACGATCAGCCGGTCGCCCTGCGGGACTTCCTTCAGAAGCGCGTTCAGGAACGTCGTCTTGCCGGTTCCCGTGCCGCCCGAAATCACGATGTTCCGCCCGGCTTTTACAGCCTGAGAAAAGAACGTCTTGATCTCCCCCCGATCGAGCAGACCCTGAAGCTCGCGATCCTTCTCGGCCCGCTCACTCCCGGAAGCCCGCTTGGCGCCGGCAAAAGCTCCCGCCGTTTCATAGTGATCGAGCGTCAGGTCCTGAACCACATGCTTCCGGATCGCGAGCGCAAAATGGCTCCGCGTCGCCGGCGGCGAAACGATCTGCACACGCGCGCCATCCGGCAACGTGGCCGCGAGCAGAGGATATTCCCGCGAAACCCCTTGCGCCGTATGCGCCGCAATCTGCTGGGCCAGACGAAGCATCATCACTTCGGTCACATCCGGCGCGGCGTGATGCTCGAACCCGCGCGCGCCATCGATCCAGACTTCGCCGGGGCGGTTGACCAGAATGTCGGTCACATCCGCCCGGTCGAGCCACTCGGAAAACGGCGCGAGATATGTGCGGAGATAAACGCCTTCGCCGATCAATTGGACGCGCCCGACTTGACCGGACCAACCGACGAGAAATCGAGATCCTGGCTAACGAACACCCGCACCGGCGAGCCCTGCGGCACAGTCACGGTTGGCCCGATGTTGGCGCCCGAAGTCAGCGCGCTCGATCCCGCATCAACGCCCGCGCGGGTCGAGGCGATCACGATGCTGGTGTCGGAAGAATCCGTAATCGCAGACCCGCCGATGTTGAGCAGGGTCAGAAGGATCGCGCCGCCGAAGCGCTCCCAGAAATGCGTGTCGACATCGCCATCAAGACCGCCCCGGCCAAGTCCATCCGTCGCCGGCGCAGCCAGTTCGACCATGGCGCCGTCGGGCCGGATCAGCCGCGTCCAGATCACGAAAGTTCGGCTCTGTCCCAGCGCGACCCCGGACTTGTACTGCCCGATCAACCGCGATCCGCGCGGCACCAGAATCTTCGATCCATCAAAGCCTTTGACGTCTCGCGTCACCACGGCGCGGACATAGCCGGGTAGGTCCGAGTTCAATGCCGTTTCCAGCACTGCGGCGATAACCGTGCCCTCGATGATCGTGTTCGATTGATCGCCCAGACGGCTCGCCTTGGCAGCTTTCGACGAATTGCCAACGCCGAGCTTCTGCGCAAAGCGCTCGTCCGAATTCAGGCTCGGATTCGCCCCCGCACCCACTGCGCCCGCGACAGCCGAAGGGTCCAGCGCCGATCCGGGCGCTCCCGCAGGTGTTCCAGGCGCCGGAGCCTTGTATTCGCCGAGGTCCACGACCAGGGCAGGCGCCCGCAGGCGATCAAGTTCCGCCTGCGTCGGCCCGGCGGGCGCCGGCGGCGGAGGCGGTTCGACGTCAACCAGCGGAACAGCTTCCGGCTCCGGCGCAGGCTCGGCCTGCACTGGAACGTATGCCGGCATGACCGGCGCCGGCGGAACAGTCGCCGCTGCAAGCCTTTGCGCTTCGGCATTCCGTTCGGCCTGCTCGCTCGCAAATCGCGCAGTTTCGGTCGCGGTCCTGCTTGCATCCAGCTGCAGGAAGACGATGACGCCCAGCGCGAGAGCGCCGACAAGTCCGAAGGCGATCGGCCAAAGGCTGTTGCTCTGTGCAACGCGCGGCGGCGCATCCATGTCGAAGGTGGGATCGAGGCCCGTGCGTGGGGGAGTGGCTGGGTCGCGCGCCATGTTCAGCCTCTGCTCGGCTGGGGCAATGGCGCCGGAGCGGCTTTCGGCCGCTTGTTCCACGCGCGGTTCTTCACTTCAGCCTGCGTCTTGCCGTAGCGCAGGATGAACGTCTCCGCGATGAAGTCCGCGATTGTATAGTCGCCATTGATGCGGGTGTTCGCCATCTCTTCCTTGCCGTCGGCCCCGATCACGAACACGGCGGGCGCGGCATTGCGGCTGTCGAACTGGAAGTAGGTGACGGCTCCGTCGTCGAACACGCGCACGGGATGGATGTTCTTCTGTCCCTTCAGCTCGTAGTCGAAATTGAAATCCTCCGGTTTCGGCGGCGGGGGTGGAGGCGGCGGAGGCGGCGCGAGGTTTGCCGCAGCGGCCACTTCCGGATAGCGGAAGCGCAGGCGCAGCAGCGTGCTCGCATCGTTCGCGTTCTTGTTTTCAGTTGCCGAGAGCAGGAAGGAGTAAATCCGCGTCGTCGTCACCACAGTCATGCTGGTGGGATTGGCCTTCGACATGGGCTTGAGGAAAAGCAGCGTCGCCTTCCGGTTCGGCGTGACCTGCCACGACAACGAGTCGCCGATCGAAACGTTCTCGATCCGCTCGTCCTCGCCGAACTCGATCGTCATTTCATAGCCAAGCTGGCCACGTATGCCGACGATGGCGTCCGGGTCGTACATGAATTCCTTGATACGCGGATCGCCCGGCCCCGGCACGGGATAGGTCGCCAGCTGGGCAGCTGCCGACGGCGCCAGGACGATGGGGCATACTGACAGCGCCAGCAGGGCGATTGCGGCTTTGCAAAACTTCAAGCGACTTGTTCCTCGACCTATCGGGCTCATAGCGTTCCGCCCCCGGTCGCCCATGACGTATCGACACCTTTTTGGGGGTGGCGCGCAAGTGAACTGTATGTGGGAACTGCGGCCATTGGCTCAGCCATCCTCCCGGCGGATCGTCGGCTTTGGCGCGCGGCTGTAGGTCTGGCCCAGCCGGTCGCTTGCCAGGAGAGGCGCGGAGGCGACGGCGTCCGTGATTTCCCCGGTCCGGCGACTATAGACTTCACGGCTGGAAAAATTCGCTCCAGCGGTCGCCGCTTGCGCCCGGTCGATCATGGCGATGCGAGATGCGATTTCCTCCGCGCGGGCGCCCGGCGCATTGCCAGACGGGCGATCCGGCGCGGGAAGTCGCCGCATGGATGTGTCTTCGCTGCGCCCGCGACTGAACCCGAACCCTCGCCCGATCGCCGCCACGGCGCCAAGGCCAAAGATCATCACCATCACGAACACCGTAACGATGATTGCGATGGTGATGACGGGGCCCATGTCGAACTTCTGTTCCCCGGCATTCTCCAGCAGCAGCGAGAGGAAGGGCTGCAGGATCATCAGCATCACCGCGCCGAACACGTTCACAGCCAGCGGAGCGATGGCGAACGAGAAGGTTGCGCGCATCCAGCCCTCAAACAGGCCGCGCGTCTGGTCGAACAGCAGCATGCCGATAAAGATCGGACCGATCGCCAGCAGGAAAGCGAGAACGATCTTGGTTGCGATGATGATACCGAGCGTCAGCAGCAGCAGCGCAATGGATGTCAGCCACAGCAGGCCAGAGCCCAGCA
>DAIRES010000272.1:0-3776 GCA_036795465.1 Hyphomonadaceae bacterium
AGGTTGTGGGTGGGGCTTTCCGGTCTTCGCTTCGCCTGCGCGTGGGAGGGAAAACAAAAAGGGCGCTCCGGGGGGGGAGCGCCCTTCCTGAGCAGGCCTGTCCAGCTGTCGGGGGGCGGGATGGCCTGCGAGGGGTGACTGGTCAGTGCCAGATCGAGAAGGCGCCGAGGCACAGGATGGCGGCGAGGATCGCTGTCCAGGCCATGTAGGTTATCGGTCCATAATGCCTGTCGCGTCTGATATGTTGCATGAGATGTCCGCCCTCCTTCTGAGGAGACGCATTCTTGCGCCTGTTGCGGGAGGGAGTCTGTGCGCCACTGCTCAGTCTGCCGAGGCATTCAGCGACATGGCGACGCGGCTCGAGCGGCGCTTGCTGATCGCTGGCGACGGATTATCCTGCGCGCCACCGTGAGGATGAAGCCATGAGCGATGCTGTGGGGCCTGGCGATCTGGTTCTGTGCGTCAATGCTGCGCCGAACCATGTGACGGGAGAGCCGGTGCCGCTGGTGGCGGGCGAGGCGTATCGCGTTCTGGACGTGATGGAATTTGCGTGCCCGTGCGGGCGATCGGATGCGCTGCTGGATGTGGGCGTTGGCTGGGCGTGGTGTCAGTCGCGGTTCAGGCTGATGCCGAAGCCGAAGTTCGAGGCGAAGACGCGCAGCGTTTCGGCGCCGAAGGAGAAGCAGAAGGTGCGCTGAGCGCGCCTTACTCCTTCGTCACCACGGACTTCGTCACAACCACAGGGACCTTCGGCAGCTTGCCGGGGAAAGGGCCGCCTTCGGGGGCGAGTTCGACCTTGTCGATGGCTTCGGCGACTTCCATGCCCGACGTGATGTGGCCGAAGACGGCGTAGCCGGTGGTGTTGGGGGCGGCGCCTTCGGTTGCGTTGAGGTGGGGGTTGTCGCCCATGTCGATATAGAAGGTGGCGCGGCCATCGTTCGGATCGTCGCCGTGCGCCATGGCGACGGCGCCGCGGACATGGCGGTTGGTTGCCGTTTCGAGCGGCACGGCGGGCAGAGGCGGCTCGCGGTATTGCAGGTTGGCGTCGAGGTCTCCCATCTGGATGACGAAGCCGGGCTCGACCCGATAGACGGCGATGTTGTTGAAATAGCCGGCCTTCACGAGGCCGAGAAAATGCGCCGCCATCTTGGGTGCGCCGGCGGGGTCCAGCGTGATGACGATGTCGCCCATCGTGGTCTGCAGCGTGATTTCGGCGCCGGGGGGCGGGGGAATGGCGGTCGGCTCCTGCGCCAGGGCGGCGCCGGTGAATGCGAGGGCCAGGCTGGCGGCGGCGAGAAATCGTTTCACGTCTGTCACCTCAAACTGCGTTCGGGAATCTAGCCTTCCCTGCCCGCTTTGTCTTGCACGCTGCGCACGCGATCGGCCACGCCTGCACTGTCGCGGCGGGGTGTGGCGTGCGATGCTGGCGCTGTTTCGCGCGAGGCCGGACCAGATGACATGATCGAGCTATTCGGGTGGAGCGATGCGCTTCACGCCTTGTTTGAGCAGCAGGCCGAGCTGGGCTACCTGCCCGCGCGCGTGACGGCGCATCATCGCGGGCTGTGGCGCGTGGTGACGACGGATGGCGAGCGCAATGCGCGGCTGAGCGGGCGGTTTGCGCTGGACGCGGCGAAGGGCGAGCATCCGGTGGTGGGGGACTGGCTGGCCTGCAGCACGCAGGACGGGACGGACGACCTGACCATCCACGCCCTGTTGCCACGCAAAAGCGTGTTCACGCGGCGCGCCGTGAGCGGCGGCGGCGTGCAGTTCATCGCGGCGAACATCGACATCGTGTTTCTGGTCGCGGCGCTGAATGGGGATCTGAACCTGCGGCGGCTGGAGCGCTATCTGGTGGCGGCGCGCGAGAGCGGGGCGGCGCCTGTGATCGTGCTGACGAAATCCGATCTGGCGGAGGATGCCGGCGCGCTGGTTGCCGATGTGGAGGCGATTGCGGGCGGCGCGCCAGTGGTGGCGCTGTCGGCGCGGACGGGCGCGGGGCTGGATGGGCTGGCGCCGTGGCTGCGGCCGGGACAGACGGCGGCGCTGCTGGGCAGTTCGGGCGCGGGGAAATCCACGCTGCTGAATGCGCTGGCGGGGACAGTGCTGATGGATACCGGCGCGATCCGCGAGAGCGACGATCGCGGGCGGCATACGACGACGCATCGCGAGCTGTTCCGCCTGCCGGGCGGCGCGCTGCTGATCGACACGCCGGGGATGCGCGAGTTCGGCGTGCTGGCGGAGGACGCGGCGCTGGAGGCGAGCTTTGCGGACATTGCCGAGCTGGTGACGCAGTGCAGGTTCGGCGATTGCGCGCATGTGACGGAGCCGGGCTGCGCGGTTCTGGCGGCGCTGGCGGAGGGATCGCTGAGCGATGAGCGCTGGCAGGCTTATCTCAAGCTGCAGAAGGAACTCGACTTCGAGGCGCGCCGGGATGACCCGAAGGCGCAGGCGGAGCATCGGGCGCACTGGAAGCAGATCAACAAATCCCAGCGCGCGAAGAAGAAGTTCCGCGCGCGGAGTGATGATAGCTAGCTCAGCGCTTCGAAAACAGGTTGGGCCTGTCGATTTCCGAGCGTCGCTTCTTGCGCGGACGCGGCGGCTTCTTGGTCGGGTCTTCCGGGCCGATATCCCATTCGGCGGGATCGAATTCGCGGGTGCGGATCAGCGCCTTCACGTCTTCCAGCGGGGCGCGCAGTTCGCCCAGCCACAACTCGATCTCGTCTTCGCTGAGGATCAGCGGCATGCGGTCGGTGATCGGAAGGATCGCGGCGTTGGCGGGGACAGTGACCTGCACGTATTCGTATTCCGGCCCGTTACCTACTTCGAACGTGTCGAAGATCACGCCGATGATGATCGGCTTTCCGTTCTTCGGCTTCATGGTCCATTGCTCGGTCCATGTCTTGCCGGTGGGGTCGCCATCCTCGTCGAAAATGAGGTGTTCCTTGCCCTCGTTGAACGAGCGCGCCCAGGTGATGCCGCGCCGGTAGCGGAAGGCGTCGGCCCAGGTCTGCTTGGTATCCACCGTTTCGCCGCGCGCGTGCATGTTGCGGATCGAGCGCCGGCCGAGCGGGGCGCGATCCGTGAAGCCCCACACCATCGGCGTCACCAGCCGGTCTTCATTCTCGCCGACATGCACGACGCCCACGCGCGCCATGGGCGTGTATTTGCGCACCTCGTCATTCTCGCGCGCGCCGATCAGGCTGGCGTATTCATGGACTTCGGCCCACGAGGCCATCTGGGTGAATTTTCCGCACATGCGCCTAGCGAACGCGGCGCAGGCGTGGGAGTCAACCGGGATGAAGCTGGTCTATGACCGAGGGGACCCGGAAACGGAGCGCGCCATCCGTCAGGTGGTGCTGTGCCTCGCGCGCGGCGAGCAGCCGACGGCGGAGATGGACGTGCTGCCCGCCATCGACTTCGAATATGCCGAGTGTCTTGAGTTCGACGACGGCGAGACGCCGCAATTCGTGCTCACGCCGAAGGGCATGGAAGCGGCGCGGAATTGGCGGAGTGCGAATTAGGGGACCGGCGAGAGCCCCCTCCGTCCTGCGACGAAGACGTCGCGATCCACCTCCCCCGCCTTTGGCGGTGGAGGCAAGGCGCCGGTGACTTGTCTCCATCAGCGCGAAGCAATGGGGGACTTTTGCGCGCTCGTTTCCCGGGGCAGATTGCGGGGCGATGAAACAGAAGACTCCGAAGGGGCCGAAGCCCAAAGCGAATTGCCTGACCTGCAATGGCAAGGGCGTCATTGAGTGCCGCCGGTGCTGGGGCGCGCG
>DAIRES010000001.1:0-5061 GCA_036795465.1 Hyphomonadaceae bacterium
GAGCGCTAGATTGTGGATCTAGAGGTCCCCGGTTCGAGCCCGGGAGCTGGTACCAGGAGCGATGTGGAGTCCGCCACTCGCTAAATCCAAAGCCAATTGTGTAATCGTAGATAGCTGCAGCCGCTGAACAAGCGCGCTACGGCTTGCTGGCTTGACGACGTGAATTCTGAGCCGTGTGCGCTAGATTGCACGATAGGCACAGGATGCGCTGGGACAGCTCATGGAAAACAACGCAGACGAACAGCGCTCAATAGTCAGGATGCTGGGCGCAATTCTGGGCGACACGATCCGTGAGCAGGACGGCGAAGACGTATTCCAGCAGATCGAAGCGATCCGGCGGGCGTCGGTGAATTTCCATCGCGAGAACTCGGAAGCGGCAGCACAACTGCTGTCAGAATTGATCGGCCAGCTCAGCGTTGGTGAGTCTGTCCGATTCGTTCATTCGTTCACCAGCTTTCTTCAGATCACCAATCTCGCGGAAGACCACATGCAGCGTCGCGCGGCGCGCGCGAGAGACGCGCGGCCCAACACGCTCGCCGGCGCATTGCACGAACTGGAGACGAAAGGGATTTCGCGATCAGCCGTAACTGCGTTGCTCTCGAAAAGCCTGATCGCCCCTGTCATCACGGCCCACCCAAGTGAAGTCCGGCGCAAAAGCGTACTGGATAGGCAGAACGCCATAGCCGCCGATCTTGACGCAGCTGATCGAGCAATTGGCGATGATGAACGCAAGCGCCCGTTGGACGACCTGCGCAGGCAGGTTTCCATTTTATGGCGGACGCGGCTGCTAAGGAATGTCCGCGTCGCCGTCGACGATGAAATCGAAAATGCCGCGTCCTATTTTGAGCATAGTTTCCTGCCCGCTTTGCCGGCGCTCTACGCGCACTGGCAAGATGTGCTCGAGACCGAAGACCGCATCCCCAGCTTCCTGCGAGTCGGCTCATGGGTAGGAGGTGATCGAGACGGCAACCCCAATGTTGAAGGTGCAATGATGCGCAAGGCGCTCGCGCGCCAGTCGAGCGCAGCGCTGCGGTTTTATCTCACGCGCATAGATGCCTTGGGCGCTGAACTCTCCCTGTCGTCGCGGTTTACCGGCGTCACCGCAGACATGCAGGCGCTCGCTGATCGATCTGGAGACGTGTCGCCACAGCGCGCGGATGAACCATACAGACGCGCGCTCACGGGCATCTATGCGCGAACTGCCGCGACACTGATGATTCTGACGGGCGAGCGTCCCGCAAGCATGCCATCCACAAGCGGAGAAGCTTATAAAAGCCCGTCAGACCTTCAGCACGATTTGAGCGTGATTCATGGATCGCTGCTTCAACATCAGGGGCCCGCATTCAGAACAGGTCCGCTGCCCGATCTCATTCGCGCCATTGATGTTTTCGGATTTCACCTTGCGACACTGGATCTCCGGCAAAACTCCGCTGTGCACGGCAGGGTCGTTGCCGAACTCATGATGATCGCCGATGTGACGCCGGATTACGGAAAGCTCAGCGAAGAAGAACGTTGTGAAATCCTTCTACGCGAACTTGACCATGAGAGACCGTTATCATCGCCGTTCGCGAACTATAGTGACGAAACACGCCGTGAGCTCAGCACGCTTGCAACAGCGGCCCAGATCAAAAAGCAGCACGGCGCCGCTTCGATCCGCAATTACATCATCTCCAATACCACGGCACTGTCGGACCTGCTGGAAGTCTATGTTCTGCTAAAAGAAGTCGGCCTGTTCCGACCCGGCGCCACACCTGCCACGCAGATCTTTGCGGAACCGCTTTTCGAAACCATCGGCGATCTGCGCGCAGCGCCCGAAACGATGCGCAAATACCTGGGCTTGCCGCTGATAAAAGCCCTGCACGGCAGGGCCGGCATCCAGGAGGTGATGATCGGATATTCCGACTCCAACAAGGACGGAAGTTATCTCACATCCATCTGGGAATTGCAGAAAGCCTCGCGCGCACTACAGGCTGTGGCTTCGGATTCAGGCCTTCGCCTTCAACTTTTCCACGGACGCGGCGGCGCTGTAGGACGCGGCGGCGGGTCTAGCTTTGAAGCGCTGATGGCGCAGCCAGAAGGCACAGTGAACGGACGTATCCGTATTACAGAACAGGGAGAAGTCGTCGCCAACAAGTACGGCGATCCAGATCTGACACGACACAGTCTCGAAACACTGACGGCAGGGGTTGTTCTGGCGTCGCTTTCCCCCCGTCAGGGTACAGTAGCCACGGCGCGGCAAGGCGACGTGATGGACAAACTCTCGCAAGCCGCCATGCTTGCCTATCGCGCTCTGGTCTATGAGACGCCCGGCTTCGTTGACTATTTCTACGCAGCCACCCCCATCACGGAGATAGCTGATCTGAATATCGGCAGTCGCCCGACATCGCGTCAGGCTACGCGAAGCATTGAAGGTCTTCGCGCCATTCCGTGGGTGTTTTCCTGGGCGCAATCACGCGCCATGGTTCCGGGTTGGTTTGGCTTCGGCTCCGCTGTGAAAAATGCGGGGGTCGACCTGACCTTTCTGAAAGAACTCTACGAGACCTGGCCGTTCTTCCGCTCGGCAATCGCGAATATGGAGATGGTGATGATCAAATCCGATCTCTCCATCGCAGGCCGCTATGCTGGCTTGGTCGAAGACAAGGCGCTCGCGTCGAATGTGTTCGGAGCCATATCCGAGGAATGGCGGCTGACTCGCGATACGCTGCTCAAGATTACCGGCCAATCCGATTTTCTTCAGAAGGACCCCGACCTTGCCGGAGCAATCCGCTCGCGCTTGCCTTACATCGATCCACTCAATCACCTTCAGATCGAGCTGATCGCGCGCCGCCGCAAGGGCGACAATAGCGAGGAAACCCGCGAGGGCATTCTGCTGGCCATAAATGGCGTCGCTGCAGGCCTTCGCAATACGGGATAGGCCGCACCGATGCTCGACGCGCGTCAGTTCTTTCAGTAGCTTGGCGACATGACAAACACACGTACGCTCATCGCCTTCAACACCGCCACGGCGAGCGAGAACAAGATACACGACGACACCGTCGCCAGCCGCTTTGGTTTTACCGGCGGCCTCGTGCCCGGAGTGGATGTGTTTGCCTATCTCGCTCACGCACCGATGGCTCAGTGGGGCATGGAATGGCTAAGCGACGGCCAGATGCGGGCGCGCTTTATCAAACCCGTTTATGACGGCGACAGCGCGACCGTCACCAGTTCTCAAACGCAGGATGGCCTTGAGTTTTCGATTTCAGCACGCGGCGATCTTTGCGCGACTGGAACAGCGAGACTGAAGGGCGCCAACAAATCCAATCAGCTTTTGTCGTTCGCGCCTTTGCCCGATCCGGAGTCGCGCCCCCCGGCATCAATGAGCAGCCTGGCGCCCGGCCATCTGCTGGGCACATTACGTGAAACCTATACGCGCGAGGCGGGTCTGGATCATATTGCTGCCGTGCGCGATAATGCGGCCCTCTATGAAGATGGACGGATCGCCAATGCGGCATGGCTGTTGCGTCGTGCGAATTACGTGCTCGCGGATAATGTGAAGCTTGGCCCATGGATACATGTTGAGAGCGACATCAACATGCACAGCCTCCTGCGCGACGGCGAAGAGTTGGAGGTTCGCGCGGTTGTTGCGGAGAATGTCGACACCAAGGGCCATCTCATGGTCGTGCTCGACGTACAGATGCTGTCCGCCGAACGCGCTATAATGACATGCCGGCACTGGGCGATATACGAACCGCGTCAAGTGCGACAAACGCGATAGACCCACTTTGAAAACAAAAGCCCAGACTCGATTCAACGAGCCTGGGCTTCAATCATGGGTCAGGCTGGCGCCCTAGAATGTCGCGTAGCCCTTTTCAGTGATGTAGCGCTTCAGATCAGCCACGCGGCTTTCGGGATTCGGGTGGGTCGACATCCATTCCTGCGGACGGTCGGTGGAGGCCGCGCCCATTTTTTCCCACAGGCGAACGGCCTGCTTCACGTCGTAGCCGACCTGTTTCATGTAATCGACGCCTACGCGATCCGCTTCAGTTTCATTTGAACGGCTGAAGGGCAGCAGGATGCCAACTTGCGCGCCGGCACCGGCGGCCGCCATCACCATGTTGAGCGATTCCGAACTCATCTGGACCTGCGAACCGACGAGTGCGCCAGCGCCCTGGATAGCCACGCTGGTCAGCGTCTCCTGGCCAATGCGCCGCGCCGCGTGACGCAGAACAACGTGGCCAACTTCGTGCCCGAGCACAGCCGCGATCTGGTCATCGTTATCGACGAAATCGAGCAGTCCCTTGTAGAAGCCCACCTTTCCGCCGGGCAGGCAGAACGCATTCTTCTCCTTGCTGTCGAACACCACGAACTCCCATTGGGCGCCCGGCACGTTCGCAACGCTCGCGATCTTGCTGCCGACCGTCTGCAGACGCTGGTTGGCCTTTACATCTTTGGAGATCGGCGTCTGCTGCTTCGTTTCTTTCCAGGCTTCAGCGGCCATGGGAATAAGATCGGAGTCGGCCGGCGTAAAAAACTCGCTTGCGGTTTCGCAAGCGCCAGTCGTACCCGCCACGCCGAGCAACATCGTGCCGGCCCAAAGACGCCTTACGACATCGCGCCGATGCATGCCGTCGAGCGACACAATCCGCGGTGCGGCGACATTATGGTTCTCACACATGCGCATCTCCAAAATCGAAGGAATCTATTTAGCTAACATAGTCCGCAGTTCGTCCGGGACAAAACCCCGAAATCAGCTGGATTTTTCACTTTCAATCGCTACGGCAATCAGATGACGCCTTCACTCCGCAATTCAGCCAGCGCTGCGCTTGAAAGACCAAGCACTGAAGAGAGCACCTCGTCGGTATGCTGGCCAACTGCATCAGGCGCAGGCCGGCGAATATCGCCGGGCGTTCTGGACAGCTTTGGAAAGACATTGGGCATTGGAACGCGGCCAAGACTGGGATGATCCTCCCAATGGATAGCCTCGCGCGCGACGAATTGCGGATCCGTCACCATCTTGTCTGGACGATAGATCGGGCCGGCTGGGACGCCAGCTTCCGACATGATGGCGTCCACCTCCGCTAC
>DAIRES010000001.1:5161-32166 GCA_036795465.1 Hyphomonadaceae bacterium
CTGGTCCGCATGTGTCCGCTGGCGCCGTAGTCTGACAGCAACGACTCCGTGACCTGCAAGACTGCTTCGTACAAAGCAGAATCGACAACCTGACCACGCCCCGTTTTCTCACGATGATGAAGCGCTGCCAGGGCGCCCATGCACCCATAGGAAGCTGCCAGCGTGTCGCCGATCGATATCCCCATACGCGCCGGCGGCCTGTCTGGCTCTCCCACCAGATATCGCCAGCCGCCCATCGCTTCTCCGACGAGCCCGAACCCTGCACGATCCGCATAGGGCCCGGTCTGGCCATAGCCAGAGACGCGAACGATGATCAGGCCCGGATTGATGGCGTGCAGCGCCTCCGGCGCAATGCCCCATTTTTCCAGTGTGCCCGGACGAAAATTCTCGACGAGAATGTCCGCCTTCGCCACCAGTTCACGCGCAATCTCCTGTCCGCGCGGCTTGCGCAGATCCAGCGACACGGATCGTTTGTTGCGCGCGATCACGCGCCACCATGCTGGCTTTGGCCCTTGCCCCCACTGCCGCATAGGGTCGCCATCACCCGGCGCCTCGATCTTGATGACATCGGCGCCCATGTCACCCATCAACTGACCGCAGAACGGGCCCGCGATCAGCGAGCCCATCTCGATGACGCGCAATCCCTCAAGAGGGCCGCTCACTTCGGAAAGCCTCCGGCGCGGCTCACCAGACCCGGCAGAGTGCGCCCCATCTTGAGCGACAGCCATTTTGCCGTTTCGATCAGCTCCTGCAGCTTCAATCCGGTTTCGACGCCGGAACGCTGGAGCATATATTGGACGTCTTCAGTCGCGACGTTGCCGGTGGCGTTGGGCGCGAACGGGCAACCGCCAATGCCGGCAATGGACGCATCAAGCGTCGCCGCACCGGCCTCGACGCCAGCCCATGCGTTGGCAACAGCGGTGTTGCGCGTGTCATGAAAATGCAGCCGGATCGGCATCCCTGGCGCTGCAGCCTTGACCGCCGCCATCACAGTTTTCACCTGAGCTGGCACCGCAACGCCGATGGTGTCTCCCAGAGCAATCTCGCGAGGGCCGGCCGCCGCCACTTTTCGCGCGAGTTCAGCCACACGCGCTGGAGCTATCTCGCCATCGAACGGACAGCCGAAGGCAACAGAAATAGTGGCCTGCACAGAGCGTCCATGGTCTTTGGCGAGACGAATGATCTCTATGGCGTCATCTACGGTTTCGTCAGATGTACGTCCCTGATTTCGCGTTCCGAAGCCATCGCTGGCAGAGATAACTGCGCCCAGTTCATGCACCTGTGTTTCGAGCGCTCGCAGCGCTCCACGCTTGTTCAGCACCAGTCCGATATAAGTGACCTCGTCCCGCGTGCGTTTTGGCAAGCCAGAGCAAACGGCTTCCGCATCCGCCATCTGCGGAACGCGCCCAGGGTGAACAAAACTCGCTACTTCGATCCGCTTCGAGCCGGCAGCTATCGCGCGCTCAATTAGCTCCAGCTTGTCAGCTGTCGGGAAGAATCCCGTCTCGTTCTGCAAGCCATCTCGGGCGGCAACTTCTACCATTTCGATGCGCGTGTTCATACGATCCACTCTAGCGGCTCGACCGCGCTTTGTGAGCCCCCGAATTCGATCAATGACGGCTGTTAGAGACGTTGGCGAAAAATCCGAGAGCATCACGGACAAAAAAGCCGTTGAGGGCGGAATTCATGTGATCCGCCGCCGCATATTCCAGATACGTCACCGCCAACCCTTGCCGGCGGAGCTTTGCTGCGAGAGACCTCGCCAGCACCACGGGCGAGATATCGTCTCTTCCTGCGCCCAGCACCATTATCGGCCCGCTGAAATCATCCAGAGCCGCAGCCACGTCATAACTTTTCAGGCCCTCCGCCAGCTCCAACTGAAGTGTTGGCGGCGTGAACCAAGGTTTGCGCGCGTCCATCACCTCAGAGAAATTGGGCGCTGCTGCCTCAAGGATCACGGCATCGACCTGCCTGCTTTGACCGGCGATGGCTGCGCAAACGGGACCGCCTAGCGAATGCCCCCATAGGATCAGTGGCCGGCTGCCCGCAACCCCGTCTAGGTAGCTTGCCATGCCGGCCTGAAACGCAAGCATCGCGCCGATCGTCGGCTGGCCGCTACTGTCGCCATAGCCAGGATAGTCCATCAGCAGCGCCTCCCCCCACGGCAGTATCTTTCCTGCATACACCGTCCCGTGGCTGCGCCTATCGCCGGACTCCCCACCGCAGTGAACAATCAGAGACTCATCGCCGGAACCGTTCGCGCCTGCGACACGCGTAATAGCGATGCGTTCGCCTGCCAGCGTTACGAAGTCATGCGATATTCTCGCCGGGACGCGGTCGGCAAAATTGGGAAAGATCCGGCTGAAGTCAGCGCTGAACGCACCCCGTTGCGTCAGTCGCTCTTCCGCATCCAGCTTCAGGTCCGCGACCGTCATCGCCTTTTGTGCGCGGACAACCGGCTTGAAGAACCATGACTCGTCGACCGACCACGAGACGCACCCGCCAAGCAACACGGTGATCACCGCGGCAACACAGAGCCCGCGCTTCATTGCCCACCCCTGAAAACGGATGAACCGTGCTGACGAAATCAGGCTGAAATCGGGCTGACGCTTGCTCAGGTCGATGTTTTCACGCGCGCGATGGCATTCCGCCATCCCGACAACTGTCGCGTGCGATCCGATTGCTCCATGCTAGGTTCGAACTTGCGATCGAGATTCCAAAGAGCTGCCGCTTCGTTCAACGAACTGAACTCGCCCACGCCTACAGCCGCCAGGATGGCAGCCCCGAGCACCGTCGTTTCAGTATTCCTCGGCCGTAGCACCTCGATGCCCAGAATATCAGCCATGAACTGCATCAACCAGTCATTGCGCGCCATGCCTCCATCGACGCGCAGGCGTTGTGGCGCCACGCCATCCTTCGCCATCGACTCCAGAAGCTCAGCCGTCTGGAACGCCACACTTTCCAACGCCGCGCGCGCGATGTGCGCAATGGTCGAGCCGCGCTGCAAGCCGAGGATGGCGCCTCGCGCCGCGGAGTCCCAATGCGGCGCGCCAAGACCGACAAAAGCCGGAACGAGATAGACGCCATCGGTGTCCGCGACCCCCTTGGCCAGCTCGCCAGCATGTGCGCCATCGCGGATGATCTTCAGCTCATCGCGCAACCACTGGATGGTCGACCCCGCTGAAAGAATCGAGCCTTCCAGAGCATAGGTCGGCTTTCCATTACATTGATAAGCGATCGTTCCGAGCAATCTGGACTTCGAGCGTTTCAATTCCGCGCCCGTGTTGAGCAGCAGGAAGCCGCCCGTGCCGTAGGTCGACTTCACCTCTCCTGCTTCAAAGCACGCCTGGCCGACGAGCGCGGCCTGCTGGTCACCGGCCACACCGCGTATCGGCAGCGGCGGTCCAAAAATATCACTCACCCCGTAAACTGCCGCAGAGTCCTTCACCTCGGGCAGCAACGCCATCGGCACATCGAACAAAGCGCACAGGTCGGCGTCCCAGCGTCCCGAGCGAATATCGTAAAGCGAAGTCCGCGAAGCATTGGTCGCGTCAGTCGCATGAACCTTTCCACCTGTGAGACGCCAGATCAAAAAGCAATCGACCGTGCCGGCTGCCAGCTCTCCGCGCTTCGCACGCTCGCGCGCTCCGGGGACAGCATCAAGAATCCACGCAATCTTGGACGCGGAGAAGTATGGATC
The DNA here is from genome assembly GCA_036795465.1 of Hyphomonadaceae bacterium. Classification (GTDB taxonomy): domain Bacteria; phylum Pseudomonadota; class Alphaproteobacteria; order Caulobacterales; family Hyphomonadaceae; genus UBA7672. The sequence continues at coordinate 8,862 of DAIRES010000001.1, forward strand.
GAGCACCAGACCCGTACGCTCAGCAACCATGCTCTCATGGCCTTTGAGCACCAGGTCTCGCGTGACATGCGCCGTGCGCCGATCCTGCCAGACAATGGCGTTGTGAATAGCCTCGCCCGTTCGCCGGTCCCAGACAATTACGGTCTCACGCTGGTTCGTGACGCCGATCGCCGCGACCTTTCTGCTTCCCAGCCGCTCGAGCGTCTGCTCGGCAGTGCGACGCTGGGTTCGCCAGATCGCTTCGGGATCGTGCTCAACCCAGCCCGATTGCGGAAAGATCTGCGGAAATTCTTCCTGAGCCGACGCAACGACCGATCCGTCAAAGGCGATTGCCATCGCCCGGCTGGAGGTTGTGCCTTGATCAAGCGCGAGGATGACGCCGGTGCTCATGCGCTTTTCCTCAACTCGAACTGGATTGTCGGCGTTCCCTTGTAAACGGTGCGCGCTCTTTCCTTGAACCCGAATTTCTGCGCCAGCTTGATGGACGGCGCGTTGTCCGGATCGATGATCGCGACCAGGCAGTCCGCACCAAAAATCCGTTGCTCCCAAGCCAGCACAGCCTGAAGCGCTTCACTCGCATAACCCTTGCCGTGAACCTCAGGCAGGAGCGCCCAGCCAAGTTCGCGGTCATCGCCGAACGGTGGCTCCATATCGCGCTTTGCATCCATGATGCCGATCTCGCCGATTACCTTGTGCGTTGCCGCTTCCTCAATGATCCAGAACCCATGTCCCAGCAGAACCCATGAACCGGAATAGCGCTGCACACGCTGCCAGACTTCTTCTTCGGTATAAGGACGTCCACCGATAAACCGCGTCACGATCGGGTCGTTCCAGATCGGAATACAGGCGGCTAGATCAGCAGCCGTATGCGCGCGCAAACGCAGCCGGCTGGTTTCGATCAGCGGCGCCCGATCAAACCCGCTGGAAGTCATGCACCGCCCCCAGACCAAGCACCTGACCGATTTCGTCCAGCGCCGTACGACTTTCATGCAGCAAGGCCGGATCAGCCAGATCCGTCAGCGCCAGGCGATCCTGATAGTGCCGCCTGACAATATCTTCCAGCGCTGCAACGCGCGCCGCATCCAGAACGACTTGCGCGCCAAGTCCCGCGAGTTCGTCATCGCTAAGCACCACGCGCAACCGCAAGCAGGCTGGGCCGCCGCCGTTTCGCATGGATTGACGCAGATCGAGATAATGCGCCTCGCGTATCGGCCCGTTGGTCGCGAGGACTCTGTCGACGAAAGCTTTTGCCCGTGACGCCTCCTCGGCTTCATGCGGCAGGATCAACGCCATGCCTCCTGCCGGCAGCGACACGATCTGTGAGTTGAACAGGTAGGACTTTACCGCCTCATCGAGCGTCAGGTCGCTCGCAGCGGCTTCAAGAAACACCGGGTCAAAGCCTTTCGCGCCACAGGCGCGCTTAAGTCCCTCGATCATAGCGTCTCTCTGCTCGAAAGCCTCGGAATGATACATCAGGACATTGCCGTTCGACACAGCCACGACGTCGTTGTGAAACGCGCCGGCGTCGATCGCCGCTCGCCCCTGCTGCGCCAGAACCGCGCCGCCGCCCGTCCAGAGCTGGTGCTGCGTCGCGACAATATGCGAAGCCTCCATGGCCTGCCGCCCGACAAAACGCTCGCCATCCGGCTTCGCAAACGCTGAACGCCCATAGACGAAGAGCTCGACACCTCGTTCACCGTGAGATGCTGAAAGCCGGCAATGGTTCGCCGCTCCCTCATCTCCGAAAGTTGCAAACGGCACCGGCGCATGCACCACGAACTTCGCGGGATCTGAAAAGATGGCAGACAGCACGCGCGACGTCGTCTCGGCTTCCATCGCGCGATGAAAGTGCGACGACAGATTGGCCGGCGTAAAATGCACGCGCCCATCACCCGTATCCGCGGACGGCGAGACCGTCGCCGCATTGGCCGTCCACATTGCCGAGGCCGACGAGACATTCGCCAGCAGAACAGGGGATGCCCGAAATGCAGCACGGATCACATCAGGATCGCTTCCGCCGAACCCCATCTTGCGCAAGCTGCTGACATGAGGGCGCTCTTGCGGAGGCAGTACAGCTTGCGTCAACCCCATCGCCATGAGCTTCCGCATCTTGGACAGCCCCTGCAATGCAGCTTCGCGCGGATTGGATACCTTCCCCTCGTTGGCCGCCGCAGCCAGATTGCCTTGCGCAAGCCCGCCATAATTGTGCGTTGGTCCGACGAGGCCGTCGAAGTTGACTTCGACCGCACTCATGCGCGCACGCCGACGATCGGCTCGTCATCCTTCACGGCGCCAGCAGCAACGAGACTGGCCATCGGCCAGGCAGAATAATCGGCCGCATAATATCCGGCAGGACGATGATTGCCCGACTGCCCCACGCCGCCGAACGGAGCAGCGCCCGACGCGCCCGTCGTCTGGCGGTTCCAGTTCAGCACGCCAGCGCGAACAGCGGATTCGAAGCGCGAGAAAAGAGCAGGATCGTCAGAGATCAAACCTGCCGCCAGACCAAACCGTGTATTGTTGGCTTCCTCAATCGCCGCCTCGAAATCCGAGACACGTATAACCTGCAGGAGAGGACCAAAAACTTCCTCATCCTTGCGGTCGCTGATCGCTGTGACGTCAATAAGTCCTGGCGACACAAAGGCTGCACCGATATCCAGTCGCCGGGCCTCTCTCAACGCGACACCACCCGCCCGCAGCCAATCCGACTGGGACGAAAGAACCGCTTCGGCTGCGCGCGCAGAAATCACTGGCCCCATGAAAGGCTGCGGTTGGCTGTCCGGCATTCCAACCATTAGTCGATCGATCAGTTGCGCGACCGCCTCCACCACCTTGTCGCCGTCTTCACCCGACTTCACGATCAGGCGTCGCGAACAGGTGCAGCGCTGGCCAGAAGTCACGTAGGCGGATTTCACGATCAGGCGCGCGGCCGCCTCAAGATCGCCAGCACGCCAGACGACCAGCGGACTATTGCCGCCCAGCTCCAGCGCGACAATCTTTTCCGGCTTGCCGCCGAGCGCACGATGGATCGCACGCCCCGCAGGCACCCCGCCCGTGAACAGCACGCCATCGACGCCATCGTGAGCCACAAGATGCTCAGCCGGCACCCGCGCGCCTTGCACGAGGTTAATCACCCCAGCAGGCAAACCCGCTTCTTGCCACAGCCGCACAGTGAACTCGGCAACTTCAGGTGTCTGTTCGGAAGGCTTGAAGATCACAGTGTTGCCAGCAATCAGCGAAGGCATGATGTGACCATTGGGAAGGTGGCCGGGGAAATTGAACGGGCCAAGCACTGCCATGACGCCATGCGGATGATGGCTGATGCGTGCGACAAAGGCGCCTGCGGGCGCTTCCTTCGTTGGCGTTCTTTCGTTGTAGGCTTTGACTGAAAGTTCTGCCTTCCCGACAATGGCCGCGGCTTCGGTTGCCGCATCCCACAATGGCTTGCCCGTCGATCGCGAGATGACCTCGGTCATTTCCGTCTTGTGAGCATCCACCAGCTTCGCGAAGGCTCGCACAAACGCGATACGCTCTTCAATGGGGCGACGACGCCACTCCGCGAAAGCAAGACGCGCGGACGCGACAGCAGCATCGACATCCGAAAGGCTTGCTTCGTTGCCAGTCCATATCCGGGCTTCATCGGCTGGCGCGATCGACGAAAAAACGGGGCCTGATCCTGATGTCCAGCGTCCGCCGATAAAGCACTCACCCGTAAAAGCCGGCATGCTCATCCGCGTTTCTCCGGCAGTCGATATACCAGAACCTCATCGCTGGAGCTGGCGCCTATGCGCTTCAGGACAGCTGACATGTCGTCTCCACGCGAAAACTGCGTGACGGCGAAACGGTCCGCGCTGGCCAGGGCGATCAAGCCCTGAGGGCCACGAAGATCGCCACCAGCAAAATCAGCTGCCGACATTCGGACGGCTTCACGCACTGTATCGATGTGGTCGATGAAAGCTTCAACCGTCGGTCCTGCATCGAAAATATCGACCACGTCGTTGTAACGGAAGCCCTGAGACTTCAACATCGCCAGCGCAGGCTCGGCGTCAGGATGCGGCCGCGAGATCACGTTGCGCGCGACATCCGGCAGCAGCGCAACATAGATCGGATAGCGCGGCATCAGATCGGCAATGAAGCGATGATCGCGCGCGCTCAGCACATCCGCCTTGCGATAGTCCATATGGAAAAACTTGGCGCCGACCGCGTCCCAGAAGGGGCTCTTGCCCTCCGCATCCGTGAACCCCCGAATCTCCGCCATCGCCTTCGGACCAAACCGCACAGGATCGACGGCAATCAGCATCAGCCGCGCGAACGACAGCAACCGCCCGCGCCCCCCGCCCCGCGCCTTGCGTTCGATGAACAATGTCCCGAGCTCTGAGTCACCATGATAGTCATTGACCAGGAAAAGCAGATCAAGCTCCGCCCTGACGCCTTGCTCGGGCGACACCTTCGAGTCCCTGGAGATACGGTACGAATAGAACGGCCGCTCCACACCCAGATTTGTGAAGATGCTGGCCGTCCCAAGCAACTCGCCATCTTCCTCCATCACGAGGAAATAGCACTCGTTCTCCGGCGGGAGCGATCCGCGCGCGAACGCCTTCAGCGACCGCTCGATACGGGCTGCCATCGCCTCGCGCGACGAAGGCATTGTCAGCATTCCCGGATCAACGCGGGCAATCATCCCCTCGAGCTGATCGAGGTCATTGAGGTTCGCAGGTCTGACGATCGCTGTTGTCATTGTAACGGCTTAACTCTCAGCCTCGAACTGCGCCAGCGTCTCCGCGCCAAACAGTTCCACCGCAGCGCGAAGATCGTCCGCACTGATACCGCCGCCGCCCGAGGCCTTTACGTAAAAGCGATCCTCAACCAGCCGGCCATAACTTCCCGTTTGTGACGCCTGATCCCAGTCTTCTACGATAATCGCGTCGCCCACCCGCCGGCGGCGCGAATAGCCATCCGCCGTCTCCCGGTCGAATTCCGATGTCGAAGGGCCGCCAAACCCGAGCTTCTCTGCAATCGTCCTCGAATACACGATCTGCAGCAGGACCTGCCGGCGCCCGTCCCGATACTCGGCCTCCACATTCACAGTGCGCTGCCCCGACAGACCGCTTCGCTCGACGCCGACAGCAACCCGGTTGAGCCCCGCCAGCTTCTGCGGAGTTGCCCCGCGCAGGTCGCCGCCGGTCACCACGCCTCCGCCGCCCGGCGCCAGCGTCCCCGCGGATGGCGGCAACGGAGGCGCATCCACATTTACGCCAACCGCCGGCAGCGGCTCCGGCTCATTGCTCCAGAGGTCCGGAATCCGCGGCAGATGCGGGAAGAGATTTCCGGAAGGCGCAGCTGCCACCATCGTCGCCAGCCCCACCAGCAACGCCAGGACGATCGCCATGCTCGTCGCCGTGATGGAATAATTCACGGCGGACTTTTCGGGGACGTGCATCATCTTTGGCGTGCCCACAAAGAGCAGATAGAGACTGTAAGTCGCCCCAAGCAGCGCCAGTATCTGCAACGCCGGCGCAATCGTCAGAACGCCAGCCACCATCGCGGCGGTGATGGAATACGCTGATAGCTTGAACGCCTGCGTGTAATTGCGCGCCGCGCCAAATCTCGGCGCAAGCCAATCAACCACCTTGGCAAAAACGAACACACTCACGATCGACAGCGCAAAGAACAGCAGCGCCGAAAGCGCAACGTCCAGCAGAGGCGCACGATGCCACTGGCCGCCCACCTGAACACCCAGCACGGAAAGCCCGATCACGATCGCGACCGTGGGAATAATCGCCAGCGGCATGACATAGCGCACCGCCAGCCGCCCGGGCGAAGTCGCCTCCTGGTCGATGACGTCCCACTCTGTTCCTGGCGACAGCAACAGGTTCCTTACCCGTGCGATCAGCGCGAACATCTTTGAATTCCCAGAGACATATCCGCACCCTATCGGCGCGACGCGGCGCTTTCAAATCCTGTCGGATTACTCCACCCTATTGATTGTAAGCGACATTACGGCCCACTGGCGACTCGCGCTCAGTCGTTGTATCTGACGTGGAAACTGCGCAGTTTCGGCTGCTGACCGGAGTTTTTCCCCATGGACGCGACGGCGCATCACGATGCCACCCCAAGGCGCGAACCCACGCCCGACGAAAAGCGCCTGACATTCTGGGCGCTGATGATCGTCTTCCTGCTCAGCGCGCTCGACCAGACAATCGTCTCGACCGCGATGCCCACGATCATTCGGGAACTGAACGGCCTCGACCTCTACGCCTGGGTGACGACCAGCTATCTTCTCACCTCCACAGTCATGGTTCCGATCTGGGGCAAGCTCGGGGATCTCTACGGCCGGAAGCTGATCCTGATCATCGGCATCGTGATCTTCGTCGTCGGCTCCTGGCTCTGCGGCCTCGCGGGTGAGTTCGGTGACATGCCGATCGTCGGCGACGGCATGATGCAGCTGATTGTCTTCCGCGGCATTCAGGGCATCGGCGGCGGCGCGCTGTTCACCACCGCCTTCGCAACAATTGCCGATCTTTTCCCGCCGCGCGAGCGCGGCAGATACGCAGGCCTGTTTGGCGCAGTCTTCGGCCTGGCGAGCGTCATCGGCCCGATCGTCGGCGGATACTTCACCGATCACGGCAGCGTCGATGTTGCAGGCATGCATGTCGCCGGCTGGCGCTGGTGCTTCTACATCAACTTGCCCACGTCCGTGATCGCGCTGGCGATGATCTCGCTCAAGATGCCCAATCTTGGGCACACGGGCGGAGGCAAGATCGACTGGTTCGGCGCCATATTTGTCGTGCTGTCGATCGGCGCGTTGATGCTCGCGCTGACATTCGGCAACGATGACGGCTGGACCTCGCCGATCGTCCTCGGCCTGTTTGGCTTCGCGCTCGTCACCGGCGTCATGTTCATCTTCATCGAACGCGCGGTGAAGGAGCCAATCCTTCCGCTGACGCTGTTTTCAATTCGCGCGTTCACGACCACGACCCTCGCGTCATTCGTGATCTCGATGGCGTTCATGGGCACCATCGTTTACCTGCCGCTTTACCTGCAACTCGGCCTCGGCATTCAGGCCACCAATAGCGGCATGCTGCTTCTGCCGCTGATGGCCGGGCTCATCCTGTCCGCCACCCTGTCCGGGCGGTTCGTCACGCGCACCGGCAAATACAAGAGCATGATGCTGGCCGGCGCGGCGACGCAGTTCGTCGGCATCTTCCTGATGTCCCAGCTGGGCGCAAAGGCCGAGCAGTGGGACGTCATCTGGCGTCTGTTCCTCGTCGGCGTCGGCCTAGGTCCGTCGCAGAGCCTCTTCAACATGGTGTCGCAGAGCGCCGCTCCGGTACGTCAGATCGGTGTTGCCACCTCTACCAGCATGTTCTTGCGGCAATGCGGCGGCATGATTGGCGTTTCGATCTTCGGCGCGATGCTGATGGCGAAGATGACTGAATCCATCGCCGCCCGCGTCCCCGGCGCGAAGATTGACCTGGGCGAGATGCAGAAGCTGGCCGCGATGGCGACCGAAAGCGGATCGAAACTCCCGCCTCAGATGGAAGGCTTTATCTCTTCGTCCATCTCCAACGCGATGAGCTACATTTTCACGGGCAGCCTCGTGATTGTAGCGATCGCCTTCGTCACGATCCTCTTCATCCCGCAGATTCAACTGCGCGGACGCGGCCCCGGCCAGAATCTGGAGAAGGCCACCGAAGCGGCGTCGCCCGAAGGGCCGGTCACGCAAGAAGAGCCTGCCGGGGCGGCAAAGGCCGACTAGCGGATTACGCGATAGAGCTTGAGCGGGGATTCAGCGAGATCGACCGGCGCGAGCCAGTCGGGATGCCGGCCTTCCGCGAGCATGGCCGACAGCGTGGCTTCGGGCGCTGCGCCGTTCGCCGCATGGCGCGCATAGTATCTCGTCTCGGGCTCGGCCGGACAGACCAGCACGTAGTCGGCCACGGAATTCATGACGATTGATCGCGCATCCGCCGGCGCCGAACGCAGGGCGTTCATGACGGTCATCGTGTTCGTGATGTTGCGATGGTAAGGCGCGGCCAGAACCCTGTGCTTCGTCCACACCAGCACATTGGCTCCCAGCGAGAACTGGTTGAGCATTGTGCCCGGTTCAACGCGCGCAAGCGAGCTGAATGCCTCCGGCTTCGCACATGATCTGGCGTTTTTCGTCCTAGCGTCGAAACTCGACAATGTAGCTTGTGGCGTGAACCGCGATTGCAGCACCTCGCCCGCACTGGCCCACGCAGCAGCAGCGGAGCTTGCCGCAACGCCTGCAAACAGAAGCGCGCGAACTGCCGAGGCCTTGCTCCGATAATCCCGCCGCGCCTTGGCGACCGCCCACGCTCCAAAGGGAATGGCGAACGCAGTCGCGAATGTTGCTCCCCGGATCTGCCAGACCAGAACGGCCCAACCCGCCAGAAGGAAAGCCAGCACAACCCAGCCGTGAGCGCTGCGCCAGTGCGTACGCAGATAGAAACCGGCGGCAACCAGTCCTGCGAAGGCGGCGCCCGCCATCGTCAGGATCATGGTCGGATCATCGCCCCACAACGTAGCCAGCGATCGCGCCTCCGAAACCTGATTGATCCATAGATTTTCGGTGTCGAGGTTCAGAACGGAATAGCTGCCGCCCGCGCATTCCGGAAACAGCAATACCAGCACCGCCAACCCTGCCGAACCAACAGCGCTCGCCGCGATAAAGCGGCGCAGCAATGTCGAGGTCGACGCAGCAGGAAGTTTCGGCAGCAACATCGCTACTCCGCCGCCGATCACGCCAAGCCCCATGAACGGCGCGCCCATGGCATCGCACACAGGACGGAACCAGTCCGCCGGCGCGGTCAGCAAGACGAACATCAGGATGGAAGCTCCGGCGACACCGGCTCCGAGCCACACCAGACCTTTCGCGAATTGAGTTGGCTGCAGCAGCCACAGAATGCCAGCAACCAGCATGCCGGCCACCAGCATGGGCACGCCTTCGGCGGCAGTCGCAACCGCAAGGCCAAGCGCTGCGCCGGCCCACAGTCCGCTGCGTGGGTCGTCGCGCATCCGGATCAGGCCAAGCACTGCCGCCATGCCCAGGATCAGCTCGACGCTATGGTGATCGAACGATCCCGGCGCGAATTTCTCGATCGCCGGAAAGGCCAGCGCAGCGACGATCGCTCCCGACCATTCTGCTTCGCGCCTCAGATCGTCACGCGAGCCGATCTCTCCAGACACGCGCACAACCAGCAACATGAACACGGCCAGCAGGCCAAGCGGCCAGGCAAAAGCCATTACGACCTCAGCCGCATGCTGTCCTGTCAGTGGGGCGAGTAGAAAGATCGGAGCCGCAATGGCCGCGTCGATCCATTGCGCCCAATGCATCGGCATGCCGTCGGCAGCGCCCAGCCGGTGCTGCACGCTGTCAAACCAACCCTGGCCCGCCAGCATGTCGCGAATGCGCACCAGCCGCATGGCATTGTCGGGTTCGCTGAAATCCTGATTGAACGCGGCAGCGCCAGCCCCGACGATGAGGATCAGGGCCGCCAGCGCCCAGCCGGCAATCCACGGAAGTTGATTGTTACCCCTGCGCGCGGGCGCCATGCCTGTCCGCCGAATGCCGCTGAATTCGGGGCAAGCTAGCAAGCCGTGCTTAAGTATTCGCAAAGTCGAGGGTTTTGACCCGCGCCACGATCCCGACACCATCGCCACAATCAAACAGCGCCGTCGCCCTACGTCAGCCGCGAGCCGGTTTCACAACTGCACACAAGCGGGGACACAAACCCGCGAGTCGGCCGCCTACACCACCCGATCCCCGGACGGCGCGCGGCCTGGAGGGACCAATGAGCATCCGTATTTTCGCGCGCACCAGCATTCTGTCAGCCATCGCGCTGGCCGGCGCAGGCGCTGCGAGCGCCGACGTTTTCCTCAAGGTTGACGGCGCACCGGGTGAGGCGACGCTGCGCGGCTTCGAGGGTCAGATTGCGGTCGGCGGCGCCAGCATGAACATCTCGAGCTTTTCGATGCCCGATCCTGAAGGCCTGACGGATCAGGTTCGCTCGACCACGGTCGGTCCGATCTACATTACCAAGCTCCCGGACCGCTCGTCGCCGAAGCTGATGATGGCCGCTGTTGAAGGTCAGCCTCTGGGCCGGATCGAGATTACCTTCACGTCACCCGTCCGCACCGGCGGCCAGGTCGTGGAGTCGAAGTGGATCATTGAAGGCGCTGAAGTACGCAGCTTCAACATCGCCCCCGACTTCAACAACGGCTCCACCCCCACGGAAAACATCGAAATCAGCTACTCTTCGATGAAATACCAGTACTACGCCAAGGACGCGAAAGGTCAGCGCACTGGCTCGATGGAAGAAGTCACCTGGCGCGTGCCGGATAGTCAGCTTTTTCCGTTCGATGAGGGATGCAGGTAATGTCTCGTTAGCAGATCGGGCAGGCGTCGCCTGCCCGATTTTGCGCCGTGATTCATGAGAGCCTAACCTGTAAATGGTAGTCCTTTCCGGATATCCGGAGGACTTCGTCCCATGGCCAAGGCCGCATTCCACAAGAACCAGAAAGTCTTCGTGAAACCAGTCGGCACATGGGCCGTCGTGGAAGCGGTGCTTCCCCAATGGGTCAAAGGCCTCGAGGAGCCGCTGAAGATCCACTACGATGTGGGCCTCGGCCGCGAGTTCTCCGCCAGCGAACTTATGGCCGACAAGAGCGGCGCCCCGGTCGACGATCTCGCTGATTTCGACAACTGGCGGATCAACCGCGCGCGCAACCGCTGGAAGGACTCGAACGAAGTCCAGAACCACCCGCAACCGGGCACATATCCCGTCATCACGACCGACGAAAAAAACTGGGGCGGCTGGCGCGTACCGAGCGCCGAATACGACCGCGATCCGCAGAGAATCGAATTCCAGGCCCGCATCATCGAAGCATCGCCGCACCTGATGCGGATCTCGAAATCGCTCGCCCAGTTCGGCCACAACTATTCCGACGATATGCCCGCCGAACTGCTCGAACTCGCCAAGAAGGCGACCGCGCTGCTGCGCCGGATTTACGAGACTCCAGGCGACAACCTGAGCGTGCCACAAGCAGCCGAATAGGGCGGATAACGCCGCCTCTTCGGGGTTCACGGAACCTTTGAGCATGAATCCGGCCCGGTGGTCTTTATCTTGTCGGCAAACCCTGTAGGCATTGCCTCGCCGCAGCATTGATAGCGGCGTGGCCGACCGAGGGCGCTTGTCATGCGAACCGAAACGCCGCCTCCCGTCAGGCTCGCAGAATATCGCCCGTTCCCTTTCCGCATCGAACAAGTTCGCATGCTGTTTCAGCTCGAACCTGCCGATACGCACGTTGTCTCGGAGTTGACGATACGGCGGACCGGAGACGCCGATGCTCCGCTGCGGCTCGATGGCGAAAAACTGACTCTCAAAGCCATCCGCATCAACGGGCAACCGCTGACAGATCAGGAATACGCGATCGAACCGGAAGGCCTGGTCATATTCAAGCCGGGCGATGTCTTCACGCTTGAAATCGAAACCGACATTTCGCCAGAAGCAAATACAGAGCTCTCGGGCCTCTACATTTCCAGCAATCGCTTCTGCACCCAGTGCGAGGCCGAAGGGTTCCGTCGGATCACTTACTATCCCGATCGTCCGGATGTTCTCGCGCCCTTCTTCGTGCGCATCGAAGCGGATAAGGCAAAGTGCCCGTATCTGCTTTCCAACGGCAACCCCACTGGCAGCGGCGATCTCGGCAACGGCCGGCATTTTGCCGAATGGACAGACCCGCACCCGAAACCTTCTTACCTGTTCGCGCTGGTCGGCGGTGAATTTGACGTCCTCCAGGACAACTTCACCACCTTTTCTGGCAAGCCGGTGAAGCTCTCGATCTTTGTCGAACAGGGGGATGCCCCGCGCGCGGAATACGCCATGCGATCGCTCAAGGCGGCCATGTCGTGGGACGAAGATGTTTTTGGGCGCGAGTATGATCTCGACGTGTTCCAGATCGTCGCCGTGCGCGACTTCAATTTCGGCGCAATGGAAAACAAGGGCCTGAACATCTTCAATTCGGCCTACGTGCTGGCTGATGGCAAGACGGCCACCGACACCGATTTCGAAGCGATCGAAAGCATCGTCGCGCACGAGTACTTCCACAACTGGACTGGTAACCGCATCACGTGCCGCGACTGGTTCCAGCTCTGCTTGAAGGAAGGCCTGACAGTCTATCGCGATCAGGAATTCACGAAGGCGATGCGCTCCCCTGCGGTTGCCCGCATCAAGGAAGTGATCCGTCTTCGCACACGTCAGTTCCCGGAAGACGCCGGCCCGCTGGCGCATGCCGTACGCCCGAATACCTACGCCCGCATCGACAACCTTTACACAGCGACTGTCTATGAAAAGGGCGCCGAACTGATCCGCATGTTGCGCCTTATCGTGGGCGATGAAGCGTTTTTCGCGGGCATGAATCGGTATTTCGACACGTTCGACGGCACTGCCGCGACGATCGAGGATTTCATTGCGGCGTTTCAGGCATCAACGGATCAGGATCTTTCCGCTTTCGCTCTCTGGTACGCTCAGGCCGGCACCCCCGCCGTCCGCGCCAAGGGCGATTACAATCCATCAGAGCGGACCTGGCGCCTCACGCTGACGCAAACAGTTCAGCCAACGCCCGGCCAACCGGACAAGTCGCCGGTCCGCATTCCGATCCGCGTCGCACTGTTCGATGTGAACGGGGCAAAAATGGAGACGCGTATTGGTGATGCGCCGCCATCCCACGAACACGTCGTGCTGCTTGAAAAAAGCTCCATGCAGTTCACGTTTGGCGATGCCGCCTCCGAGCCGCGTCCGTCCTTGAACCGGGGCTTCTCTGCGCCGATCCGGTTGGCAGACGATCTTACAGAATCCGATCGCGCATCCCTGGCCGGGTTTGACGATGATCCGTTTGCGCAATGGGAAGCGTTGCAGACAATCGCCCGCGCCCTGATTCTGGACGCTGTTCGCGGCGGCGCGCGCGAACCAGACCAGGCGCGACTGAATAGCTTCGTGCAGGCACTCCGCCATTCGGTGACTCGCGCCGCGCAAAGCGATGCCGCTTATGCAGCACTTCTGCTTTATCTTCCCACGGTTGGCGAATTGATCCTCGACGTACGCGACGCAGATCCGTCAGCGATCCACGTTGTTCGCCAGCACGTTCGTCGCGCTATCGCCCGGGCTCTGGAGGACCTGCTTCTCTCCGTTTTGGACAAGACAGAGCCTGTGGCATTCGACTCGTCTGCTCGCGCAGCCGGCCGTCGCTCCCTCCGTGCTTCTGCGCTGTCGCTGCTGTCGTCACTCGGCGACAGGCATGAAGGCCTCGTGGCCCAGGCATATCGCCTGTCCCACACGATGACCGAAACACTAGCCGCGCTGACCGCGCTCTCGAACATCGAAAGCGATGCCTTCGATGCCGCGCTGCGTGACTTCGAGTTCAAGTGGAAAGCCTCTCCACTGGTCATCGACAAATGGTATGGCGCACAGGCAATGTCCGTTCGCGACGATCTTCGCGAACGTTTGCAGCGCCTTGTGGAGCGCCCGGATTACGACCTGCGCAATCCGAACCGAGTCCGCGCTTTGGCGGCATCTTTCTCCATGAACAACCCGGTGGCTTTCCACACGGCAGACGGCTGGGGCTACCGCTTTCTTGGAGACCTTATCCTAAAGGTCGATCCGCTGAACCCGGCGCTGTCTGCTCGCCTGTCGACGGCCTTCGAGAGCTGGCGGACCTTCAACGCGCCACGCCGGGAAAAAGCGCGCGCCGAACTCGTGCGGCTGTCGGAAGCCGGGCTATCGCGAAACGCCCTCGACATTATCGGCCGCGCTCTGGCTGATCCCGCCTAAAGCCGAGCCGTATCAAGTCCCTAGCCTCAGGTATGGTATCGTTAACCGCTGACTAATCATGCGTCGTTAACGTTGAAAATGCGTTGATATGGCCGGACGGCAGGGATGTCGCTTTCAACACTCGATAGTGCGCGTTTCCGCGACTTTGCTTTCGCGGCCGCTGACCTATTGGTCTCGACAGACGCCAGCGGACGCATTGTGGAAGCCGAAGGCGACGCGATGCTTTTGCATCACCCTACAGCCGACCGCCTGATCGGTCGCAGCGCCATTGATCTGATCAGTGAAGCCGAAGGCAGCAGATTGCGCGAAGAATTGTGGGCGCTGGCGCCGGGCCGACGGCTGTCCTGGGAAGACACCTGCTCCATCGAAGGTGGCCGGCGCATCGTTGTCCAGCGCAACAGCAACTCGCCGAACAGCTTCAATTTCATCATCTCGCGCATGCCGTCGTCCGGCCGCGTGCGCGGTGACCGTATGGATGAGATCATGGCGGAGCGTTTTCGCGACGCAGTCATGAATGGCCGCCTGATGGCCGCCCGCCAACCCGTTGTGGAAACGCGTTCGGGGGCCGTCAGCCACTATGAGGTCCTTGCGCGCTTCAACGGCGAAGACTCTCCGGTCAGCCTGATCGCCGCAGCCGAGAAAAGCGGACAGATCGCCCATCTCGACTACATCATGATCAGCGCTGCAGCGGCTCAACTCGAGGCCAATCTCGATCCTGATTTCAGATTGGCCGTGAACATTTCCGGAGAGTCGCTTCAGCGACTGGAAGTCATAAGCGAGCTATGTGCCGTGATCTCGGGGCACGTGTTTCACCGCAGCCGGCTTATCGTGGAAGTCACGGAAAGCGCGCACATCCACGATATTGAAACGGCTGCCCGCGCCGTCAGCAAGCTGCGCTCCAGCGGCATCAGTGTTTCGCTTGACGACTTTGGAGCCGGGTCGGCCTCGTTCGGATACCTGCGCGCCTTGGACGTCGACGGTCTCAAGTTTGACGGCAGCTTCCTGCAGTCGTCGGAAACGAACCTCCGGGGGCTGGCGCTGATGCGCAATGTTGCCCGGATGTGCGCCGAGCTCGGCATCACTTCAGTGGGCGAGCGGATCGAAACAGAATCCGATCGCGCGCTCCTTCTGGAAGCTGGCGTGAAATACGCCCAAGGCTATTTCTATGGCCGCCCAATCATCGATGAAAACTTCTTCGCGCGCAGCCCCCGCTCGCTGCGCAGCGCGGCATAGTGGGGTAAAGCGCCATGGACCGCATGTTGGAGAGGTTGAAAGTTCTGGTTGTCGATGACAACCACCACATGATCAACATCATCAAGACCATCCTGCGTGGCTTTGAGGTCAAGGATTTCTTCGATGCAAGCAATGCGGCCGACGCGTTCAGCATCATTCGGGGCACGCCGATCGACCTGATCATCACGGATTTCGCCATGGATCCGATCAATGGTTGCGAGTTCACCAAGCTGATCCGCACAGCGGAAGACAGCCCGAACCACTTCGTGCCGATAATCATGCTGACAGCGTATGCCGAGAAATCAAAGGTCGAACAGGCGCGCGATGCCGGCGTGACGGAGTTTTGCGCCAAACCCGTTACCGCGACTGAGCTCTACCGGAAGGTTTGCGCCGTCATCAACACGCCGCGCTCGTTCATACGCACGAGCGTATATTTCGGCCCTGATCGCCGCCGGCGGAAAGACGACAATTACAAAGGCAAAGAGCGCCGGGAAAACTTGTTTGGACCGAAGGGCGCCACCCTGCTGTCCATGAAGCAGGACAACGCCGCCTGAGTCGGCGAACATGGGTCAAGCGGATGGCCCACAGTTAATCCCTCGTTAACCCTTTCGCAGCTTTTCGAATCCAAAACTGGTGAATCCGTTCGGTTACGGAAGGAATCGTCTTGGGGACGAGGGTGCCTGCAGGAGGGAAAGCGCGCATTCCAGCGCCTGCTAAGCCGCGTACTGCGGTTCCCATCGGCATGCTTACAATCCTGATGCTGACATTCGGCAGCGCCCTGGCGCTGAAGGCATTTGAAGAACGCCAATCCGCGGATACCTCCACCCTCGTTCAGCAACAACGCGAAGCGGAGAGCCTCGCCGGTCACGTCCGTGCGGAACTGATCGCGTCGCGCGCGCGCATGGAAGGGCTCCTTCTCACCGGCGCGTCGCTTGAGACCATCCGGCGTGGCGTACCGTTCGACGCTGTCGCCGAGCGGGAGCCCCCCGCTGGCGTGTGGGCTCAGCTCGCCGACGATGGTGGCGTGCGTGTTTTCGCGAAGAACAGCCAGGGCCGCTGGGTATCAGGCATCCGGACCAGCTCAGCCTTGATGCTTGAGCCCCTCGAAGGTCGGCAGTTCCACCTGATACCCGCTGACACGATGCCTATCAACGCGCGCTTCGAGTCGGTGGACTTCGAGCGCTCAGCCGTTGCGTGCGCGCCCGTCGAAAACGCCGGCCTCGCGGCTTGTGTATTCAAGCCAACGCCAATGCTGAACTGGGGCGATCTCAATCGCCTTGTGATCTACGGCCTGCTGCTCGCCGCCCCGCTGCTTGCTGTGTTTGGGCTCGTCGGCGTCATTCGTCGCGTTCAGCAGGAGAAAGCTGATGCCGAAGCAAAAATCCCGACACCCGCCGCACTGGAACAGTCGACCTGGACCGCGTTCGAAGTAGCTGGCGTAATCGGTCTGTGGCGCTGGAACCCGCGAAGCCAACTCCTCACGGTCGGAGCGGAAGCCGGCGCCCTTGTTGGAGCCATCCGTCACGGCGACATGACGCTCGACGAATTCACATCGATGATCGCGGACGACGATCGCAAGCGCGTTCAGGATGCAATCGAAAGCGCCTCATCCCAGCGACAGATCAGCGTCGCTTTCCAGGGTGCAGGCCGCACGGCTGACAAGTATTTCGAATTGATCGGCGCCCAGAGTGACGCCTCTTTCACGGGCGCCATACTCAACGTCACTGACCGCATTCAGGCGCAGCACCGCTCCCGCCGTGCAGAGGCGCTCGCACGCACCGCACTCGACGCTCACCCTGGCCCGTTTGCGGTCTGGGACAGCCGCAAGAGACTTACCCACTGGAACGCCGCATTCGCCCGCGTCTTCAATCTCGACAAAGGCGTGGTGCAGGCTGGCGCCTCGTACGATCTGGTAATGGCTGAACTGTCGAAGTTTGTCCGCGTTGAACGCCCGCTCGGCGACGACGCAAACGCCCGCGAAATGCTGCTGCTGTCGGACACGTGGATACGCCTTGTCGACCGGCGCACGGCGACTGACGGCCTTATCACTGTCGGCCTCGACATCACCAACATGAAGCGTCAGGAGACCGGCCTTCAAAAAAGCGAGCGGCGTCTGCGCGCGATGGTTGAAGAACTCCAGCGCACAAAAGGTCAGGCACAGGAACTTGCCGAAAAATATGCTGAAGCGAAAGCGCGAGCCGAACGGGCCGCGCAAGCCAAAGGCTCGTTCCTGCAGAACATGAGTCATGAACTGCGTACCCCGCTGAATCACATCAACGGCTTCGGCGAGATGATGGCCAATGAGATCTACGGTCCGCTGGGAAGCGAGCGCTACAAGGAATACGCGCAGGACATCGTGCAGGCCGCGAAGCACCTTGAGGAAATGATCAACGACATTCTCGACATGTCGAAAATCGAAGCCGGCAAGATGCGGTTGTCCCCTGCCCTGATCGATCCGGTCGATGCGGTTGATGGCGCTGTGAAGCTTGCCCGCCGTCGCTGTGCGGATCGCGAGATCGCCCTCATGTTCGATCCTGACGATGATCTGCCGGATATCAACGGTGATCACCGCGCCATCAAGCAGATGACGTTCAACCTCATCACCAATTCGATCAAGTTCACCGACCCAGGTGGCGAAATCCACGTCACCATCGGACTGGAAGGCCAGTGGATCGTCATACGCGTGGTGGATACCGGCATCGGCATCGCGCCCGAGGACCTGC
Source organism: Hyphomonadaceae bacterium (assembly GCA_036795465.1). Lineage (GTDB taxonomy): Bacteria > Pseudomonadota > Alphaproteobacteria > Caulobacterales > Hyphomonadaceae > UBA7672. Next base: position 26,671 of record DAIRES010000001.1, read on the forward strand.
CTCGCCTTGCACAGCCTTTCGAACAAGTTGCGACGCTGGAATCTCAACAGCGCAATGTCCGTGGCACCGGACTTGGCCTGGCGTTGACAAAATCATTCGCTGAAATGCACGGCGGCTACATTACGATCGAAAGCACACTCGGCGTCGGCACCACGGTTTCGATCTTCCTGCCGACACTCAAGACCAACAACACGAGCGAAAGAACACGCGAAACCTTCGCCGTCTGACCTAGTTGGACGGCTTATTCGCCACCTTACCTTCATCGACAATGTGCGTGTCGCGCTTGCTGTCCGGCGAACCTTCGCGTTTGTCCGCCCTCTGCATGCGTGCATTGAAAGGCGTCAGCAATCCCGTCGCGGCGGTTGCCCTCGCTTGCGGCGGCATCTTGCCAAGATGGCTGATCAAAATGTCCTCTGCGAGATCCTGCAGATGTTTTTCCCGCAGCTGAAAAATGGCGACCGCATCCCGAAGCCTGTTCTCGTCGAACGGCTCAGCAAGGGCAGCATTATAGACCGCCTCACCAGCATCCCTGAGACGTTGCCGTTCATTCGCCATCGTCACCCAGCTTTCACGCAGTTGATTGCGCAACTCTGTGCGATCGGCTTCCGGCAGCTGCGCCCACGCAGCAGCCACAACGTCCGCCGTTGGGCCGTAACGTTCCAGTTGCATTTGAACGGTCGGCTCGGCGCTGGCGGGACTGAATATCCGCCCCCCGACAATCCCCAGCAGCGCCGCGTTCAGCGCCAGCGACCCTATGAGAAAAAGGGAAACCTTCGACGGCATTCGCCCCTCACCTCTCCGGATCGTTCATGGCGGTGATGAAGATCGCGCCTGCCCCACCCCCTGAAACAGTCAACATTTTAGCGTAGTCGGCATCGACGGGCGCAGCAGGCTCTCCCACATATCCAACCGCGAACCCAAGCGCGAGCGACGCGGCTAGCGCGCCGCCCGCCCACCACTGCGACACGCGCCAAGCGCCCATTCCGCTGATAGGCCTGCGCACGATCCGACGTTCGTATGAACGCGCCAAAACACGCGTCTCCAGCGAAATGGAGGCGGGCATGTCTTTTTCGAGCGCAAGAAGATGATCGAAGGCGCGCTCGCTTTCCCAGATATCCTTGATCCGGTGCGGCGCAATTTCCAGGAACGCCTCGGCTTCACTCCGGTCGCCATCCGGCCAACGCGCAAGCTCGGCGCCGTAGGCGCCCAGCAACTCTACAAAGCGTGCTTCGTTCATGGCTTTCCTCAACTCGTCTCAAGGCCGCTGAGCAAGTCGGCTCGTTCAGCCGACAGGGCGGACTTCAGCGTACGGCGAGCTCGCGACAGAAGACTTTCCAACGCGTCGACACTGACGCCCAGAATGTCAGCCGCTTCGATATTTGATCGATCTTGATAATAGCAAAGGACGAGCGCCGCACGTTGACGCTCCGGAAGCGATTGCAACGCATCGCGTACTCGCTCGCGCCGTTGACGATCATCAAGCGCACGTGTCGCTGACGCACGACCATCCGGCGTCTCGGGGGAGACTTCACCGCCCTGTCGCCCGTTGCGACGCAGCCTGTCGAGACAAAGATTCATCGCCACGCGGTGCATCCATGTTTCGAATTTTGCCTTGCCCGGTTGCCACGCGCCCGCATGCTTCCACACCCGCAGGAAAACCTCTTGCGCCACGTCCTCGGCCTCCGCGTGATCGCCGAGCATCCGGCGCGCCAGACCGACCATTCTGGGAAGGTGACGGCGTACGAGTTCAGCAGCGGCGCGCTTGTCGCCGCCGCCGACACGACGCACCAGTTCTTCGTCCGGATCCCGCATGGCCTTGGAGCCAACTCCGAGAGTCGATAAGCTGCCCGCTGGGGCAAGTTGTTCGAGACTGAACCACTCTCCACGCTTATGCATCCTGCTGCGGCATTTGCCGAGCGTTGATTGCTCTTCTGTGGAGCCGATCTCAGCGCGTCTGGCTTACTCCTGTATTCCAGAGCTCAAACGCTGGTGGGCGGCTGTTCCGTCGTGAGCGGTCCGAGTTTCCGCGCTCGCAACGCAGCAACGGCCGCCTGGATCCTTGAGAGATGAGCGTCGAGAGCAGAAAAATCCTTCAAAGCCAGATGATTGGATAGCCACGCCTTCAGACCAGCCGACGCGTTATCTGGCTCAAACTTGTCACCGGAAGCGATCCGTAACGCCTGCTGCAGGTTGAGTTGAAAGGTAAGCCCTTCAGCCAGCACGGCGGCTTCGCCGGGAGCCAACTTACCCGCTGAGGCAATGGCCCGGATGGCGTCCATGGAGGTGGGGATCACCGCGCCGGGAACATCTGCGGCAGACAGAAGGATCGCATGCTGGATGACGAATTCGATATCCACCAGCCCGCCTGGCGCGAGCTTTATGTCCCACTGCGAGCGCGCGGGCCGCTCGCGCGCCATACGGCGGCGCATATCAGCTACGTCTTCGGTGATTTTCGGATCGGCAGCCTTGGTGCGTAAAGCATCGCGCGCGGCCTCAACTATGCGCCGGCCGAGATCGGCGTCTCCCGCCACCGGGCGGATGCGAGTCAGCGCCATGAACTCCCAGGTCCAGGCGTCTTCGCGATAATAACTTTCGAACGATGAGAACCGGACAGCAACCGGGCCTGCGCGGCCGGATGGCCGCAACTGCATGTCGACCTCGTACAGCGCGCCTTCTTCGGTCTGCGCAGACAGCGCAGCAATGAGCCGCTGCACAAAACGCGCTGCGAGGTTTCCGGCGCTTTCGTCTTCCGGCTCGTAAATCAGCATGAGGTCGAGGTCGGACGTGGCGGTCAATTCACGACCGCCAAACTTGCCAAGCGCGCAAACTGCCCATTTGCCGATGCGACCGGAAAAACGGGAAAGCACATCCTGCTCACATACATCGGCAAGACAGGAGACGCAGGCGTCGGCAAGATCGGCATAGGCGACACCTGCTTCGGCCGCGCCGATGGCTCCGCGTAGAAGCTGATATCCAATGCGGAAAGCTTCCTCGCGATGGAAACGTCGCGCAACGTTGAGCTGCCCCTCGAAATCTTCAACTCGCTTCAGCTGGTCACGAAGCCGCGCCTCGCGAGCGCCTTTCGGATCATTCTGCGCGGGAGCGCGAAACGAAGGTTCGAGCATCGAATCCATGAGGGCCGGCCGCCGGGCAAGATCGGCTGCCAGCTTTGGAGCAAACGACATCGTCTCGATGACGTCACGGGCAAGCGCCGGTTCAGCCAGCATCAGCGACATCACCTGCACGCCCGATCCAAGCCCCGAAAAGAACTCCTGGAACCGCTCGAACGCCGCGTCTGGTTCACCTGCCTTGGACATGGATTCAAGCAAGCGCGGCCCCAGCGATGTCAGCAGCTGCTGGGCGCGGGCCGATCTTGTCGCGGGAATGCTCCCACGATGCCACTGCTGAAAAACGTGGATAATACGCGCCGGATCGCTGAAGCCCATCGACTTCAAGGTCGCGAGGGTGCCGGGATCATCATCCACGCCGGTGAACACGAGATTGCCCGCCTCTCCCGACAAGCGCTCCTCGGCGGCGAAAAGATCAGAATAGATGCCGTGCACGCGGCGCCTGACGGACGCTATGTCGCCTTCGAAAGCGGCCTGTTCAGAATAGCCGCACAGTATTGCAACAGCTGCACGCTTCTCCGCTGATGCGGGAAGATGATGGGTCTGCTCATCGTTCAACATCTGAATGCGATGCTCGATCGAACGTAAAAAATCGTAGGCGCGGGACAGGTCCTCAGCGACCTCTGGCGCAATGATGGCCGCATCCGCCATCACCGCCACCGCATCTTTGGTCCGTGGTGTTCGAAGCTGTGGCCGGCGGCCGCCAAGAATGAGCTGCTGCACCTGCGCAAAAAACTCGATCTCGCGCACCCCGCCGCGGCCCAGCTTTACGTCAAAATCAGGCGATGCGAGTTCCGCATGGCCACCATGCGAGTGAATCTGACGCTTGATCGAGTGGATATCCGCGATCGCCCAATAGTCCAGGTGCCGCCGCCAGACATACGGTTGCAGCTCCTTTAGATACGCTTCGCCCGTCGCCACATCTCCAGCGCAGACGCGCGCCTTGATGTGGGCCATCCGCTCCCAGTTCTGACCTACGCTCTCGTAATAGCTCGTCGCAAATTGAGTTGAGACAGCGGGACTGGTGGACGAAGGATCAGGGCGCAGCCGCAGATCCGTCCGAAATACATAGCCATCCACTGTTCGCTCTTCGAGAACACGAACGAGATCGCGCGCCAGGCGGGCCATACCCTCCTTCACGCGCAATCCCTGTATCGGCAGCACATCGAGATCGAACAGCAAGATCAGATCTACATCGCTCGAATAGTTCAGTTCGCGGGCGCCCATCTTGCCCATCGCAAGCACGAACAGGCCGGGCATCTCCTGGCTGTCGCGCACTTCACCGAATGAGCCTGCCGCCCACGCAGAACCGATAGCTAATCTCAGCGCAGATCGCACCGATGCGTCTGCCAGCTGTGTCAGCCGCTCCACGACATCGTCGAGATTCCACATTCCGGAAAGATCACCCGCGGCGATCGCCATATGCGCGGCTTCCTTTGCCAGCCGCATCGCCCGCATTGGAACCTCCAGCGGACCTGTGATCGCACCCGCAGCCTCGATATCGGCCAAGGCTGTCGCAAGCACCTCTTCAGGTCCGGCTGCAAGCTGTTCCAGCAGCTCGGGCCGGCGGCGTTCAGCCCGCGCAATATAATCCGAATAGCGTGTGGCAAGCTTGAGCGCGGCCAGTGGATCGCCTGCTACCCCCTGCATTGCGCCAAGGCCGGGATTTTCGAGTCGGTCGTTCATGCCGGCAAACTAGCGTGCAGGATCGCCCGGTCCATCCGCACCAACGTCATGCCGCGGGCAGTCGCAAGGTAACTGACAATCCTGGGCGCGTGGGAGGACCTCCACCATCGCCAAGCACCAGCTTGCCTGTATGCGCCTCGGCAACAGCGGATGCCAGGCTGAGCCCCAAACCGCTGCCCGGCTGGCTACGTGACTGCTCCAGTCGGACAAAGCGCTCCACAGCTCGCTCACGATCCTCGACCGGTATGCCCGGCCCAGAGTCGACGACCACCAACTCGACATCTCCATCTGCACTTCGCCGCGCATCCAGACGGATTGCGCCGCCCTCAGGAGTGTATTTCACGGCGTTGTCCATGAGATTCGACATCGCCTGCGCGATCAGATCACGGTCAGCCAGCACGAAAAGCTCGCCTTGAGGCGCGTAGTTGAACGCCAGCCGCTTCTCCTCGCAGACGGGCTGATACAACTCGGCAAGCTCGTCGGTGATGCCGGTCACATTGGTGCGGCGGAACGAACCTGTCGCTCCCGCCTGCACGCGCGATAATCGCAGCACAGCGTTGAAGGTGTCGAGCACACTGTCGACATCATCAATCGATCGAACAAGCGCCGCGCGCGGCCCATCCTTGTCTGTATCACGAAGCCCGGCCTCCAGCCGGTTGCGTAATCGCGTGAGGGGAGATCG